>SFLD01000066.1 GCA_004553545.1 Clostridiales bacterium | reverse complement strand
CATCCGTGAAGGGCAGGTCGCCCGCCGCGGGAGTCCCCTGCTGGCTGCGGCAGATCAGCGCCACGATCTGGGCGCGGGTGCAGCCGGCGTTGGGGCTGAAGGTGGTCTCCGTCGTGCCGTTGGTGATGCCGTTCTCCACGGCCCAGAGGACGGCCTTCTCGCAGTAGCTGCCGGAGGCCACGTCCGTGAAGGGCATCTCCGTGCCCTTGGGCTCGGGAGAACCGGCGGCCCGCCACAGGAAGGTCACGGCCTGACCCCGGGTGCAGGTGCCGTTGGGCTGGAAGAGGTCCGCAGTGACACCGTTGGTGATGCCCTGCTCCACAGCCCAGTAGACGGGCGCGAAGTAGAAGGCGTTCTCATCCTGGACATCCTCGAAGCGGAAGGCGGGCTGCTCGGGCTCGGCGGGAACGGTGGGAACATAGATCCAGGAGATCTTGCTCTGGTCCACCTCGGCGTCCATACCGATGTTCAGGCGGCCGCCGGGGGCGACCTCCACCTTGGCGCCGTCCTCGATGATCAGGGTGCCGTCGATGCGGACGCTGCCGCTGACGGTGACGGTGGTGCCGGCGGGAACGCGGGACCAATCGCCGGCGGGGATGCTGGTCTTGCCGTCCCAGACCACGTCCGGGGTCTCGGTGAAGTCGCAGCGCTCCACCAGCAGGTTCTGCTGGCTGCCCAGCACGGCGGTGAGCTTGGCGTCCTTGTAGAAGGCGTTCCAGCCCAGGCCGGTGACGCCGCCGCCCAGGGTGATCTCCGCAGGACCTGCGTAAGTTGCCTGGGTAGAGCCGCTGGAATAGTCATACTTCAGCGTCTCGAATGCCTGGGTGCCAACATACTGCACGGAACCCGGCAGGGTGATGCTCTTCAGGGGGTCGGACTGGAAGGCCTTGTCGCCGATGTAGAGCAGGCCCTCCGGCAGGTCGATGTTCTCCAGGCTGACGCAGCTGGCGAAGGCGTTGGCCTTCAGATACTGCAGCGAGGAGGGCATCTTGATCTCCGTCAGGTTATTGTTGGCGGCGAAGGCCACCTGGCCCACCATCTGCAGGCCGTCCTCCAGGACCACCGTGGTATACTGGTTGCCGGCAAAGGCGCTCTGGGCCCAGGTCTTCAGCGCGGCGGGAACGTAGAGGGTATCCACCTTCCACGCATCGTGGTCCACCAGGGTGTCCCAGCCGCCGTAGCCGAAGGACTGGTCGCCGGTGAGGCTCTCCAGCTGGGTGGGGATATTGATGTAGCTCAGCTCACGGATCTGGTCAAAGGAGCGCTGACCCACCGTCTTGATGGTATCCGGCAGGTGGACCTCCGTGATGTCATACTTCTGCTTGAAGAGGTTGTCGCCGATGGAAGTCACGGTGTAGGTGACCTCGTCGCCCTCGCAGGTGACGGTGGCGGGAATGGTGACGACGCCGGAGATGACGCTCTCGTCATAGCCCGTGACCTGGACCTCGGTGGCGGAGATGGGCATGTAGCTGAAGCCGCCGTCCGTAAAGGCCGTGCCGCAGTACACGTCAAAGTTCACGCCGTCACGGGTCATGGCGCCCACATAGCCGCTGCGGCGGACCGCCGCGCCGGCGGTGGCGCTGCCCACCTCGGGGATCACCTGGCCCACTTCCGGGTCCGTAAAGAACATGCTCATGACGCCGAGACCCACATAGGCCACGTTCTTGCCGAAGCTGACGCTGCGGACCGCGGGGCAGAAGCGGAACTGCTGCTCACCCACATAGGTGACGGAATCGGGGATCACGATGTCCTTCAGGGGGTTGCCCGCGAAGGCGAAACCGCCCAGGGTCTTGACAGAGCCGGTATTCAGGCAGTCCAGGCTCGTGAACTTGCAGCCCTGGAAGGCAGCCTTGCCGATCTCCACCACGCTCTCGGGGAGCTCAATGTCCGTGAGGGACTGGCAGTTGAAGAAGGCGTTCTGGGGGAGCTTGGTGACATCGGGCTCCACGGTGACGTCCGTCAGGGCCGTGCAGTTCATGTAGATGCCCTCGGTGTCCTGGGTGTTCCGGGTCAGGTTGGCCTCCTTCAGGGAGAGGCAGTTGCCGAAGGCGCGGGAGCCCACGTACACATCATCCGCCAGGTGGACGCTGCTGATGGCGGTGCCGGTAAAGGCCAGCTCGCCGATGCGCTTGAGGGTGCTGGGCAGCTGGAAGTCCACCTTCACGCTGTTCAGGGCGTTGGCGCCGACCTCCTCCAGGCCCTCCGGCAGGTTCATGGAGGTCACCTTGGAGACCCAGCCCGTCAGGAAGGCCTGGTCGCCGATGACCCGGATGGTATCCGGCAGGGTGATGCTGGTGAGCTGGCTCGCCATGTAGAGGGCGCGGTAGCCGATGGTGGTGACGGTGTAGGTCTTGCCGGCCTCGCTGTTGGTGATGGTCTCGGGGATCACCAGCTCGGCAGGGATCTCGGGATAGGGATTGGCATAGTCGTTGGTCACGCCGGGGTTGCGGACCAGCTGGACGGTGTCCGCACCCGTGACCTTATACCAGAGGCCGTCCGCCTCGAAGCGCTCGTTCAGCTCCTCCGTGGGGCTGGCGGTCACGCCGTCATTCCAGATAATGGGCAGCTCTTCCGCGCTGGGATAGTCCACCGGCGCGTTGGGGTCCGGTACCTCCGGCTGCTCGGGAGGCAGGGTCTCGTCGCCCACGGTGAGGGTGGCGGTGGCGGAGAGGCCGCTCTCGGCCTTGGCGGTGATGTAGCACTGGCCCTTGGCAACGCCGGTGACCACGCCGTTTTCATCCACGGTGGCGATGGTCTCATCGCTGGAGGTCCAGGCGAGCTTCAGGGTGTCCGCCAGGCGCAGGGGCAGGACACGGTACTCCATCTGCAGGCTGTCGCCCACGGCCACGGTGGCATTGGCCACGTTCAGGTACTGGGGACCCAGGTCCACATAGACCACGCGGTAGTTCAGGGAGTAATCCGAGATCTGCAGCTTGATGCGGCCGGGGTTCAGGCCGTTGTCCGCCAGGTACTGGCAGAGCTCATCCAGGTCCATGACGACGCCCTGCTGGATGCTGTGGTTCTTGAAGTCGGCGTCGCTGTAAGTCAGACGCCAGGTGCCGGTGGAATCGTTGACGATGACGGTACGGACAAAGTGGTCGTCCTTCACGTCGAAGGCCAGCTTGAACTTGCCCTCGCCGTTCTCGTTCCTGTCGTTCTCATCCACATAGCACTGGAGTTTGCTGACCTCGGGAGCGCTGCCGTCCAGCCAGATGGGATAGGTCTTGCTGGTCTTGACGTCGGACTGCTGGCCGACATAGCCCTCCAGCGTCAGGTAATACTGGCCGGCAGGGGCGTAGTCCCCGGTATACTCGCCGGTCTCAGGGTCCTGATAGCGGCCGTTCCAGCCGTCGGTCAGGACCTGGGCCTGGCTGACAGAGCCGGTGTTGGTGTTGTAGTAGCACTTGCGCAGGTAGTCCGCGCCCAGAGACCAGACCTTGTTCCCCTCCTCGTCGGAGATGGAGACCTCAAAGTCCATCACGTTGCGGCGGATGCCCAGCTGCATGGCCAGGAACTGCTGCTCCCCCGCGATCTTGGGAGAGAAGGCCAGGCGGTCATAGTTATAGGACTTGGGGCCGGTATAAACGGCATCCTCGCCCAGGAAGAGGCCCGCGCCCGTCAGGTTGACGGTGGCAAAGTTCGTGGGAGCCAGGGAGTAATCAGAGCCGGGGTCGCCCTCAAAGGTGGTACCGGCGGTGACCCAGTCGCCCACAAAGCCCAGGTAGGGGATCACCAGCTCCACGCCGTCCGTGGGCTGGAGGTAGATGTAGCCCTCGCAGAAGTTGCCGTTTTCGAAGTTCTCGCGGAGCTCGCTCAGGTAGCTGTCGCTCAGCTGGATGGTCACGTCGACCGTGGCAGTCCCGTTGGCGGGAACGGTGACAACGCCGTCCTCCACAGTGCTGCCGCTGTAGCTCACGGTGAAGTCGTCTTCCTCCAGACGGGTAGAGACCTGGTCGGAGAACTTGACGCCGTCCTGGGTCACGATGCCCTCGGTGAGGGAGGAGGACGTCAGGGTGTAGGTCAGGGTCTCGTCGCTGAGGTTATTCACCTGGAAGGAGAAGGTGAAGTAGCCGGAGCCATTGGAGCCCAGCTCCGCCTTGGGGCGGGTGACGCCGTCGGCGTCCGGAGCGGTGGTGAGGTAAGCCTGGGTGGTGACGGCGTCTTCACGTTCACAAGGCCCGCGCCCTGCTCACGAGGAGAGAACTCCGCGCCGGCGCTGTTGATGGCGGGAACGGCGGTGCTCATCATCAGGTTCTCGGTGAGGGTGCGGATCTCCTGGGGATCATCGGTAATGCCCAGGCTCTTCACATAGGAGCGCACCAGGGCGGCCGCGCCGGCCATGTGGGGCGTCGCCATGGAGGTGCCGCTGTAGGACTCATAGCCGCCGCCGATGACCGCGGAGACGATGTTTCCGCCGGGGGCGGAGATCTCCGGCTTGATGGAAAGGTTGGGGGC
>SFLD01000036.1 GCA_004553545.1 Clostridiales bacterium | reverse complement strand
GGTGATTCAGATGAGCAGCGCTATCTCGGCAGTATTGATACCATGCCGGGAGAAAATATCACGTTTAAGAAATATGACTCCGAATCTGGCGCAAAGATTTACTACTATGTGGAGACGATAAACGGAGCAGCAGGCGATACCGCATATAAAGGCAGGAACTATAAACAATACAAAGTGATCGACCTCGATTACAGCAGCAGTACCAGTTTGACTTATAGGGAGGAATTTCATCCCATTACCGGCTTCACGCAGGGAGATTCCAATCCTTATCTTCCGAAGGACGGAAGCGTGGGAATGGAGAGAAACAACTACCTCTACTACACCCGCAACAGCTACAACCTGAAATTCTACAACTACAATGCGTATGTGGATGGCAAGGGAGGCAGCGTGCAGTTTGAAGCGCCGCTGAGCGGCTACTACTTTAAGCCGGAGTATCCTGATAACCTGGAAAAGAACGCCTATGTGTTTGCCGGTTGGTACACCACGACGGACTGCTACGAGGGCTCCGAGGCTGACCTGAACACCATGACCATGCCCGCCTCCGATGTGATTCTCTACGCCAAGTGGACGCCCAAGACCCACACGGTCAAGACCTATCTGACCAAGGATGTGCTGGACAAGGGCGAAGCTCCGCTGGAGACCTGGGCGGAAGTTCCCCATGGCACGGCGGTAACAAATCCCCCGAAAGACCCCGATCGTGATCCTTACAAGTTCGTCGGCTGGTTCTACATCAGCGATACCGGCGAGGAAAAGGCGTTTGACTTCTCCATGCCGGTGAACCGGGACCTGAACCTCTATGCCAAGTGGAGCTCCAACACGCTGATGGAGTACACCATCCGCTATGAGTTGGAGGATGGCACGGAGATCGCACCGCCCACCACCGGCAGCGCCCTGGCTGGCACCACCAAGACCTTTGATGCCAAGACCGGCACGCAGCTGAAGGAAGGCTATCAGTCCGGTTATTTCCCCAAGGTCAGCAGCCACTCCCTCACCCTTGATATCGGCGATCTTACAAAAAACGAATTCACCTTTGTTTATGTGGCGAAGTCGGAAGTGGAGTACACCGTCAAGTACCTGGAAAAGGGCACGAAAAAACAACTTGCCGAGCCCAAGACCGTGACCACCCGCGACGCAGTCGTGACCGAGACCTTCAAGCAGATCACGGGCTATGCCCCGGATGCCTACCAGAAGCAGCTGGTGCTGGCCGCCGAGGGGAACGAGATCATCTTCTGGTATGTCAAGGATGAGGTCCATGCTCCTGTGCAGGTCATCCACTGGACCCAGAACATCAAGGGCGACGGCTACACCGAGTATCAGAGCAGCACGGACCTGAACGGCGTCATTGAAACGGAGTATTCTGAGAGCCCCCTGACCATTCCGGGCTTCCAGTACAACGGGACGAAGAGCAACGCCGAGGGTACGCTGACGGCAGCGGGCCTGGTGCTGAACCTGTACTATGACCGCATCGAGTATCCTTACGAGTTCCGTTTCCTGGAGCAGGGCACGGACAAGGAGCTGGCTGACCCTGTGACCGGCAGTGCCCGCTATCAGGCGCAGGTCACGCAGGGGTATAAGCCCATCCCCGGCTACACGCTGGTGAGCGCGGAGAATCAGGCCATCAACATCGCCATCGAGGACCCCGCCAATGTGGCCAGCAAGAACGTCAAGACCTTCTACTACACCGAGCAGACCGTGGAGATCAAGTATGAGGTCGTCGGGCCGACTGGCTGCGGTACGCTGGACAACTATCAGGAGTCCCAGCTCAAGGTCATCACCGGAACGGCCAGCGGCTCCGTGCCCACTGCCACGGCGGGCTTCAAGTTCGTCGGCTGGTTCAAGGACGCGGATTGCGAGCAGCCTGTGCCTGCTGGTTGGGTCGATGCCAACAAGCTGACCCCCGGCAAGACCAAGAACTACGGTACGGAATCTGAGCCGAAGATGGGCTACGAAGCCGCTACCTACTACGCCAAGTTTGAACCCGATGTGGCGGATCTGACCATCACCAAGACCGGCTGCAATGAGAAGATCGATGAGCACCAGAGCTTCATCTTCACCGTCACCGGCGAGGGCCTGCCCACGGAGGGCCTCAAGGTCGTGGTCACGGGCAACGGTTCCGTCACCATCAAGGGCCTGAAGGTCGGCACCTACACCGTCACCGAGGAGTCCGGCTGGTCCTGGCGCTATGAGGTCAAGAGCGGCGAAGCCAATCCCCGGAATGTCGAGGTCAAAGGCGGCGTTAGTAACACCGTGACCTTTACCAACACCCGCGAAATGGACAAGTGGCTCAACGGCTGCAGCTGGGCGGAAAACAACTGGGCGTTCGGCAAGAAAAAGACGGATAAGAACCCCAATGGGGAAACCAACTGAAAGGAGGACTGAGCCATGAATGGAAAACGGGTCATGAAAACGAAAAAGCCTGTGGCACTGGTGGCGCTGCTGGTCCTCCTCTGCTGCACCGTGGCCGGCACCCTGGCCTATCTGGTCACCAGCACCGACCCCGTGACCAACACCTTCACCCCCGCTGAGGTCAAGACCGAGGTGACGGAGAGCTTCGTGGAGGACAAGGGCGAACTTGTCAAGAGCAACGTTCAGATCAAGAATAACGGCAACATCGACGCCTACATCCGCGCCGCAGTCATCATCAACTGGGCGGACGCCAACGGCAATGTCTATGGCGGCGGCACCCCGGTGGAAGGCACGGACTACACTGCGCCTGTACTGCAAAATGGCTGGATCAAAGTTGGTGACTACTATTACTACACCAGCGCTGTTCCGGCGGGCAGCTCTACTGGAACGCTGTTTGCACCGATCGAGCAGTTGAAAACGTGCAAGGACACAAATTACGGTCTCCAGATCACCATCCTGGCGGATGGTATCCAGTCTGTGCCGGATACTGTGGTCAAGGATGTCTGGAAAGTCGTAGAGGTCAAGGGTGGTCAGTTGGCCGCAGTCGGTACCAACGGTTAAGGGGGTGGACAGGATGAAGAAAACGAAACGCATCGTCGCCCTCCTCCTGGCCGCCGTCCTGGCCGTGGGCTGCCTGGGCTTCGCCGCCTACGCCGCCGACGGCGCCGACCTCCCCACCGTGGTCTTCGACGCCCAGACCAAGGAGTTCCGCTTTGAGAACTGCGGCCCCAACGGCACGGACCTCTTCCGGGACTTCAAGAACGCCATGCCCGGCGACAACCTGGTCCAGCACATCCGGGTCAAGGTGGAAAACGCCGGCCTGGACACCGTCAAGATCATGCTGCGCTCCGGCGAGAGCAACGCCGACTACGCCACGCTCCTGGGCATGAAGGTCCAGAGCGACGGCAGCTGGGTCCGGGATGACAGCATCGAACATCCCGCCACCCTCACCGCCGTGATCCCCCAGCTCAGCGGCGAGACCATCACCGTGACGGATTGGTTCAAGGACAAGATCAAGGGCGTCCTGAACCTGAAGGATCAGACCATCGATCCCTACCTCTACAGCGGCACCCTGGCCGAGGGCGTGTATCTCGGCGCTTACTCCGAGAGCAGCCAGCAGGACATCACCGTCACGCTGGCCATCCCCAAGAGCGCCGGCAACGAGCTGCAGGGCCTGACGGCCACCGTGGACTGGATCTTCACCGCGGAGGTCATCCCCTACAACCCGCCCACGCCGGACATCCCGGATGAGCCCACCCCCAGCCTGGACACCGTCAACCACTACGCCTACATCATCGGCCGCAAGGACGGCCTGGTCCATCCCGAGGCGCCCATCACCCGCGCCGAGGTGGCCACCATCTTCTTCCGGATGCTCACCGACGAGTCCCGGGAGCAGCTCTGGAGCCAGAGCAATCCCTACGCCGACGTGGCCCCCAACATGTGGTGCAACGCCGCCGTCTCCACCATGACCGTGGGCGGCATCGTGCAGGGCTATCCCGACGGCAGCTTCCGCCCCCGGGCCAACATCACCCGGGCGGAGTTCGCCGCCATGGCCGTCCGCTTCTTCGACGTGGAGTACGACGGACCGGACCTGTTCTCCGACACCACCGGGCACTGGGCGTCCGATCTCATCAACAAGGCTGCCTCCGCCGGGATCATCCTGGGCTTTAAGGACGGCACCTTCCGGCCGGATCAGGACATCACCCGTGCCGAGGCCATCGCCATCTTCAACCGCGTCCTGGGCCGTGCCCCGGACAAGGACCACCTGCTGCCTGACATGATCACCTGGCCGGACAATATGGACACCGACGCCTGGTACTACGCCAACATGCAGGAGGCCACCAACTCCCACGATTACGACCGTGTCAAGGCCGCCGACGGCACCGAGTATGAGGTCTGGACCAAGATCCTGCCGGTCCGCGACTGGGCTGCCTTCGAGACGGAGTGGGCCACTGCGGGTTCCGCCAAGAATCCCGGCGATGTCTATTCCTCCCAGCCGTAAACGGGTCCCAAAAGGGACGCAGGCAAAGCCTGCGTCCCTTTTCTCTCTCCGGAAAGCAAAGAAGGACCGCCCCGCCTGGGCAGGCGGGACGGTCCTTTTCGGCGTTTTCAGCGGAGCTTCTTGTGGGGCGGGTGCAGGTGGAGGTGGGGATGGCGCCCGGCCTCCCGATGGTCCTTGGCCGGGACGGAGAGGAGCCAGATGGTGACGAAGATGAAGGCGAAGCCCAGGAGATCCGTCCGGGTGAAGCGGGTGCCCAGCCAGAGCATCCCCAGGATGGCGGCCACCACGGGCTCCGTGATGGCGAGAAGGGAGGCCTTCACCGGGCCGATGTCCGCCACGCCCCGGAGATAGAGGGTGGTGGCCATCAGGGACCCCGTGACCACCACGCCGCACATGGCCAGCCAGCCCTCCCGGGAGACGGAGGCGAAGTCCAGCGTCCAGCTGCGGACGGCCAGGTTCGTGGTGAGGCCGCCCAGGAGCATCCCGTAGCCGGAGACCAGGACGTTGCTCCACCGGGCCAGCAGGGGCTTGGGGATGATGGTGTAGAGGGTCACGGTGATGGCGGTGGCGATGCCCC
The DNA here is from genome assembly GCA_004553545.1 of Clostridiales bacterium. GTDB lineage: Bacteria > Bacillota > Clostridia > Oscillospirales > Oscillospiraceae > Oscillibacter. Next base: position 13,924 of record SFLD01000036.1, on the reverse strand, counting down.
AGAAGAGGCCCTGGGGGGAGAGGACCAGGTGGTGGAAGTCGCCGCCGGTGGCCAGGAGCCAGGTGCCGGCGATGGCGAAAAAGAGAGCGGTCCACTCCCGGAGGTTGGGGGCCTTCCGGAGCTGGATGCAGGTGATGATGAGGATGAAGACCAGGTTCAGGTTCTGCAGCACCGTGGTGGTGGCGGCGTTAGAGTAGACGATGGCGGTGGTGTAGGCATACTGGCTGCCCACAAGGCCCACCACGCCGTAGATCAGCAGCCGCAGCAGGGCCCGCTTGTCGTGGAGAGCCTCCAGGAACTGCGCGCGGTTATGGAAGAAGCTCCAGGTCAGCAGGATGACGCCCGCCGCCACCGTGCGGAAGCACGTGAGCTCCAGGGGCGTGGCGGTGGAGTGGGTGAAGGCGTACTCCGACAGGGTGCCGGAGACGCCCCAGCAGACGCCGCCCAGGATGGCGCAGAGCACGCCCCGGAGAGTATGGGATGAAGTTTCCAACGTGGGTGATCCTCCTTGCAGACGGTCCGCAAAGCGCCCCGAAGGAGGGCGGAAAGCGTCGGACCGGGGATGGCAGTAGCCATACCATACGACATCCCGGCGGACTTGTCAAGAGGGGTTTTGCACAAGGTTTTGTCCCTCGCCGGCGGACAGAATGACGGCGAAAAGCGGGTCTTATCGATCCGGGGAAAGGAAAGCGCCCCTCCGGCTTTTGCCGGAGGGGCGCTGAACGTTTGGGGGCGTCTGTCAGCCCTTCAGGGCCTCGGCCCAGGCGCCGTACTTCTCCACGTTGGCGGCGGCGTCCGCGGCGTCCTTGCCCCGGGCCAGGATATAGACCTTGATCTTGGGCTCGGTGCCGGAGGGGCGGGCCAGGATGGTGGTGCCGTCGGAGAGCTCAAAGCGCAGGACGTTGGAGCCGGAGAGCTCCATCTTCGTGACGGCGCCGGTGCGGCAGTCGTGGACGGTGCCGTCGTTGTAGTCCTTGCGGACCACCACCTCGGTGCCGGCGATCTCAGTGGGGGGCTCGTCCTTCAGCTTGCGCATGAGCTCCGCCATGTCCCGCAGGCCGTCCAGGCCGGGCATCACCAGGTTGTGGGTCTTCTCGGCGTAGTAGCCGTACTTCTCATAGAGGGCGTTCAGGGCGTCGAAGAGGGTCATGCCCTGGGCGGCGTACCAGGCGGCCATCTCCGTGAGGAGCATGGAGGCGGTGACGGCGTCCTTGTCCCGGACGTAGTCGCCCAGCATGTAGCCGTAGCTCTCCTCATAGGAGAAGATGACCTTGCCCTCGCCGGCGGCCTCCAGGGCGTTCTTCTTCTCCGCCATGAACTTGAAGCCGGTGAAGGTATCGTAGCAGGTGACGCCGTTGGTCTCGGCCACCTTGCGGGCCATCTCGGTGGTGACGATGGTCTTCAGGGCCACGGGATGCTCCGGCATCCTGCCGGAGCGGCGCATGGCACCGATGAGGTAGTCCAGCAGCAGCACGCCGGTCTGGTTGCCGGTGACGGGCTGGTACTCGCCCTGGGGGTTGCGGACCAGGATGCCCACCCGGTCGCTGTCCGGGTCCGTGCCCAGGATGAAGTCCACGTCGTTCTCCCGGGCCAGGTCGATGGCGAGATAAAAGCCCTCGGGATTCTCCGGGTTGGGGGAGACCACGGTGGGGAAGTTGCCGTCGATGACCATCTGACGGGGCTCGCAGAGGAGATGCTGGATGCCCAGTGTCCGCAGGGCCTCCGGCACCAGCTTGTAGCCGCAGCCGTGGAAGGGGGTGTAGACCATCTTGAAGGTATCCGCCACCTTGGCGACGGTCTCTTTGTCGTTGATCATGGCGGTGACATTGGCCATGAACTTCCGGTCCGTCTCCTCGCCCATCGTCTCGATGAGCCCGGCCCGGACGGCCTCGTCGAAGTCCATCCGCTGCACGCCGGTGAAGATGTCAATCTCCGTGAGGCGCTTCGCGATGGTGTCCGCGTGGTGGGGGGGCAGCTGGGCGCCGTCCTCCCAGTAGACCTTGTAGCCGTTATACTCCTTGGGGTTGTGGCTGGCGGTGATGTTCAGACCCGCCTGGCAGTGGTACTCCCGCACGGCGAAGCTCAGCTCCGGGGTGGGGCGCAGGGCCTCAAAGATCCGGACGTGGATGCCGTTGGCGGCGCAGACCTCGGCGGCGGCCCGGGCAAACTCCATGGAGTGGTTGCGGCAGTCCATGCAGATGGCGATGCCCCGGCGCTTGCCCTCCTCGCCCTGGGCGGCGATGACCTCCGCGAAGCCCTGGGTGGCCCAGCGGATGACGTGGAGGTTCATGTTGTGGAGACCGGTGGCCATGATGCCCCGGAGCCCGGCGGTGCCGAACTCCAGCGGGCCGTAGAAGCGGCTCTCGATCTCGTGGTCGTCGCTGCGGATGGCCTCCAGCTCGGCCTTCTCCTCCTGGGAGAGGGCGGAGCTTGCCAGCCATTTTTCGTATTCCTTGCGGTAATCCATCAGGGTTCCTCCTTTTCTGCTGCCTCGTCAACGGGCTTCATCAGCTCCCGGGCTTCCTCCAGCCGGGAGGCGGGGACATAGAGCTGCACGCCGTAGCCGGAGAAGCCCAGCACCACCTTGCCCAGGGTGCCGTCCTTCTCGTAGCGGCGCAGGACGGGGATGTCATAAGAGCGGAGCATCTGGCAGAGGAGCTCCGCCTCGCCGCCGGCCTCCAGCGCGTCCGTCAGGAAGGCGGGGGTCTCATACCCGCCGTCTTCCCCCTTGGGCCAGCGGTCCAGCAGATCCTGCTCCGCCCGGCCCCAGTAGTCCTTGGCCTGATCCATGGGGATAACCTCCTTTTCCGGGGCCGTCACTTGTGGTAGCGGCTCCCGCTGTTGATCTGATAGGCCCGGTAGATCTGCTCCAGCAGCATCACCCGGGCGAGATGGTGGGGAAAGGTCATGGGGGAGAGGGAGAGCCGCTTCGCCGCCATGGCCTTGAGACTGGGATGCAGGCCGAAGGAGGATCCGATGAGGAAGACCACATGGCTCCCGCCCCGGACGGCGCTCTCCGAGAGGAAGGCGGCCAGCTCCTCGCTGGAGCAGAGCTTCCCCTCCACGCAGAGGGCGATGAGAAGGCAGCCCTGGGGCAGCTTCCCCCGGACGGCGTCGGCTTCCCTGGAAAGTGCCGCCTCGATCTGGGCAGGGGAGGGGGCTTCCGGCAGGCGCTCCTCGGGAAGCTCGATGACCTCCGCCTTGCAGTAGCGGGAGAGGCGCTTTAAGTACTCCGCCGCAGCGTCGGTATAGAAGCGTTCCTTCAGCTTTCCCACGCAGATGACGCTTACTCGCTGCATACGGCGGCCTCCCTTCCATAGCGGCGGCTGAGGCCGCTTCGGGGCGCGGCCTCCAGGGGCAGGTCAAAGCCCGCGTCCGCCAGCGCCCAGCGCACGGCGGAGAGCGCCCGCTCCGGGGTGTTGTTCTCGGCGCTGAGGTGGGCCAGGACGAACTCCTCCGTCCCCTGCCGGGCCATGGCCACGGCGAAGGCGGCGGCCGTCTCGTTGCTGAGATGGCCCTGGTCGCTGAGGATGCGTTCCTTCAAGTAGTAAGGGTAGGGACCGTTCTGGAGAAGGTCCACGTCGTGATTGGCCTCCAGGAGCAGAAGGGAGACCCCGGCGAGGGTGCCCGCTGCCTCCTCTGTCACGTATCCGCTGTCCGTCAGGACGCCCAGGGCGTCAAAGCGGAAGCCGCAGGAGCCCGGCGCGTCGTGGGAGGTGGGGAAGGCCGTCACGGTGATCTCCCCCACGGGGAAGCCGCTGCCGGTCTCAACGGTCCGGAGCTTGCCTTCCAGCCCCGCGATGCGGTAGCTGAGCTGCCGGCCGCAGGGGGCGGTGGCCAGGATGGGCACGTCCCAGCGCTTGACGATGGTGGCAAGGCCGGAGACGTGGTCGCTGTGGGAGTGGGTGATGCAGATGGCGGAGAGATCCTGGGGGCTGAGCCCCAGCTCCCCCAGGGCCGCGGCGATCCGCCGGGCGGAGATGCCGGCATCCAGCAGGATGTGGGTCGCCCCCCGGCTCACCAGGGCGGCGTTGCCGGAGGAGCCGCTGGCAAAGGTATGGATGGATGTCAAAGTCGTTTCCCCTTGTATGTCGGATGAAGAAGCGCCCGCCAGGGCCCGGCCAAGGCCGTGATCCCTTCGCGGGCGCTTTCCGGTTTCGGTCTTTCAGCTGATGCGGCTGCGGAGGTCCGCCTCGTCGGGGACGTCCACGGCCCGGATGTCAGCGCCCAGGGCACGGAGCTTCTCGATGATGTCCTCGTAGCCCCGCTCGATGTAGCTGACGCCGGTGATGCGGCTCTCGCCCTGGGCGGCCAGGGCAGCGATGACCAGGGCGGCGCCGGCCCGCAGGTCCGTTGCCTGGATGGGAGCCCCGGTGAGATGGTCCACGCCCTCCACCACGGCGGTCTTGTCGTCCACCTGGATGGAGGCGCCCATGCGCTTGAGCTCGTCCACATAGCGGTAGCGGCTGCCCCAGACGCTCTCCGTCACCAGGGAGGTGCCCTCCGCCAGGCAGAGGACCGTGGTCATCTGGGGCTGCATGTCCGTGGGGAAGCCGGGGTAGGGCAGGGTCTTGATGTTGGTCTTCTGGAGCTTGCCGGTGCGGCGGACCAGGAGGGTGTCCTCCCGCTCCTGGATCTCCACGCCGCACTCCTGGAGCTTGGCGGTGATGCAGTCCATGTGCTTGGGGATGATGTTCTTCACCAGCACCTGGCCGCCGGTGGCGGCCACCGCCGCCATATAGGTCCCGGCCTCGATCTGGTCGGGGATGATGGCGTAGCTGCCGCCGTTGAGCCGGGGCACGCCGGTGATCTTGATGGAGTCCGTCCCCGCGCCGCGGATGTCCGCGCCCATGGAGTTCAGGAAGTTGGCAAGGTCCACGATGTGGGGCTCCTTGGCGACATTCTCGATGACGGTGGTGCCCTCCGCCAGGGCGGCGGCCATCATGATATTCATGGTGGCGCCCACGGAGACCACATCCAGATAGATGTTGGCGCCGTGGAGACGGCCGCCCTCCGCCGCGGCGTTGATGAAGCCGCTCTCCAGCGTGACCTTGGCGCCCATGGCGGTGAAGCCCTTCACGTGCTGGTCGATGGGCCGGACGCCGCCGAAGTTGCAGCCGCCGGGCATGGCCACCTCTGCCTGGCCGAAGCGGCCCAGCAGGGAGCCCACGAGATAGTAGGAGGCCCGGATCTTCCGCGCCAGGTCATAGGAGGTGCGGGTGCAGGCAATGTGCCGGCTGTCGATCTCCACCGTGTGGGCATTGAGGAGGCGGATGCTGGCGCCCAGCTCTTCCAGGATCTTCAGGCTCAGGGTCACGTCCGAGATCATGGGGACGTTCTCGATGCGGCAGACGCCGTCCACCATCAGGGCGGCGGGGATGATGGCCACGGCGGCATTCTTGGCGCCGCTGATGGTGACCTCGCCGAAAAGCGGCTTGCCGCCGCGTACCAGATACTCTCTTGTCAAAGTCCGGAACCTCTCTTCTCTTTGGGAAGTGCGGGCGGGCGGCGCTTGCCTCAGCGCCCGGCGTCCGTCCGTGGTATACAGGCACAGTTTTCCCCCGCGCCGCCGCCTTCATGCGGAAAGTGTGGGGGAAAACAGATGATTCTGCTAACAGCATAGCATAAAGGCGTGGGAAAAGCAAACGTTTTTCGTTTGCCTCAAAAATTTGCAGGGAAACTCACTCCCGGCTGACGCTGCCGTCGGCGCAGCTCACAAGATAGCTGCCGGAATCCGTGGTGAGATACCAGACGGGGGAGAGGGTCATGGGGGCGGAGGCCGTGGAGCGCAGCAGGTAGCGCAGGGAGATCTCCGTCACCTCCGCGATGACGGCGCCGCTCTGGCTCCGGAAGTCCAGGAAGCGGGTGAGGGCGGTGGCGGCGCTCATGGCGGGCCCCTCGGTCTTGCTGAGGTACGCGGAGGGGAGGTAACTGCCCTCCGCCGTCAGGGTGCTGCCCCGGAGGGAGAAGGACGCCCCCGCCCCGGAGACGGGATAGCCCCCGTAGCGCTGGGCGGCGCTGCCGCTGCCGGAGAGAAGGGTGGGGGTCTCAAAGCCCGCCGCCCGGGCAAAGGCCCGGACGCGCTGCTCCGCCTGCTCCGTGGGGGTGGACTCCCCATCGGGGAGGCGCAGCATCACAGAGAAGCTGCCCCCCGCCCGGAAGGTGGCCTGACCGCTGCCGCTGCGGTAGACGGCGATGCCGCCGCCCTGGTCGATAAACTCGGTCCCTTCGCCCAGGATGGCCTCCGCCATCTCCCCTTCCCGGCCGCTGTCCCGCTCCATGGTGACCACCATGGGCGGGGCGTCCGTGGGGATGTCCTGCGGCAGGGCGCAGCCCTCCGCCGTGAAGCGTTCCCGGAGCTCCGAGAGGAGGGCGGCCTCCGCCGTCCGGCCCTGGTGAAGCCCCAGGCCCAGAGAGAGGGCCAGGGCCAGGTTCACTAGGGCAAGGATGAGAATGATGATGGTCTTCAGCCGGGAGCGTTCCATCCGCGCCCTCCTTTCCGGGTCACTCCGCCAGCCAGCCGGCGGAGAGGGTGTCGCCCCCGCCGTCCAGATAGCCCAGGCTCACTTCCGCCCCGGCGTAGCGCCGGGCGATGGCGAGGGCCTGGGTCAGGGGCAGCAGGGGAGCGCTCTCCTCCGTCACGGTGTAGCGGCGGAGGGTCAGCTCCAGCTCCGCCACCTCCGTGCCCCGGAGGGTCAGGGAGGCCATGGCCGCCCCGCTGCCGGAGCGGATGGGGTAGCCCCCCGCGTGGTAGTCAAAGTCCATGGTCCAGCCGTCCGCCGTGGCCTGGACCTGCCGGAGCAGGAGCCCCGTTCCGCTGCCGCAGCTTTGCAGCAGGGCGGAGAGGAAGCGGCCCCCGGCCTCCCCGGCGTCCCCGGCGTCGGAGAAGCTGCCCTGGTCGCGGAGGGAGAGGCCCCGGCCCTCATAGCGGATCACGGACCCCGGCTGCAGGCGCAGGGTGCTCTCCCCCTCCAGGATGACCTGGGTGCCGTCGGACTCCAGATAGTAGTTGTTGGTCCGGGGATTGAAGCCCAGCAGGTTCCAGAGACTGCTCTCCGCCGCGCAGGAGGCGGCGCTGAGCTGGGGCAGGGAGACCTCCTCCGAGGGGAGGAGGGAGAGGGGGGACAGTCCCTCCGCCTGGGAGAGCTGCCCGGCGAAGACTACCCCGGGGAGCTCGCAGCGGTTGACGAGAGCCGTGAGATCCGGGGCGGAGACCTTGGTCTGGTAGCGGAGATCGCTGGTCCCGTCCCCGCAGTAGAGGAAGACGCTGCCGCCCTGGACCGAGAGCAGCAGGTACCGGACCTGCTCCAGCCCCTGGGGGACCTCGCAGTCCAGATGCCGCCCCAGAAGGGAGGCGGGCAGGGCCGTCAGGAAGTCATAGTAGAGGGCGGTCCCCTCCAGAGCGGCGAGGAAGGCGGTCTCGTCCGCCGTCTGCCGCCCGCTGGCGGAGCCCAGGGCCTCCCGCAGCAGGGCACCGGGGGAGGAGAAGGCCTCGTCCGCCGTGGTCATGCCCAGCTCGCCGTAGGCGGCATAGTCGCCCGCCGCGGCGAAGCGCAGGGGCAGGGCGGCGGCCTCCGTCTGCCCCATGCTGTCCGCAATGGCGGTGCCGGGGTCTGCAAAGAGCCGGGAGAGAAGGCCGCCGTCTCCCCGGGTGAGGCGGCGGTTCTGGAGGAAGAGGAGCGTCGCCGTCACGGACAGCAGCACGATGAGAAAGTTCTGGAGCTTATTCTTGGCAGCGCGGGACATGGCGGTCCTCCCTTCTCCCGCTGGGGGCGATCTCGGGCGTTACTCCGCCCGGTTGGGGTCGATGGGCAGCACCAGGCGGATGGTGGTGCCCCGGCCCTCCCGGGGCACCAGACGGAGCGAGCCGTGGTGCCGCTCCACGATCTCCTTGGCGATGGAGAGGCCCAGGCCGGTGCCGCCGGACTCCCGGGACCGGGCCTTGTCCACCCGGTAGAAGCGGTCGAAGATGCGGTCCCGGTCCTTCTCCGGGATGCCGATGCCGTCGTCCGTCACCTCCACCCAGACGCTGCGGCCGCTGCCGCCGCCGGTGACGGCGATGTGTCCGCCGTCGGGGGTGTATTTGATGGCGTTGCCCAGGATGTTGGTGACCACCTGCTCCAGGCGCTGGCGGTCGCCGCTGATCTCCGGCATGTTCTCCGCCAGGGTGCAGGTGAGGGTGTGGCTGTGGCGGCGGGCCTCCATGGCGTTGGCCCGGCAGACGTTTGCCACGCTCTCCCGGAAGGAGAAGGGGGCGAAGCGCATCTCGGTGTTTCCGGCGTCCAGGCGGCTGAGGGTCAGAAGGTCCTGGACGATGTGGGTCATGCGGTCCGTCTCGCTGATGATGATGTCCAGGAAGCTGTTCTCCATCTCCTGGGGGATGTCTCCCTCGGCGGAGCGGAGGGTCTCGGCGTAGCTGCGGACGTTGGTGAGGGGGGTGCGCAGCTCGTGGGAGACGTTGGCCACGAACTCCTTGCGCCGCTCCTCGTTGCGGTGCTGCTCCGTCACGTCGTGCAGGACGATGAGCACGCCGCCCTTCTCCTGATCGCTGGAGAAGGGGGCAAGGTAGAGCTCCAGCATCCGATCCCCCACCACCTGCTGGGCCTCGGCATAGTCGGGCCGGTGGAGGGCAAGGATCTGCTCCATGGGGTAGAGGCTGCCGAAGAGCTGGTTATAGCGGCTGTCCTCCCCCAGGGTGCGGCCCAGCATGGTGGCGGCGGCGGGGTTGCGGTGGATGAGCCTGCCTGTGTGGTCAAAGGCCACCACGCCGTCCGTCATGTGGAGGAAGAGGGTGTCCAGCTTGGTGCGCTCGTTCTCCACGGCGGCCAGGGTCTGCTGCAGCACCGAGGCCATCTCGTTGAAGGTCCCGGTGAGGATGCCGATCTCGTCGGTGGATTCCACGGGCAGGCGGCTCTCAAAGTCGCCGGCGGCCACCTTTTCCGCTCCCGCCGTCAGCTTCTCGATGGGCCCCACCATGGTCTTGGAGAGGAGGAAGCTCAGAAGGAGGGAGATGAGAAGACCGATGACCAGGGCCTGCATGATGATCATGAAGAGCTGGGTATTGAGGCCGGAGACCGTCTCCTTGCTGTCCAGGATGTAGACGATGTAGTCCGGCTCCCCCTCCGGGATGGGGATGGCCACGTCCATGAAGTCCGCGGTGATGTCGCTCTCGTCGCCTACCCGGCCGTTCTCGGCCGCCAGAAGGTTGGCGGTGGCGTCCAGGCCGCTGCGCTCGTCGGAGCCCAGCAGCAGCGTGCCGCCGCCGTCCAGGATGTAGTAGTTCCGGGTGCTGTAGTCCACGCCCAGGGAACCGGCCCGGACCTCCACCAGCTCCTGGAGCCGCGCGGCCCCGCCCTCCTCCGCTCCGGCGCAGAGGGTGGGATAGAAGTCCGACCCCGCACCGAAGACGTTGTCCATCTGCTGATAGAAGGAGTCGATGAAGAAGCTGGAGACGCTGGTGGTGAGAAACGTGCCCACCACCGCCATCAGCGACGTGATGAGCAGCAAAAGGATCAGCGTCAGCTTCATATGGAGACTGCGAAACATAGCCAGGGCCTCCTCCCAAACAGAATAGGGGGTGCCGGGGGGCGAAGCCCCCTGCCTTTCCGCCGAAGGCGGAAAGAATTGAGATCATTTTTCCCGGCGGCGTGTACGCCGGGGAAAATCCCTCTCGCGGAGCGAAGTGTCGCAGCCCCGGCCAAGCCGGGGCAAGGCACCCGAGCGGAGCGCAGCGCCATCGTCACAGCGCCCTCCGGGCGCTGTGACGGGGCCTCTCCTCGCGAAGTAACGGCGCTTCGCGCCGTTACTTCGCGAAATAATACCCCGCGCCGCGCCGGGTCAGGATATGTACCGGATTCGCGGGATCGGCTTCCACCTTCTCCCGCAGGCGGCGGACGGTGACGTCCACCGTCCGGGCGTCGTCGCCCACGTAGTCGTAGTTCCAGACCTGCTCCATGAGGTCCGCCCGGGAGTAGACCTTGTTGGGCCGGGCGGCCAGGAAGCTCAGAAGCTCATACTCCCGCTGGGTCAGCTCGATGGGCTGCCCCGCCCGGAAGACCTGGCGGCTGTCGGGGGCGATGCGCAGGTCCCCTGCCTCGATGGCGGCGCTGGCGGGCTCCGCCGGCGCCTGCATGGCGGTGCGGCGGATGTTGGCCCCCACCCGTGCGATGAGCTCCCGCATGGAGAAGGGCTTGGTGATGTAGTCGTCCGCGCCGATCTCCAGTCCCAGGACCTTGTCGGCCTCCTCCTCCCGGGCGGTGAGGATCAGCACCGGTACGTTGTCCCCCTCCGCGCGGAGGGCGCGGCAGACGTCAAAGCCGTTCCGCTTCGGCAGCATCACGTCCAGCAGGATGAGATCCGGCTTCCCGGAGCGGGCCTTGGCCAGGCCGTCCTCGCCGTCGTAGGCCTCCTCCGTGGCGTAGCCCGCCCGCTGGAGGTTGAAGCGCAGGATGTCCACGATGTTCTTCTCGTCCTCCACGATGAGGACCTTCTTGGGGCTTTCCATGGGAGATCCCTCCTCTTGATCAAATCGCTCAGAGATCCAGCAGGAGCTTCGCCTTCAGCACGGCGGCGATGGTCTTGCCGTCGGTGATCTCGCCGCTCATGATGCGGTGGACCATCTCCTCAAAGGGGACCCGGGCCATCTCCAGGAACTCGTCCTCGTCGGGCTGGGCCTCCGCCATCTGCAGGTCCCGGGCCAGGAACAGGTGCAGTTCCTCCCCCAGGCAGCCGGGGCTTCCCAGATAGACGCCCATGGGCAGCAGCTGCCCCGGCACGGCGCCGGTCTCCTCCCGCAGCTCCCGCAGCGCCCCGGTGACGGGGTCCTCGCCGGGCTCCAGCTTGCCGGCCGGGATCTCCAGCAGCTCCCGGCCAAAGGCGTAGCGGTACTGGGTCACGGTCAGCACCCGGTCCTGCTCGTCCAGGGCCACCACCGCCACGCAGGGGCAGTGGTCGATGATCTCCCGCACGGAGCGGCTGCCGTCCGGCAGTTCCACCTCGTCCACATGCAGATGGACGATGCGCCCGTCATAGATCTCCCTCCGGGAGAGGGTCTTTTCCGTCAGATCCATGGGATATTCCACCTTTCCACCGGCCCGTTGGGCCGGATACTCGTATTTCTCAGACACTATAGTATAGCACAGCTCCCGCCGCCCGGTAAAGAGGGATTTCCGCCGCCCCCTCCTTCAAATTCTTGTAAGGCGGAGGGAAACATGGTAAGATACAGGCGATACGATCCGTTGGACCGAGGGGAGGGTATCCGGAATGTACTATTTGCTGGCGGGGACGCTGGGCTTCCTGCTGTGCGGGGCCTGGTTCGGGACGCAGCTCTGGCTGAAGCAGTTGTTTTCCCGCCGGGGCCGGGAGGGTCTCGTCCCCTTCGCGCCGCTGCTGGCGGCCTGCCCGCCGATGCTGCTGCTTTGCTGGAGGGGGCTGTACGGCCCCCGGGGACCGGCCCTGCCGCAGCTCTGGCTCTGGCTGCTCTCCGGGCCACTGTGCTGGCCGTCTGCGGGATCCGATGCCTGGGCGGCAGGAAGGGCCGGACCGTTGGGCGGCGGGAGCTGGCGCGGCTGTGCGCGGAGGCCGCGATGGTGGAAGTCGCGCAGCGGGGGATGCTGCAGGTTTTCCTGATGGCCCTGCTGGAGGCGTGGGGCTGCCGCACGGTCTGGTGCGTCGTTCTCAACGGGCTTGTCTGGTGCGGCGGGATCCTGGTCCAGGCGCGGCTGGCCCGGCAGAGCATGGGACGGGAGCTGGCGTGGGAACTCCTCTCCTCCCTCGCTTTTTCGCTGGGCTGCGGGTATGTCTTCTACCGGTCCGGCCGCCTTCTCTTCTCCGCGGCGGCCCACGCGGCGGAGCGGTTCCTGGTGACCAAGCTGGACCGGTAGTCGGCGGAAAGGGCCCCGAAGCAGATCGCTTCGGGGCCCTTTTTCGAGGGAAAGACCGGAGTTCCGCGCTGGCATCAGAGGCGGAGGTCCAGGGACTCCTTCACGGCGCGCAGCACATCCTGCAGGATCTGCAGCTGCCGGAGGTCACAGCCCTCCAGCAGGCGCAGGATGTCCTCCTCCGCCTGCTGCCGCCGCACCGGGGCGGCGCCCTGGAGCAGCTCGTCCGCCGGGACCTGCAGCACCTCCGTCAGCCGGACGAAGACTGGCAGGCTCAGCTTGGTATTGGCGTTTTCGATGTGGCTCACGTGAACGGTGGAGATGCCCACCTGCTCCGCCAGCTGATCCTGAGAGAGGCCCCGGGCCTTCCGGATCTGCCGGATGCGCTGTCCGATAGCGTAGTAATCGATCATTCTGTCCACCTAGTTTAAGTTTTTCTTGCATTGTAGCGGCAATTATGCTAGGATGAACATAAACTTAGTAGACTATTATAAGTCTATAGAATTTAAACTATGCGGGAGGGAATGGAAAATGTTGTTGATCGTTACGATCGGGGTGATAATCCTTTTGACCTGTATTGTGGCCGCGGGACAGCCAAGCGGCGTAAGCTCAGCAGCGAGACCGGAGGAAAGACGGCCGGCGAGAGTGATCGTCGAGGAGGAGGGCTTCACCAGCGGAAGCATTGAATACGGGCAGAGTGTGATGAATCATCCTTTTCTGGAGCGGGAAGCGGCAAAGCTCTGTGAGAAAATGGAGGCAGATATTCGCAATGGCGATAGGGTTTGGTATGAGATTGATGGGAACGAGAAAGCCCTGAGCTATGGTAAGAATGAAGCTAGCGGAGGAGTGCTGGATTATTTCTCCAACGAGTTTCCGTCCAAAGAGCACTGGGGCGTCAAGGGACATGATCAGGTGCTTGGCGTTGTCTGGGCGCTGTAGCACCTGGCATTGGCGAAGCTCCGGAGTGAGATGCCGGAAGTGGCACTGACCAAGGCGTACATAGACACGGACAGCGATACCTGGGTAGAATGCGAAGTTTATGCCATTGTGAGGAAATGAGAAAGGAGGCCCCCTATGTCCAACTACTGTCACTGCAAATACTGCCGCTATGTGAACTCCGGCGAGCGGTCGGGTCACAAGTGGTACTGCGAGTGGTACCGCATCTACGTGGACCCGGACGAGCTCACGGAGTGCAGCCATTACCAGGGATGAACCCAGGGCCCCGAAGCGTCATGCTTCGGGGCCCTTCCTCTTGAAGAATCCGCCGGGCTGTGGTATACTGTCCCTATTCGTATGGTTATCCTGGCGGAGAGCGCCCCTCCGGCGGCGCCGGAGAAGGAAAGAGAGGGACAGGCATGGAGAAGACGGGCATCAAGATCGCGGCGCAGAACCGCAAGGCCTTCCACGAGTACTTTGTGGAGGAACGCTTCGAGGCGGGCATCGAGCTGGCCGGGACGGAGGTCAAGTCCATCCGGGCCGGGGCCCTGAACCTGAAGGACGCCTTCTGCATCGCCAAGGACGGGGAGATCTATGTCTACGGCATGCACATCTCCCCCTATGAAAAGGGCAACATCTTCAACAAAGACCCCGTCCGCCCCCGGCGGCTGCTGATGCACAAGCGGGAGATCCGCAAGCTGCAGACCGTGGTGAAGCAGGATGGCCTGGCCCTGATCCCTCTCAGCGTCTACTTCAAGAACGCCCGGGTGAAGCTGGAGATCGGCCTCTGCAAGGGCAAGAAGAACTACGACAAGCGGGACGCCGCCGCCCAGCGGGATGCCAAGCGCGAGATCGAACGAACGATGAAAGAGAGACACTGACCATGGACGAGACCGGGATCAACTGGAACAGCGAATCCGCCGCCCCCATCGCGGCCGACCCCGCCCCCGCGCCGGAGGCTCCCCGGCCGGAAGCCCCGGAGAAGCCGGAGGGCAGCGCGGCCCTGGGCATCCTGGGCGCCCTGCTGGGCGCCATCGTGGGCACCATCCCCTGGTTCCTTGCCAGCACCTTTGCGGATTTCTTCATCGGCTGGCTGGGCTTCCTCACCG
>SFLD01000065.1 GCA_004553545.1 Clostridiales bacterium | reverse complement strand
CTCTCCATGGTGTGCCTTGCCGGCATAATGAGCTGCGATCTGATCTATGCGGATGTCCTGCCACGACATGAGGATGTCATGGCCGTGATCCGGATGTACCGGGACGGGGCATGGTGCGCCGACCGGGATCGCCATGCGTTCACCCTGCGGGTCATCTCCCAGGAAATCTCTGTGGATGAGAGCCTGGAGGCCAACCGGCACAATGTGGCGGAGGAGGACATCCGTCGGATGTACCGGGACTGGGAAGAATGGAACGGGGAAGAGGAGGAAGAGAGATGAGGAAAGAGACCGCCATCAGCATCCGGATGCTGGCAGCAGCCGACCCGGAGACAAGCCCGGAGCAGCTCATGGCCCTGGAGAAGGCCTGCGGGCTCATGGCCCAGGGGGAGGACGAGTTCGTCTCCCAGGGGACCGCCTGCAGGATCCTTGGCGTGAGCCGCACCACCATCTTCCGGATGGAGAGGGACGGATTCCTGCGCGGCTACCACGTGGGCGGCCGCAGGGTCCGCTACAGCCGGCAGGAGCTCCTGGACGCCATGCGCCAGGGAACCCGCCGTTAATCCATCCAAAGCCAAGCAAAGAACAAGGAGCAAGACATGAACGAGACCCAGAACATGGCCCAGCAGGCCGCCCCCGTTTCCCCCGCCGCCACGGCATCCCCCGCAGACTCCCCGTCCGTCCAGGGAGAGCAGAGCCGCCTGGACATGATCCTGGCCAGCCACCAGGTTGACACGTCGCTTTTGGCCAGCATGGACAAGTGCGCGGAGATCGGGGCCTCCCTGGCCTGCCAGGGGGCCCGCTCCATCGGCGAGGAGTTCGCCCTGGTGTGCGCCTACGACGACCTCAAGGGGATGATGATGGGGAGCCGCCGCCTGGTGGACATCGCCATGAAGATGCAGAACAACCCCATGTACTTCAAGACCGACTCCCGGGAGGGCTACCCCGTCTCCACGGTGGTGGACTGCATGATCCAGGCCCGCCTCATGGGGCTCAAGTGGCGGGGGAACCAGTTCAACATCCTCCAGGGGAGACTCTACCTGACCAAGGAGGGGGCGGATTCCCTCATCTCCGCCATGGGCGTCCCCCACTCCGCCGTGGTGGGAAGCTTCACGTACGGCCCCGTCCTCAAGGGAGGGGTGGACCGGAACGGGCGGCAGATGGCGGACGTGGTGACGGTGGACGTGCCCGTCTCCGTCTACTGGCAGGAGGAGGGGAAGGAGATGCAGAAGGATCTCTCCTTCAACATCCGGATGAGCGCCAACAGCACCGTGGACGCCGTGAACGGGAAGGCGGAGAGCCACGCCGTCAAGTGGCTCTACAAATACCTCACCAGCAAGGCGGGCATCTCCTCCGCATCCTTTGGAAAGGTGGACGACTCCGCCATTGCCTCCCCCTCCCCCGTGGCTTCTCCTGTCTCCTCTCCTGCTCCCGCCATTGACGCCCGGAAAGCCGGAGCACGCCGCCTTCCCGTCCGCGCCAAGAGCGAGGCGGATATCCTGAAGGAGCAGATCCGGGAGAAGGTGCAGGAGGCCCTGTCCCGCGACGGGGAGCACAGGGTCCGCGCCTACCAGCTCCTGGAGTGGCTGGAGAGGCGTGGCACCCCCGTGGCCACCATGGACGACTGCTCCGAGCTCCTGGAGTGCCTCCAGGGGACCGTGGCCGCCATGGCGGCGGAGATGCAGGCCGCGGACGTGGAGGGCTAGGAAGATGGGAGACACTGCCATGCACAGCGACTTCGCCCCCTCCTCCCTGGGCCGCCTGGAGAAGTGCCCTGGCTCCTATAGCGCCTGCCTTGGCATCCCGTCCCATGAGACCGATGCGAGCATCCGGGGGACGGAACTGCACCAGGCCATAGCCCAGGCCATCCGGGAAGGCGCGGAGGATCCCTTCTCCCTTCTCCCGGAGATCCGCCCCGCCTGGGACTACTACAGGTCCATCGTCCGGGATGACGACATCTCCCGGGAGACGGAGGTGCGGGTCTCCTACAAGACATTCTCCGGGGAGCTCTACTTCGGGACGGCCGACCTGGTGATCACCCGGGGGGACGGGAGCCTTCTGGTGGTGGACTGGAAGTTCGGGCGGACCCTGGTCCCCGCCATCGGGAACCTCCAGATCGCCGCCTACGCCTGCGCCATCGCCCAGGAGAGGCGTCCTTCCCGGGTGGACGGTGTGATCTTCCAGCCCCTGGTCTCCGAGGAGCCTGCCGTGTGGGAGGACATCCCCTTGGAGGAGTCCAGGGACCGCATCCTCTCTGTCATCTCCGAAGCCAAGAGGGAAGACGCCCCCCTTTGCCCTGGGGAGCACTGCCGGTTCTGCCCCGCCTTCCAGGACGCCAGCTGCCCCGCCATCCGCACCTGCGCCAAGGCCATGGGAGAGGCCGTGTCCAGGGCGGATTCCCCCCTTGGGGAGTCCGCCATCGCCGAGGCGTCGGAGGAGCGCCTGGAGGCCTGGATGCGGGCGGTGCCCATGGTGGAGGCCTTCATTGGGAAACTGAAGGAGCGCGTCCTTTCCCTGGCAAAAGAGAATGGAGGGAAATACGCCGGATGCGCCATCAAGCGGACGAAGGGACGCCTGAAGGTCACCAATCCGGCAGGGCTTCTCCACGAGGTGCAGGCCCTCCCCGGGTTTTCCGAGAAGGACATCCTGGCCATCGTCGCCGGATGCGCCAGCGTCTCCGTCACCTCCCTCAAGGCCATGGCCAAGGAAGTCGCGGAAAGCAAGGAAGAGCGGAAGGAGCTGGACAGCGCCATTTCCACGCTGGCGGAAGCCTACGGGACGAGAGGGGAGGACGCGGAGTCCCTTGTCCTTGTCCAGGAATCCCGGGAATAGAGGAGGAGGAGAAGATGGACATCAACAATGGAGCCATCACGGGGACGGTGAAGAACGTCCAGAGCCTCTCCACCAGGTCGGGGAGCCCGTACGCCGCCTTGGACCTTGAGATCCCGGAGTGGAACGGGAAGGAGAGAGTCCCTTCCACGTACGGCTTCTCCTTCTTTGGAAAGGCGGCGGACGCCGTCCTTGCCTCCATCCGGCCGGGCGACTGCGCCATGGTCTCCTACCGGCTCCGGCACAACAGGAACGGGTATCTGGACATCCAGGCCATCTCCGCCATGGTCATCCAGGCCAGGGACGAGAATCCTACGCCGTCCCAGCCTTCCAATGGAAGCGTCTCCTTCCCTTCCCAGGGAAGCGACCAGGCGCCCTCCCCCGTCCCTCCTCCCCCATCCCCCTACATGGAGCAGGATCTGTTCTAGAGAGAAGAACGAGGCAAGGCCATGAGCAGCGGATGGATCAAGATACACAGGAGAGTCCTTGGATGGCACCTTTACGGCGACATCCACTGCCGCCTCGTGTTCTTCCATCTCCTGCTCCTGGCCGACCGGACGGGGAAGGTCTCCCTGCCCCAGCGGAAGCTTGCGGAGGGGACTGGCATCACCCGCAAGGAACTCCGGGGAGCCCTGGCGAAGATGGCAGACACCGGGGAGATCGACGTCATCCGGGGAGAGACTCCCATGGAGCCGGACAAAGAAGCGTCAGCAGCCGCATCCTTTGCCGACAGAATTTCAAAGACGGGATAGTCGATATACACGCCGTCAATACTGTGGCTACCCTTGAAGGTCGCACCCGCTCCAAGGACTGTCGGCTTGTTATCGTCGGGGATATCTGCTGTTCTTGCCTTCAGATCGTCAAGGCAGCCGTTTATAAAGCTTATCAGCTCCTCGGCTCTTTCACTCACGCCGCAGACATCTGCCAGTATGCGCAGCGCCTGCTCATAATCTTCGCCGAACAGTGTGCCCTGAGGCACCGCAACGGTGGGGATACCGGTCTGAGTCTGAATATTATCCGCGACATCGGCGGTATATGTACATAAAATCACATCCGGCGCGGCAAGGATGATCTCCTCGGGGTAGTATGCGGTCTCTCCCATCGCGTCCGTTCCGCAATTGGGAAGCTTAGACCATGCGTCGGCATACGGATATGCATACGCCTGAATGGGACTTTCGGCAATCTCGCACTCTCCGATGCCAACGACCTTGTCGGCCAGTCCGAGATAGGATATCATGCGCGGCGTATTTCCGAGGGGGACTATGCGCTCAACAGATACGGGCACCTCGACCGTGCGGCCTACGGCGTCGGTTATCGTTCTTGTTTCGGACTTCGTCCCGTTATCTGCCGTGTCATTGTTGTCTGAGCCGCAGGCACATAGGGTAAAAACCATAATTATTGCCAACAGCAGGGATAATAATTTTTTCATGTATTTCTTCCTTTCTGTCAGCAGACATGTTATATTTATTTTGTCTGCCGAATTTTTGTTGATTTTGGTGTGACGAGCCCTTGATCCGGCTGCATCGGATCAGGGGCATTTGTATTCATTATATCTGCATTTCCCTCCTCCACAAGCCCCATGGGGGGATATTTTTCAGCATATAGGCACAGATTTTTAGTATATATGGCGATGCTGCACCTGAAGGCAAAAAATTCCGAATGCAAAAGCATTCGGAATTTTTTGTACATCAAAGTACTGTTGATGCTCTCATTTTCGGTTCTGTGTAAAAAAAGCCGCCGCGGACGATACAAAGTCCGCGGCGACATGGTGAAGGTGATCAGAGTCGAACCACGTTTCAGGTTCAAATCCACCCTCCGCTAACTTTTTCCGCCTACTTTACTCCGTGCATTTGCCCCAAAAGGTGCGCGGGATTTTTGG
>SFLD01000035.1 GCA_004553545.1 Clostridiales bacterium | reverse complement strand
GTGGTCAGATGCTCGCCGGATTCTCCTTTTAGCTTGAGGGATGCCCGCACCTTCTTGCTGCCGTCCCGAACGTAGTATTCGTTGATAATGTTGACGAACGGGACGAACTCATTGTCTTGCTGGTTGGCACTGTCCACACCACTGTTGACGGCAATGAACCGCACGTTATTCTGTAGGAATGTGATCTCGGTATACATCCCAACTTCCAGATAATTTCGACCGATGCGGCTCATATCTTTTGTGATGATCGTACCGATCTTCCCTTCTTCCACCAGCGCCATCATGCGCTGCCAATCCGGTCTTTGAAAGTTCGCGCCCGTGTAACCGTCATCTACAAAGAACTCCGTATTGCGGAAGCTGTGTTCCTTTGCATATCGGCTAAGATATGGAAAGGGATCCCACTGTTCATTGGATGGTGAACAACTAATTGTAACCATGCAATAGCGAACGGAACGGTGAGCGCAGTACACGGATTGCAGAAGCGCGGAATAATGGACAAAATTATCGTTTCAGCAAACTTCTTTCCTATCCTCACAAGGATTGGTCTAAGTGAGGGATTTTTGACTACTTTTCTGAAAGATGACATCTCAGAAGTACCCTTATGAAACAGGTTGGAAATCGGCATTTAACTGACGTATGAGCTGTACTTGTGCAAGGGCATGGACGCATCATTGCCCATGATTTTTGCGTTGCTCACAGGGAAGCTAATTAATCCATCCTATCCATCTACCATCAACAAAGGCAACTGCAAAAGCAAAGGGGCATGTGCCTTAATGACACATACCCCTTTTGTCAGCAACCCTTGTCCGGCAACTGCCATAGTATTTGTTTCTCAAAACCTGTTTTATGGACAGCTACCCCAGGGCGGTCATTTTTGCGTTCTCCGGTCTCAGCCAAAGGCGGCGAGGCTCCTT
Source organism: Clostridiales bacterium (assembly GCA_004553545.1). Taxonomy (GTDB): domain Bacteria; phylum Bacillota; class Clostridia; order Oscillospirales; family Oscillospiraceae; genus Oscillibacter. Next base: position 55,248 of record SFLD01000035.1, on the reverse strand, counting down.
CTGGCGGCGTTCAGACCGCCGTCCGGAAGGGAGACGAAGTCCTTTGCCCCCAGCAGGGCCTCCCTCTGCCCCTCCGGCAGGCGCGAGACCGCCGCCTCCAGGGCCAGGGCGAAGGCCCGGCTCTGAAGGGCGGCATCCTCCCGGACGGCGGCCACCTGGGCAACGATGCCCTCGGTCTCCGCCAGGAGGGACAGTTCCTCCGTCCGAAGCCCCGGCTTCAGGGGGAGGGCGTCGATGTCCCCGGCCTCCGCTGCCTGCAGCAGGGCGTCCCAGTCGTCGTAGACCGTGACCTCCGGCAGGTCGCGGATGCCGTTGTCCTCATAGTTGTCACAGAGCCAGAGGTCCAGGCAGCGGTACCCCGCTCGGCTCTCCTGCCCCAGGACGCCCCAGCGGGCGTGGGCAAGCTCCTCCCAGCTGGGGTCGGTCCGGGCGGCCAGCCGCCGGCCGTATTCGGTGCCGGCGGTGACGATCTCCGCCCGCTCCCCGGGGACCAGGGGGCTGACCGCGCGGTCCGCGTCGGCATCCCCTTGCTCCGGGGCCATCGGCTCCCCGTCCGCCAGAATGGCCAGCCCGCCGCCGGCGCGGAGGAAGTCCTCCGCCGGCAGGAAGGCCAGGTCCACCCCGCCCTCCGCCAGGGCCTGGGCCGTGGCCGCCGGGGAGGGGGAAAAACTCAGCTCCACCTGCCCGATCTTCACGCCCAGGGCCGCCATGGCCTCCGGCAGGGAGCCCGCGAAGGCCCGGGCCGCGTCGGCGTCGCCCCCGGCGGGGAGTTCCAGGGCCAGGGTCCCGATGACCACGGGCTCCTCCGGGGCCTCCTGGGACGAGGCGCTTCCGCTCTCCCCGCGGCTTCCGCAGCCGGTGAGCAGCAGCGCCGCCAGCGCGGCGGCAAAGACGCGGCGTTTCATGGGCATCCCTCCTCAGCATCGTTTTCTCCCATCTTACCAGCTTCCGCCGCCGGGGGCAACGGAAAAACCGCGAAAATTCCCTCTTCCCTTTTGCCGCAAAGGGTGCTATACTACCCAGCGACAGGTGCCATCTCCCTGTCCAAGCGTCCGGAAACGGGCGTTCGTTCGGCGATCTCCCCCAGCGAAGAACCAGATGGGACGCCGTTCTCTAAACAAAAAAATGGAGGCTGCGGGGCCTGACTGCCCGTATTCTTTCGGCCTCCGACTACGTTCAGGAGGTCTTTTTTATGTCTGTCAGCAAGTTTTCCGCCCGGTCCCTGGCCCTCAGCGGCGTCATCGCCGCGCTCTATGCCGCCCTGTCCCTGGTCTCCACAGCCATGGGCCTGGGCTTCGGCACGGTGCAGCTCCGGCTCTCAGAGGCCCTCTGCGTCCTGCCCATCCTCTTTCCGGAGGCGGTGCCGGGCCTCGCCGTGGGCTGCCTCGTCACGAACCTTCTCTCACCCTACGGCGCGGCGGACCTGATCTTCGGGACCCTGGCGACCCTGCTCGCCGCCGTCCTCACCCGGCGGATCCGCAGGCGGGCTCTCGCGCCCCTGCCCACCATCCTCTGCAACGCCGTCATCGTGGGGGCGCTGCTGGGCTACGTGGGCGCCCAGGAGGGCGGCGTCTTCTGGACGCTCTTCGCCCTCAACGCCTTCACCGTGGGCCTGGGCGAGGCGCTGGTGACCTATATCCTGGGTCTGCCCCTCCTCCGCTGGATCGAGAAGGCCCCCGCCCTCCGCCAGTTCTCCCAGCCGCTGTAAAGGGAAATTTTTCTTGCCTTTCGGCCCTTCCGACGGTATCCTGGAGTCAGGATGCCGCGCCCTGCGCGCAGAAGGAGGGTCCCTATGTTTTTTGACTTTTTCACGCGATCCTACCAGTCCAAGGAGTACATCGACACCATAAACGAGCTCCAGCATGTCCCGGCGCTGATCGAGATCGACGATCCCCCGGAGGAGGCCGAACCGGACTGCGAGGCAGCAGAGGAGATCGAAGCGGATTACGCTCCCCCCGCGCTGACCGCCGAAACGGTGGAACGGCTTTTCCACGCCTGCCTGGCCCGGGAGGGAGATACGGACATTGCGGGCCGGGTGAGCCCCTTCCGGAAGGTCAACGGTTATCCCAGCGACTTCAAGCCCTACCTCTTCGACCGGCTGCAGCTCCTGGCCCGGCAGAGGGACATCCGCTACCTGCTGGGGCAGGTGCAGGCCATCGCCCAGGGGCAGCGCAGCGTGCCGGTGGGGGCTTTCCGCACCGACTACCGGGGCCGCCTGTGGGAGGACGGCACCACCAACGCCATCTACCTTGTCTACCTGGCCCACGCCCTGGAGTGGATCGGGGATTTCGTCCTGCCGCCGGAGAGCCCCGGTTGGAAGGGTCAGGCCCGCCTCCTGACGGATATCACCCCCACCCTCTCGCCGGAGGATCCGGATTTCCCCGCCTGGTGGTGGAAGAACAAGACCCCCTGGATCTGACCCGCCCGCTGGGAGCGCGAACGCGCTCCCAGCGTTTTTTGCGGCAACAGGCAGATGACCGCACGATCAGAAGCGTACAGCAGCCCCGGACGGGGGCCTTGGCGCCGATGGCCGGCCCATCCTTCCGGGGCACGGAGCAGCGCGCCGCGATAGACCGGCAGGGGCAGGGCTCTGCTCCCACCCGTTGTTTTGGGTTTAATGGGGGGGTGCAATCGAATCCGTAGGGGCCGACCTGCGTGTCGGCCCGTGGCGGGGCCCGCGGAGAGGCGTGTCCGGGCGGACACATAGGTCCGCCCCTACGCGGTTACCGGAAGCGTTCCGGAACCAACGGAAATTGCCCTGAAACGATGCCTTGCCCAGCGGGGCGGGACGGAGCCCGCCCCCTACAGGGGGCGGAGCAGGCCTGTGGCGGCGGGGTGCGCCTGGGGTGTGGTCACCCCGCCCTACGGAAGCAAGGCAGGTGGTGCGTCGTAACGGCACGCCGAGGTCGTCGTGCCCTACGGGTGCAATGCAAGTGGTACCCAGCATACGGGCCGATGTGGGCATCGGCCCCTACGGAAAGCCCAATCAGCCACCCAAGCCAGCCGGCGCGCAGCGAAGCGTCCGCGCCCGCGGCCGCGAGGGATGGGCGGGAATCGACGCAAGAACCATCCCCAAAGGGGACCGCCCCCGCGACCACCCCGGCAGCGCTTAGCGAAGCGGAAAGCGCGGAGATAGCAGCTGGTCAAATCCGGTCTTTGCCCGATAAGTAAGCTGTGCAGCACGGCGTACCGGGTTCGGAAGTCTGATGAAAGCCCCGCCCGTGTTCTCGTAGGGGCTGCGTCCACTGAGCAGAACGGTTTAGGGCCGCGTCCCGCTGCGCGGCAGGGCGCTCCGCGCCCGTAACTGCGCAGCGACAGGCGTTTTTTCTTTTGACGGCTCCACCGCCGTTTTCTTTTTGGTGCTCACCAAAAAGAAAATGGGGGTGGAAAGCTGCCGGGCTTCCCCGGCACCCCCGGTCAGTCAACCGGATCAGGCGCCTTTCCCCGGGAAACACCGGAAAAATTGCAAAAACCTCCTTGACTTTTGCATTTTATCCGGTATAATAATATGGCTTGCAGTCTGCGAGCAAATCCTTGCTCTCATCCCGTATGAGGGCCATCTGTCCAAAAGGAGGTGCAAAAATGGCTAAGGTTTCCGCCAATTATGAGGTCGTCTACATTGTCGACCCTGCACTCGGTGAGGAGGGCATCGCCGCCATGGTGGCGAAGTTCAAGACCCTTGCTGAGCAGCACAGCTCTGCTGTGGAGGTCGAGGAGTGGGGCAGCCGCAAGCTGGCCTATCCCATTGACTACAAGACCGAAGGTTACTATGTCCTGATGAGCTTCACCAGCGAGCCTTCCTTCCCCAAGGAGCTGGACCGCGTTCTGGGCATTACCGAAGGGATCATGCGTTCCCTCATCGTCTGCAAGGGCGAGTAAGCGAGGCGCACCATGCTGAACAAGATCATCCTGATGGGTCGTCTGGCTCGGGACCCCGAGCTGCGGCGTACCGGCAGCGGCATCGCCGTCACGTCCTTCCGCCTCGCCTGTGACCGGGACTTCAAGTCCCAGAACGGGGAGAAGGAAACCGACTGGATCGACGTCGTGGCCTGGCGCAGCACGGCGGAGTTTGTCTCCAAGTATTTCACCAAGGGTCGTATGGCCATCGTGGAGGGCCGCCTTCAGACCCGTGACTGGACGGATAAGGAAGGCAACAAGCGCGTCGCAACCGAGGTCGTCGCCGAAAACGTCTACTTCGGGGATTCCAAGCGGGACGCCGCCGAGGGCGGCTACAGCGCCCCTTCCTACGGGGCTCCCGCCGGCGGCCGGAGCAGCGCCCCCGCCGCTTCTTCCAGCTTTTCCGACTTCGCCGAGATCGGCGAGGAGGACGGCGACCTGCCGTTCTGAGCTGCGTGCCAATCCCACGCCCACATTCTGATAAGGAGGAACGTATCCATGCCTATGGATCATGAAAATCGCCCCGCGCGTCCCATGAACCGCGGGAAGCGCCGCAAGGTCTGCCAGTTCTGCGCGGACAAGTGCGAGTCCATTGATTATAAGGACGCCGCCAAGCTGCGTCGTTTCGTGTCCGAGCGCTCCAAGATCCTGCCCCGCCGGACCACCGGCACCTGCGCCATGCATCAGCGTCAGCTGACCGAGGCCATCAAGCGGGCTCGCCAGATCGCTCTGCTGCCCTTCGTCACCGACTAAGGGATCAAGACCGACCCAAAGCCGCCCTTCCCATCCGGGAAGGGCGGCTTTCTGCGCACGTTCTCCAGAAAAAACAGGGATCCTGTCTTGCCCGCCGCTCGGCCCCATGGTAGAATGGAGGCGGCCGGAAGGCCGGATGTTTCGGAGGTGAGCTGCTTGCGGGAAGGCACATATCAGACGCCCTGCGGGACCATTCATTATTGGTCGGATCTCTCAGACCCCTGTGCTGCCGCGCTGGTCTTTCTGCCAGGCTTGACTGCCGACCACAGGCTGTTCGGTGAGCAGGCCGCGTATTTCGAGGGAAAGTATAACCGGATCGTGTGGGACCCACCGGCCCATGCGTCTTCGTGGCCGTTCCGCTTCCACTTTGACCTCTTTGACACGGCAGAATGGCTGAATGGGATCCTGGAGAAGGAAGCGATCACTAGACCGGTCATCGTGGGTCAGTCGATGGGCGGATATGTGGGACAGGTCTATGCGCAGCTCTACCCGGACCGGCTGGCCGGTTTCATTTCCATCGATTCCGCACCGCTGCAAAAAAGATATGTGACGGCAGCGGAACGTTGGCTTTTGAAGAGGATGGAGCCGGTATATGCCCACTATCCCTGGAAACTTCTCCTGCGCTCCGGGACAAAGGGGGTCGCGGTCTCCCATCGCGGCAGAGAGCGGATGCGGGAAATGATGCTGGTCTATGACGGCGACCAGCGGCGCTATGCGCAGATCGCCGGGCATGGCTACCGCATCCTGGCAGAGGCGATGGAACGGGATCTGCCGTATGAGCTGAAGTGTCCGGCCCTGCTGATCTGCGGCACCCGGGACCGTGCCGGCTCATGCATACGGTACAACAAAGCGTGGCATCGAAACACGGGGATCCCATTGGCGTGGGTCGAAGGAGCCGGGCATAATTCCAACACGGACAGGCCGGAGCAGATCAACCGCCTGATCGAAGGCTTCCTTGCGGACCTCACATGATAGACTCCGGATCTCCCCACAAAAAAATGCGAAAAGGCGTGACCGGAACGGTCACGCCTTTCTTTTTTCAGATGAGTGTACAGAGCCACGCTGCCAGGGCGCTGGCGGGGAGGTAGAGCGCGAAGTGCCGCAGGTGCGACGCCTTGTTGTAGCCGAACTGCTGAGGCCCCACGATGCCCTTCAGCTCCGGGTAGAAGTGGGGGAAGAAATTGGAGTGGCAGAGCAGCACCCAGTCGAAGAAAACGATGTCGTAGACCTCCATGGCGCAGAGGATGCCCAGGAAGCGTCCGAAGAACGCCCCGAAGCCGAAGCCCCGCCGGACGCCGTCCCACACCGCCAGCGCCGCCGCCCCCAGGAAGAGGAGCAGGGCCAGGGTCGCCAGCACCCAGCCGATGGCATGGGCGCCGGGGAAGCGCTCCTTCCGGTCCGGGATGGCGTCCAGGTTCTCTTTCGGCGCAGAGCCGAAAAAGCGCTTGTCCTGCAGGAAGCCCACGCCTGCGTACAGCAGCAGGAAGTACGCCGCAAAGACCATCAGCGCCGCCAGGACCGTGACTTTCATTTCCGTTCCCCTCCCGTTTTTCCGCTCTGCGGAAGCCCGTTACTCCTGGATCTTCTCCAGCATGTCCCGCTCGGGGTCCTCCAGGGGGCTCTTGCGGGTGGCGGCGGCCTGATAGGCGGCCACCCGGTTGGTGGCGGTCTTCACCGGGCGGATGGTCCCCGCCCCGGCCACGCAGCCGCCGGGGCAGCCCATGCCCTCCAGAAGATAGCCGTTGTACTTCCCGGCCTTGGCCAGCATCAGCATCTTCCGGCACTCCCGCAGGCCGTCGCCGTACTCGATGGGGATGGTCTTTCCCGGCTCCTTCTCGCCGATGAGCTGGGCCACGGCGGCGGCCACGCCGCCGCCCACGGCAAAGCCCCGGCCCGCGGCGCTGCCGGCGGTGAAGTCCCCCTCGGGGTCCGGCTCCACGGCGGAGGGGTCCACCTCCCGGGCGTCGAACATGCCCTGGAGCTCCTCAAAGGTCAGCACATAGTCCACGTCGGAGCGGACGGACTTTCGGTTGGCCTCCAGCTTCTTGGCGGCGCAGGGGCCGATGAAGCAGATCTTGGCCTCGGGGTTCTGCTTTTTCACCATCCGGGCGGTGATGACCATAGGCGTCAGGGCCATGGAGATGTAGTCCTTGAACTCCGGGAAGAGCTTCTTCGCCATGACGGACCAGGCCGGGCAGCAGCTGGTGCCCATGAAGGGCTGCTCCGCCGGGACCTTCTTCAGAAAGTCCTCCGCCTCCTCGATAGTGCAGAGGTCCGCGCCGATGGCCACCTCCACCACGTCAGAAAAGCCGATCTGCCGCATGGCGGAGCGGAGCTTGGCGGGGGTCACCTTGTCCCCGAACTGGCTCACGAAGGCGGGGGCCACGCAGGCGATGACCTGGCTGCCATGCTTCATGGCGTGGATCAGCTGGAAGATCTGGCTCTTGTCCGCGATGGCACCGAAGGGGCAGTTCACGAGGCACATGCCGCAGGAGACGCACTTGTCGTAGTCGATCCTGGCCCGGCCCTCCTCGTCGGAGCCGATGGCGTCCATGCCGCAGGCGGCGGCGCAGGGCCGCTCGATCTTGGAGATCGCCCGGTAGGGGCACTGGTTGTAGCACTTGCCGCAGCGGATGCACTTGTCCTGGTCGATGTGGCAGCGCTTGAACTTGTCGAGGTAGATGGCGTCCTTGGGGCAGACGTTCATGCAGGGGTGGGAGACGCAGCCCTGGCAGCTGTCGGTGATCCGGACCTGCTTTTCCGGGCAGGCGTTGCAGGCGAAGGTGATGATGTTCACCAACGGCTCTTCAAAGTACTTCTGGTCCGTGGCCGCGTCCCGGATGCGCTGGCTCAGGGGCTCCCGGGGGGCGCCGGGACGGAGATCCATGCCCAGGGCCAGCTTGACCCGGGCGGCCACCACCGCCCGCTCCAGGAACACGTCGTTGCGGTGCCGGGCGATCTCGCCGGGGATGATGCGGTAGGGGATGCTGTCAACGCTGTCGTAGTCCCCGGTATAGGCAAGACGGGCGACCTCCGTGAAAACGTTGCGCCGCGCGTCGTCGATGATGCTGTGTACGCCTCTCATGTGTCCTCCTGCGCGTCCGTTTTTCCGGACGCGGTGATATTCCCGCCGGAGACCGGCGTGCCATCTCTGATGGCGGATATCATTATACCCGGACTTTGTGAGAGAATCAACAATCTCTCCCTCTCCAAAAGAGAGAAAAGACGCCCCCGCCCCCACCGCTTTCCCGGCGTTTTCCCGGAAAAATGCCCGAAACCGCCCGAAAGGAAAAACTTTCACGCCCCCTTAACGCCCCCGGAACGCGGAAAGGCGGGGACCGTCTTGCGACGGTCCCCGCCTTTCGAAGGAGAACGCAGAATCCACACCGGGGCGTGAGGGTGCGCCCCGAGGAGGGGAGGCGGCTCGTTTCCTCCCGACCTGGACTCAGGATACCGGAGAAAGCTGAAAGCAACCTTGAAAAGCTGTGAATTTTTTTCGCCGCCCCCTTTTCAGCTTCCTTTCAGCCGCCTGCCCTATGATATCCCCATACTTTCCCGGAAAGCGGCAAAGGACTTGACCTTTCCCGCCGTTTCCGTTACGATAAAGAGTTGAGAAAACTCTGCGGGATGGATGGCCCCGGCCTTCTGCCCCGCGTCTCCGCTTTGGCGGAGGGAAAGGATATCCCTATGCAAGATCAGCAGAATCGGAACGCCCGGCGCAAGCGGCTGCTGCGCCAGATCCTGCGCCTGGCCGGCATGGCGGTGCTGGCCGCCGTGGCGGTCTTCCTGGCCGTCCGGGTGGTGGACGCCCTGCGGAGCAGCGGCGGCAGCGGCGATGCCTCCGGCAGCGCCGGCAGTCAGGCCGTCACCTCCTCCGGCGAGCCCGTGGACTACGCCTCCCTGGTCTACCGGAACGGCACCGCCACCCTTCGCTTTCTCTATCAGGACGGCCAGTGGACCTGGCAGGATGACCCGGACTTCCCCCTGCTGCCGGACACCGTCACCGCCGTGGCGGCCGCTCTGGAGGACCTGCCCCTCCGCCAGACCCTGACGGAGTTCAGTGACCTCGCGGACTATGAGCTGGACGAGCCCAACTACTCCCTGACCCTCACCTGGACCGACGGACGGGAGGAGAGCCTTGCCATCGGCAAGGCGACGGACAACGGCGACGGCCGCTACGTCCTGCAAAACGGCGACGAGACCACCCTCTACATCATCACGGACGACCTGACGCCCCTCCTGGACCGGCCTATCTACTCCATGATGGCCCTGCCGGAGGCCAGGACCTTTGAGGAGAGCCAGCTCACCGCCGTCACCTACACCGCCGGGGAGACGGAGCTGCGCCTCGTGGCCTCCGCCGCCGAGGACGGCAGCGTCACCTGGAAGTACGGAAACCAGGACGTGACGGAGCAGGTCCAAAGCGCCGTCGCCGTCCTTCTCGGCTGGGAGGTCCAGTCCTGCGTGGACTATGAGCCCTCCCACGACGCTGCGGTGCTCTGCGGCTTCGGCAGCCCCACGGCGAAGATCGACCTGGAGTACCAGGACGCCGCCGGGGCCGCCCAGACCCTGCGCTACACCATCGGCGGCACCGTTCCCGGCGGGGACGGGCGGTGCCTGCGGATCGGGGATGACCGGACCATCTTCGCCGTGACGGCGGAGAGCGCCGCCGCCGTCCTGGCCCTGGCGGACCTGGCGGCCTGAGCCTGAAAATTCACCCAAGGAGGCGATCCCATGCGGGTATTGATCGTGGAGGATGAGAAGCGTCTCGCGGCGACGCTGCGGGACCTGATGGAGATGAACGGCTTCACCGCCGACGTCTGCTACGACGGCGAGAGCGGCCTGGACAACGCCCTGAGCGGCATCTACGATGTGATGATTCTGGACGTGATGCTCCCGAAGAAGGACGGCTTCACCGTCCTGCGGGAGCTGCGGAAGGCCGGCGGCACCGTGCCGGTGCTGATGCTCACCGCCCGCTCCGAGCTCATGGACAAGGTGACGGGCCTGGACTCCGGGGCGGACTACTACCTGACGAAGCCCTTTGAGCCCCGGGAGCTCATTGCCTGCGTCCGGGCCCTCTCCCGGCGGACGCCGGAGATCCGGGAGGACGAGAATCTCACCTGCGGGGACCTGCGGCTGGAGCTGACGGCCCTGACCCTCTGGCGGGGGGAGGAGAATGTCCGCCTCTCCCGGAAGGAGTGCGACCTTCTGGAGCTCCTCATCCGCAACCGGAAGCTGGTCCTCTCCAAGGAGAGCATCCTCGTGAAGATCTGGGGCTATGAGTCCGAGGCGGAGGACAACAATGTGGAGGTCTACATCTCCTTCCTCCGGCGCAAGCTCGCCCGCCTCCACTCCACCGTGAAGATCCGCACCATCCGCATGGCAGGCTACTGCCTGGAGGAAGCATGAGCGCCCCGGACGCCGGCCAGCGGCGGCAGGCGCTGGCGGCCAGCCCCATGATCCGAAAGCTCCGCTGGCAGTTCGTGGCCGCCTGCATGGGCCTCATCGCGGCAGTGCTGGCCATTGTCTTCGGCTGTGTCTGGGCCTCCGCCCAGAACGCCCTGGAGCACAGCAGCCACATGGCCCTGGAGCAGGCCCTCTCCCGCCGGGGCGGGGACCTCCTCCCCGGCTTCCGCCAGAATGGCGGGGACGACCAGGTCCTCCTGCCCTACTTCACCGTTCAGGTCTGGGGCACCACCGTCTATGTGACCGGCGGCACCTACTCGGGCCTGGAGGATACCGACGCTCTCACCGCCATCCTGACGGACTGCCTTTCCCAGGAGGCGGACGAGGGCTCCCTCCCCGGCTACGCCCTCCGCTACCTCCGGCAGGATGACGGCCTCTACACCCAGATCGCCTTTGTGGACATCTCCCTGGAGACCGCCGCCCTGCGGCAGATGATGGCCTCCTACCTCCGCATCGGCCTTCTGAGCCTTCTTCTCCTGGCGGGGGCCAGCTTCCTTCTGAGCCTGCGGGTCACCCGGCCGGTGGAGCGGGCCTGGCGGCAGCAGCGCCAGTTCTTCTCGGACGCCTCCCACGAGCTGAAGACCCCCCTCACCGTCATCCTCTCCAACGCCGAGATGCTGGAAACCTCCGACCTCCCGGAGCGGGAGAGCCGCTGGCGGGACAACATCCTCTCTGAGTCCCGGCAGATGAAGACCCTGGTGGAGGAGATGCTGACCCTCTCCCGGACCGAGGACGCCCAGCGAAAGCCCACCGTGGCGGACGTGGACCTCTCCGACCTCTCGGAGGACTGCGCCCTGGCCTTCGAGCCCGTGGCCTTTGAGGCAGGCAAGCCCCTCTCCTGGGACGTGACCCCCGCCCTCACCGTCTCCGGCGACGGGGAGAAGCTCCGTCGCCTCCTCTCCATCCTTCTGGACAACGCCGCCAAGTACGGAGCCCCCGGCGAGGGCATCGTCCTCTCCCTGCGGGCGGAGCGCAGTCAGGCAATTCTCTCCGTTGCCAACGGCAGCGGCGGCCATCCCATCCCGCCGGAGGAGCTGCCCCGGCTCTTCGAGCGCTTCTACCGGGCGGACGCCTCCCGGGGGGAGCAGAGCGGCTTCGGCCTGGGGCTCCCCATCGCCCAGGCCATCGCGAAGGAGCACCATGGCGCCCTCCGGGCGGAGAGCGACGAGCAGGCCACCCGCTTCACCTTCACCCTCCCCCTGAAAAAGTGAACCCCTCGGCGGGGACCCATCCGGGTCCCCGCCGTTTTCTCTTTCCCCGCAAGTTCTCCCTTGCCAAGACCCCGCCCAGGGAGTAAAGTAAAGGGGAACAACATTTCTTTCTTGAAGGGAGGCGCGTGCCATGGCGCGGCCCCAGCACGGCGGGATGCGGGACATGACGGTCGGCAGCCCCGCCAAGCAGATCCTGCTCTTCACCCTGCCCCTTCTCGCGGGCAACTTCCTCCAGCAGCTCTACAACATGGTGGACAGCTGGGTGGTGGGAAACTACGTCAGCGACGCGGCCCTCGCCGCCGTGGGCACCGGCTTCCCGGTGATCTTTTTCTTCTCGTCCCTCTTCATGGGCCTCTCCACCGGCGGCACGGTGGTGATCTCCCAGTTCTACGGGGCGGGGCAGATGGACCGGGTCCACGACGCGGTGGACACCATCTACGCCGCCTTCCTCCGCCTGATCCTGCCCATGACCGCCCTGGCCATGCTGGCGGCAAAGCCCCTGCTCCATGTTCTTCAGGTGGACGAGACCGCCATGTACGAGGCCCTCACCTACCTCCTCGTGGTCTGCGGCGGCCTCATCGGCACCGTGGGCTACAACTTCAACGCCGGTATCCTCAACGGCCTCGGCAACAGCCGGACGACCCTGCTCTTCCTCTCCATCGCGGCGGGGCTCAACATCGTCCTGGACCTCGTCCTGGTCCTGGTGATCCCCCTGGGGGTCCTGGGCGTGGCCCTGGGCACCGTCATCTCCCAGGCCTTCTCCTGGCTCTTCGGCCTCTTCTACATCAACCGCCACTTCCCGGAGCTCCGCATCCGCCTCTTCCGGGGGAAGCTGGATAAAGTTCTCTTTCGGGAGATCGTCCGCATCGGCCTCCCGGCGGGGCTGCAGATGTCCATGGTGTCCCTCGGCACCATGGCGATCCTCTCCAAGGTGAACTCCTTCGGCAAGGCCTTCACCGCGGGCATGAACGTCGGCAACAAGCTGGACTCCCTGGCCTTCCTGCCCACCCAGAGCCTGGCGGCGGGCATCACTGCCTTCGTGGGGCAGAACATGGGCGCGGGCCGGGAGGACCGGGCCCACCAGGGCATCCGGGCAACCGTCCTGGCGGCGGATGTCTGGACGGTCTTCACCGCCCTCATTCTCTGCCTCTTCTCGGAGAGCTTCATCGGCATCTTCTCCCCGGACGCCCCGGTCATCGCGGCGGGGTCCTACTACCTCCGCTGCGTCATGCCGCCCTACGTCCTCTTCGCCACCCTCTTCGTCATCAACGCCGCCATGCGGGGCGCGGGGGACAGCGTCTTCCCCATGCTGAATGTGGCCGCCTCCCTGATCCTCATCCGGGTCCCGGCGGTCTACCTGCTGGCGGACCACTTCGGCCCCCACGTGATGTTCTGGGGCTACGGCATCGGCTGGGTGCTGGGCTGCGGCCTCTCCGTCTGGTACTATGTTACCGGCCGCTGGAAGCGCCGCTTCCGCCCCCCGGAGAGGCGGGCCCCGGAATCCCCGCCTGAAGGGGAAATGTGAAAGGAGGTCCGTCCCATGAAAAAGTATCTCCCCGCCGTCCTCTTCCTGGCAGTCTTCGAGACCGTGGCCGTGACCCTCTGGCAGGCGAAGGACAACCTCTTCTACCTCCTGAACTTCAGCTACATCGGCCTCTCCCTGGCCCTGGGCATGGTCCTCTTCGCCCGGAAGTCCCCCTACGCCCGCCGGGTCGTGCAGCTCCTCGTGGGCTGCTATATGCTCCTCTACCTGGGCCTTATCCGCCGGGAGAACATGCAGATCGAGGGCTTCTGGTACTGCCTCTTCACCGGGGTCTTTGAGGGCGCCGCCATCCACTATACCGTGGCCAAGCTGGCAGGCCCCCTGCTCTTCGGCCGGGGCTGGTGCGGCTACGCCTGCTGGACCGCCATGGTCCTGGACTTCCTGCCCTACCCCGTCCCCAAGGGGGAGCGCAGGCCCTGGGGCTGGCTCCGGTACGTCACCTTCGCCGCCTCCCTCGCCTTCGTCACGGCCCTCTTCCTCCTGCCGGTCCATGATCGGGAGGACATCATGTTCTGGGCCTTTCTCCTGGGGAACCTGGCCTACTACGCCGCCGGCATCGCCCTGGCCCTGAAGCTCCGGGACAACCGGGCCTTCTGCAAGTACCTCTGCCCCGTCACCGTCTTCCTGAAGCCCATGAGCTACTTCTCCCTGATCCGGGTGAAGTGCGACGAGACGAAGTGCGTCCACTGCGGCCGCTGCCGGGCCGTCTGCCCCATGGGCGTGGACATGACCGACCCCTCCCGCCGCCGGAAAAACGCCACCGAGTGCATCCTCTGCCTGGAATGTACCCGCGTTTGCCCCAAGAAGGCCCTGTAACGGCCCGTTTGCCGGGTACCACCTGCATTGCTTCCGTAGGGGCCGGCGACCTGACCGACGCCCCAAATTTCGGAACGAAATTTGGCTGGCGGAAGCCATGCCCTAGGTACATCGGCGCTGCTTGGCATCACCTGTGTTGCTTCCGTAGGGCGGGGTGACCACACCCCGCCGTTCCCCAGGCGCATCCCGCCGCCAGGGGCGGGCTCTGTTCCGCCCCCTTGGAGGAGGTCCCGTCCTGCGCCAATCCCCGTTGGATCCGGAACACCACCCCACCTCGTGTAGGGGCGGACCTATGTGTCCGCCCGCGGACGGGCCCCGCGAGGAACCATGTCCGGGCCGACACATCGGTCGGCCCCTGCATATCCCACGACCCCGAAAAACCGGGCGGGGACGGAGCCCCGACCCTGCCGGTCTATCGCGGTGCGCAGGGGGGGCGATATTCCTTCTCTTTGGGGGCATACTAAGGTATCCTCTTTTGGGAAAGGAGAAGCCTGATGGAGTTCTATGTCACCGACGCCTGCATTGGCTGCGGGCTCTGCACCACGCTGGACCCGGAGACCTTCACCATGACGGAGGCGGGCGTGGCGGAGGTCTTCGCCCAGCCTGCCGAGGCCGCCCTGGCCCTGGCTGCCGAGACCCAATGCCCGGCAAACGCCATCCACCACCGGGACTGAAGAGACGGGACCCGCCGGAGCTCCGGCGGGTCCTGCCGCGCTGGGGGCGGACGCCGCAGGCCCGCTCTGTGCCGGGGGCCAATCTGCCTAAAATCGGGTCCGTTTCCCCGGCCCATCTTCTCCGCCCGCCCCATTGACGGGGAAACGCCGGAGAGATAGAATAAAAAAGTGTAAAATTTTCCGAAAGGAGGCCCTTCCATGGCGGATCTCACCCCCTCCCGGCGGACCCGCGGCATCCTCTGCATCCTGCTGGCGGCCCTGTGCTTCTCCGCCATGTCCGCCTGCGTGCGTCTCGCGGGGGATGACCTTCCCACCATCCAGAAGGCGTTCTTCCGGAACTTCGTGGCCCTGCTGGCTGCGCTGGCGCTGATCCGGCGGAAGGGCGTCTCCTGGAAGCCTGCCCGGAAGAGCCTCCCGGCCCTTCTGGGCCGCTCGGTTTTCGGCACGGCGGGCCTGATCCTGAATTTCTACGCCATCGACCACCTGGCCCTGGCGGACGCCAACATGCTCAACAAGCTCTCGCCCTTCTTCGCCATCCTCTTCTCCGTCTGGCTCCTGCGGGAGAAGCCGGACGCCGTGCAGATCGGCGCGGTGGCGGTGGCCTTTCTGGGCAGCCTCTGCATCATGAAGCCCGGCTTCCAGGACACCCCCTTCCTCCCGGCCCTCGCGGGCTTTTTCGGCGGGATGGGGGCCGGCATCGCCTACACCTTCGTCCGGAAGCTTGGCACCATGGGGGAGGACAGCCACCGCATCGTGCTCTTCTTCTCCGCCTTCTCCTGCGCCGTGTGTCTGCCGGGGATGCTCTTTTCCCACGCGCCCATGAGCCTCCGGCAGCTGGGCTTCCTGATGCTGGCGGGGCTCTGCGGATGCATCGCCCAGTTCGCCGTGACCCGGGCCTACCTCTACGCCCCGGCCAAGGAGCTCTCGGTCTACGACTACACCCAGGTGATCTTCGCCACCCTCTGGGGCTTCCTGCTCTTCGGCCAGGTGCCGGACGCCCTCAGTGTCCTGGGCTACCTCCTGGTCTGCGGCGCCGGCGTCGGCATGTTCCTCTACCACAAGTATAAGGACAAGGCCCCCCAGCCCACGAAATAGCGAACCGCCCCTGACAGCGTGTCAGGGGCGGTTTTCTTAATCGTCGCTTGTCATAAAGCCGCCGGAGAGCCAGTTTGCGAGGTCCCGGGGCGTCGCGGGGCCGGGGGAGGTCTCGAACTTGGTCCTGCGGGGCACCAGACGCCCGGCGTCGGGGCTCTCCGCCCAGCGGACCCGCTGCAGCACCGGCTCCCGGCACTCCGAGAGCGGCTCCGCCCCCTCCGGCAGCGGCCGGTGCTGGAGAAGGATGGTCACATACCGGTTATCCGACGTCCAGCGGCCGAAGTTGGTGGTGGGGCTCCGCCAGTCCCAGAGGAAGCCCCCGTCCCGCAGCGCCTTCCGCCGCCGGAGGTAGCCGTTCCCGATGTCCTGGGTGCAGCGCATCAGCCAGATGACGTGATACCCCGCCCGCTGAAAGTGCTCACAGACATCGAAGAAGCTCCGCTCCATCAAAAGCCCATCCTGCAGCATCATGGCGAAGTGGTTCTCCTGGACGAAGGCGATCTCCGTCTTCTCCCCCACCGTCACCGGCACGTTCCGGCACTCCGGCGGCACCAGCGCCTGCCACTGCTGCCGCCATTCCTCCGGGGAGGACTGGGCGATGACCGCCCGCTCCTTCCGTCTTCCAAACATCGCTGTCCCTCCGCTCCCCCGCTTTCGCGGTGACATCATACCATTTTCCATTCTACCGGAAGCGCCCGGCCCTGGCAAGGGGAAAAATTCCCCGCCGAAAATTTCCCCCGCCCCCTTGACAATCCGCCCCGTCTATGGCAGTATTAACTGTACTAGTACGGCTAATACAGCAAATGCAAGGAGGCCCCCTATGGCATCGAACCTTCTCCTGATCTGCGGCGCGGCCATCGCGGCGCTCATCGCCGCCATCGTCCTCATCGCCGTGAACAGCCGCCGCTGAACCCCCATCCGAAAGGAGTGATCCCCGTGCTTACCCTCAACTACCGGGACAGCCGCCCCATCTACGAGCAGATCAAGGATGGCCTGCGGCGCATGGTGGTCTCCGGGGCCCTGGCGCCGGACGAGAAGCTGCCCTCCGTCCGGGCCCTGGCCACCCAGCTCTCCATCAACCCCAACACCATCCAGCGCTCCTACAACGAGCTGGAGGCCGAGGGGCTCATCTACTCCGTCCCCGGCAAGGGGAGCTTCGTCTCCCCGGACCGGAGCGCCGACCTCCGGCGGCGCCTGGAGCTGACGGAGAAATTCCGGGAGATCGCCGCCGAGCTGCGGTATCTTGGCGTCGGGCAGGAGGAGCTGCTGGCGCTTGTGAAGGAGGTCGCTGACCGATGATCCAAGTGAAGAATCTCACCATGCCCCAGGGCAGTGTCTACGGTCTCGTGGGCCCCAACGGGGCCGGCAAATCCACCCTCATCCGCCACCTGACGGGCATCTACCGCCCGGATTCCGGCAGCATCACCATCGACGGCCAGCCTGTTTGGGAGAACGCCGCCCTGAAAGCCCGCATCGCCGCCATCCCGGACGACTGGTACTACTTCAACACCGCCTCCATCCGGGACATGATGCGCTTTTACCGGGGCTTTTATCCCAGGTTCTCCCAGGAGCGCTACGAAAAGCTCCGGGACATCTTCCGCCTGGACGAGAAGCGCCCCATCCGCCGCCTGAGTAAGGGCATGCAGAAGCAGGCGGCCTTCTGGCTCTCCCTCTCCGCCATGCCGGACTGCCTCATCCTCGATGAGCCGGTGGACGGCCTGGACCCCGTCATGCGCCGCCAGGTCTGGTCTCTCGTCATGGGGGATGTCAGCGAGCGGGGCACCACGGTCCTGGTCTCCAGCCACAACCTCCGGGAGCTGGAGGACGTCTGCGACCACGTGGGCATCCTGGACCACGGCAAGGTCCTGCTGGAGCGGTCCCTCGCCCAGCTGCAGGACAACATGGTGAAGCTCCAGGTGGTCTTCCCGGACGGCATAACGGAAGTCCCGGCGGAGATCCCGGTGCTCCACGCCTCCAAGATCGGCCGCATCCACACCCTGATCCTCCGGATGAACGCGGACGAGGCCACGGCGCTGCTGGCCCAGTACCAGCCCCTGCTGGTGGACGCCGTGCCCCTGACGCTGGAGGAGATCTTCATCTACGAGTTGGGAGGTGCTGACTATGCAGTCAAAGACATCGTTCTTTAACCGGACCCTCTTCCGGAAAAACCTCAGCCGCTACTGGCCCCTCTGGGGCTTCGCCTCCTTCGTGGGCTTCCTGGCCCCCGCGGCGGCCCTGGTGCGGATGGCACAGTCCGGCAGCATGAGCGTGGAGCCCCTGGTCGTCCGCCAGAGCTACTACTACCTGGTGGGGGATATCGTCCCCATCATCTCCCTGGTCTACGCCATCCTCTGCGCCATGGCGGTGTGGAACTACCTCTATAACCCCCGGAGCGTCGGCATGATGCACTCCCTGCCCATCCGGCGCCAGGGCCTCTTCCTCACGAACCTCCTCTCGGGCCTCGCCATGATGGCCATTCCGTATCTTGTGGCCGGGGGCCTGGGGACCCTCCTCTTCGCCTGCTGCGGCGGCTTTGACGCCTGGGGCACCCTGGCCACCGTCCTGGCCGTCATCGGCCAGAGCGTCACCTTCTTCGGCCTTGCCACCTTCTGCGCCTTTCTGACGGGCAACATCTTCGCCCTGCCTGTCCTCTACTTCCTTTTCAACTTCCTGGCCCCCCTGGGGGACTGGCTCTGCAACCTCTTCGCACGGGGCTTCCTCTTCGGCTTCACGGCGGATTACTCCGGCAGCGTGGACTTCCTCTGCCCCGTGGTCTACCTCACCCAACGGCTCTACGTCAACACGGAGATGTCGTACCAGGAGGTCTTCAACGTCCAGGGCGGCGGGCACAGCACCGAGTATGTCATCACCTCCGTCACCCTGGAGAACGCCTGGCTCATCGCGGCCTACGCCGCCGCGGGCCTGGTCTTCCTGGCCCTTGCCTACCTCCTCTACCGCCGCCGGGAGAGCGAGCGGGCCGGGGACGTGGTGGCCGTCCGGGTCTTCCGCCCGGTGTTCCGCTTCGGCGTGGCCACCCTCAGCGCCCTCCTGGGCGGGCGGCTCCTCTACGCCCTCCTTTGGGAGAGCTTCCAGGTGGGGGACACCTTCACCCCCGTGCCCCTGGCCATCTGCCTCATCGTGGCGGGCCTCATCGGCTACTATGCCGCCTCCATGCTCCTGGCGAAGTCCCTCCGGGTCTTCCGGGGCAGCGCCGTGGGAGCGTTGTGTCTCGTGGCCGCCTGCGTTGCCTTCTGCGCCGGGATGCGCTATGACCTCTTCGGCATCGAGCGCCGGATCCCGGACCAAAACGAGATCACCCAGCTGGAGATCTACCTCGCGAGAAACACCTACTACCTCACCCCGGAGGATCAGCCGGAGCTCCTCTCCGGCGCCCAGGACCTCCAGCGGACCCTCATCGCCCAGAAGGACCTCATCCGGAGCAACTATGAGACCTACCGCCACGGCGGCAGCTCCTCCGACCCCGACGCCTCCACCAACATCCGCTACATCTACACCCTGAAGAATGGGGCCACCGTGGAGCGCTTCTACGTGGTCTCCTTCGCCCGCTCCGACCTCCAGACCTCCGGCAGCTACGCCAACGTCATGGACAGCTTCGTCAACAGCCCCGCCCTGCGCCAGGCCCGCCTCCGCTGGGGCGACCCGGAGTTCCACGTGGAGAGCGGCTCCTTCGACAGCCAGAGCACCGGCGACTACTTCAATCTCGGCACCCAGGAGTGCGAGACGCTCCTCTCCGCCATCGCACGGGACGCCGAGAACGGGAACTGGGGCCGCTACGACTGGTTTGAGGACGACGGGACCGCCTACGCCATGGACCTGAGCTTCGACTTCTACCGGGACCTCATCGACGAGCACGGCACCCACTACCGGAGCTACGACAGCATCTATATCACCGTCCGCCCCGAGATGACCGAGACCAAGCAGGCCCTCCTGGACCTGAACCTGGCCACCGAGCAGGACTTCGTCACCTGGCAGGAGCTGAACGGCATCACCACCGAAGCCTGACGCCGGCTTACAAAGGAGGCATAACCCCATGCCCAGTGCGAATACCTATGAACGTCCCCGGCCTGTCCGGGAGAGCCCACCGCCCCGGCGGCGGAGACGCCGGAAGCGCCGTCTGAACCCCCGGCCCTTCCTGCTGCTTCTGCTGCTGGTCCTGGTCATCGGCGGGGGCCTCCTCGTCCGCCGGAGCCTGGCCCCGGCGGCGGACAGCATCCCCGTCCCGGACTACGTGCAGCAGGACCTCCTCACGGTGAACCCCTACTCCCGGCCCGGCGACGAGCTGAAGAGCATCCGGGGCGTGGTCATCCACTATGTAGGGAATCCCGGCACCTCCGCCCAGGCCAACCGCAACTACTTTGAGAGCCTGAAGGATGGGACGGACGGGACCTACGCCTCCAGCCACTTTGTGGTGGGCCTGGAAGGCGAGGTCATCCAGTGCGTTCCCCTGACGGAGATCGCCTACGCCTCCAACTCCCGCAATGAGGATACGGTCTCCATCGAGGTCTGCCATCCGGACGAGACCGGCGAGTTCGGCCCCGAGACCTACGAGAGCGTGGTGCGGCTCACCGCCTGGCTCTGCGAGACCTTCCATCTGGACCCGGAGAGCGATGTCATCCGCCACTACGACGTCACCGGCAAGTACTGCCCCCGTTACTATGTGGAGAACGAGGATGCCTGGGCGGCCCTGAGATCCGACGTTTCGGACCGGATCGCCCAGGATGAGGCCGCGGCTTCCTGACGCTTCCCCCGGTTTTCAAAATTTTTTGAAAAATTTCTGGATTTCCTGCAACATTTTGCCCCTCTGCGTCGTCTAATAGAATAGAAACGAAAACGCCGGTCCCGGCGGTGAAAGGAGATCATCCACATGAACGAAACGCAAAGCGCCATCTGGCGGATCTGGGTCGATACGAAAAACCGCATCGTCTCCTTCCACGAGGCGGAAGGCTGCCAGCTGATGGAGTTCCACAACCGGGAGATGTTCCTCAGCTACATCGACGGCTTCACCGGCCGTCAGTACCGGTATCAGTAAAACAGCAAAAAGAGAGCCGCCCGGAGCAGAGAAGCTCCAGGGCGGTTTTTTTTAACGGCACGGTAACGGCGGGCCGTGATAAAATAAAAAGGCCCTCCGCGCCGGAGTCCGGGCGCGAAAGGGGTTAAAAAATCCACGCGTCACCGCGTGGCTTCCGTTTCTCAGCGTTCGCTGGGTCTCACAGGGGTCTCCCCATAGATGAGATCGTCCAGGTCATGGCCGAAACCGATGTACTTGTCCATTCTCAGACCTCCTTTCCATGTTTATGAGGTCATAATACCCCCAGAGGGCGAAAAAGGCAAGAGGAAAATTCTACAAATGTCACAATTGACGAATGATTCTTTTGTTGAATTTGTCAGGTTCCAGCCTCTTGTATTCCGGAGGGGGCCGTGCTATCATTTTGTTTACAGTGTGAACTATTACCGGTGGGAACCACCGCCGGAGACGAGGGAGGGAACGGCCATGGAGGAGCGGACGGAGCTGCGGGAGGAGCTGCTGCGGGACCTGGGGGCCCTGTACCAGCTGCCGGCCTTCAGCGACCTGGCGGCGCTGCTGCAGGGGGAGGCCCGGGTGCTGCAGTACCTGGCCCTGCGCCGGGGGGAGGATGTGTACCCCTCCGAGCTGGCGGAGGCCCTGCGGCTCTCCCGGCCCCGGATCACGGCGGCGCTGAGCTCCCTGCGGCGGAAGGGCTTTCTCACCCTGACCCCCTCCCAGGAGGACCGGCGGAAGGTCTTCGTCCGGGTGACGGAGGCGGGCATGGCCCAGATCGCGGGGCAGTATGAGACCGTCCGGGGCTACTTTGACCGGCTGCTGACGGGTCTGGGGGCGGAGGACAGCCGGGAGCTCTCCCGGCTCGTGGGCCGCTGCGCCCAGGTGATGAAGGAGGAGAAAGCATGAGCGAGGCGTTCGTGTCCTTTCAGGACGTATCGAAGATCTACCGCAGCGGCGAGGTGGAGATCCGCGCCGTGGACGACATCAGTTTTGAGATCCGGAAGGGGGAATTCGTGGTCATCGTGGGTCCCAGCGGGGCGGGCAAGACCACGGTCCTCAACATGCTGGGCGGGATGGATGCCTGCTCTGAGGGGACGATCCTGGTGGACGGCAGCGAGGTGAGCCGCTACAACGCCCGACAGCTGACGGAGTACCGCCGCCGGGACATCGGCTTTGTCTTCCAGTTCTATAACCTGGTCCAGAACCTGACGGCTCTCGAGAACGTGGAGCTGGCGGCCCAGATCTGCCCGGACCCCCTGGACGCCCAGGAGGTGCTGCGGGACGTGGGCCTTGCCGACCGGATGAACAACTTCCCGGCCCAGCTCTCCGGCGGCGAGCAGCAGCGGGTCTCCATCGCGAGAGCCCTCGCGAAGAACCCCAAGCTCCTGCTCTGCGACGAGCCCACCGGCGCCCTGGACGACCAGACCGGCCGGACGATCCTGCAGCTTTTGCAGGATACCTGCCGCCAGAAGGGCGTCACCGTCATCGTCATCACCCACAACAGCGCCCTCACCCCCATGGCGGACCGGGTCATCCGCATCCGCAGCGGCACGGTGGCGGAGATGAAGCGCAATCCTCACCCCACGCCGGTGGCGGAGATCGAGTGGTGAGGAATTTCTGATTTTTCCGGAAGGGAGGACCCCAACATGCGGGCATTGGAGAAGGATTTCCTGCGGGAGGTGCAGCACAGCAAGAGCCGCTTCCTCTCGATCTTTATCCTGGCGGCGCTGGCGGTGGCCTTTCTCTCCGGCCTCCGGGCCACGGCGCCGGACATGAAGCGGACCCTCGATACCTATATGGACGAGGCGCAGTTCATGGACGTGCAGGTGCTCTCCACCCTGGGCCTCACCGGGGAGGACATCGACGCCATGGCGGCGGAGCCCACGGTGGAGCGGGCCGAGGGGGTCTATCTCATTGACGCCTTTGCCTCCGCCGTGAAGGCGGACGCCGAGGGCAGCGACGCCGTGGTGAAGGTCTACTCCCTGCCCCAGGAACTGAATCGATTGACCCTGCTGGACGGCCGGATGCCGGAGGCGGAGGACGAGTGCGTGGTGGACCGGCTGATGCTCACCAAGATGGACGTGGTCGTGGGCGACACCCTGCACCTGCGGACCCAGGGGACCTACGCGGATGCCCTGGCCCGGACGGAGTTCACCGTGGTGGGCGTGGTCCAGTCCCCCTTCTACATCAGCCTGGAGCGGGGGACCTCGACCCTCGGCACCGGGCAGGCCACGGCCTTCCTCTGCCTCCCGGAGAGCGCCTTTGCCATGGATTACTACACCGCCGCCTACCTCACGGTGCAGGGCGCGGCGGAGGAGGTGGCCTTCTCGGACGCCTACCAGGCCATTGTGGATGCCTCGGTAACGGAGCTGGAGCAGCTGGCGGAGGTCCGGGCGCCCCTGCGGCGGCAGGCCATCGTGGACGAGGCCAATGAGAAACTGGCGGACGCCCAGCGGCAGCTGGACGACGCCCGGGCCGAGGCGGAGGAGAAGCTCTCCGACGCCTGGGGCAAGCTCCAGGACGCCAGGCGGCAGCTGGACGACGGCTGGCGGGACTATCGGGACGGGCAGAAGACCCTGACGGAGGAGACCGCCAAGGCCCGGCAGCAGCTCTCCGACGCCGAGCAGGAGCTGGCGGACGCCCTGGCAACGTTGAACGACAACGAGGCCGCCTACGCCGAGGGTCTTGCCCGGTGGCAGGACGGCAAGCGGCAGTATGAGGAGGCCCTGGCGGAGTTCCGGGACGGCCAAACGCAGTATGAGGACGGCCTTGCCCAGTATGAAGCCGGCGCGGCCCAGCTGGCCGCCGGACGGCGGAAGCTGGAGGCCGGAGAGGCGGAGTATGCGGCCGGGGTGGCCCAGCTCCAGGAGCAGCTGCGGACCGTGGCCATCGCCCTGGGGAAGACCCCGGAAGCGCTGGTGAACGGCCTCCTCACGGAGGACCCGGAGACCCGGGCGGAGGTGGAGACCTTCTTCGCCGACGCCGACGCGGCCCTGGCCGCCGCCTGGAACGCCCTGAACGCGGCCCCCCTGCCGGACGAGGGGACCATCGACGAGACCATCGCGGCCCTGGAGGCGCGGATCGCGGAGCTGGAGGAACTGGTGGCCTCCCTGCCGGAGGATAGCCCGCTGCGCTCCGCCGCGGAGAAGGCCCTGCAGGCGGCCCGGGACCGGCTGGAGGCCGTGAAGGCCGACCATGCGCAGCTGGTCCAGTACCGGCAGGAGGCCCTGGATGCCATCCAGGCCCAGCGGGACGAGCTGGCGAAGAGCGAGACCGAGCTCTTTGACGGCGTCCGGCAGCTCATCGACGGCCGGAAGGAGCTGGACGACGGCTGGGCGGAGTACGGGGCGGGTCAGGCGGAGCTCTCCGCCGCCCGGGCGCAGCTGGACGAGGCGAAAGGGAAACTGGATGACGCCGGGGCGCAGCTCACCGACGCCAAGAAACAGCTGGACGCGTCCGAAGCCGAGCTCACCGACGCGAGAGCCCGGCTGGACGACGGCTGGCGGCAGTACCGGGACGGCCAGAAGGCCCTGGCGGACGGCCGGACCGCCCTGGCGGAGGAGACCGCCAAGGGCAAGGCACAGCTGACCGATGCCTTGCAGACCCTCCGGGACGGCGAGGCGGACTACGCCGCGGGCCTCGCGGAGTATCAGGACGGGAAGCAAGAGGCCGACGAGACCATCGCGGACTACCAGCGCCAGCTCTCCGACGCCCGCCGGAAGGTGGCGGACATCGAGAGCTGTGAGTGGTACGTGCTGGACCGCTCCTCCAACCCCGGCTACCTGGGCTTCGGCCAGGACGCCGATCGGATGGGGAACCTCGCCAGCGTCTTCCCGGTGCTCTTCTTCCTGGTGGCGGCCCTGGTGTGCCTCACCACCATGACGCGGATGGTGGAGGATCAGCGGACCCAGATCGGCTGCCTGAAGGCCCTGGGCTACCGGCGCTTCGCCATCTCCCGGAAGTACCTGGGCTACGGCATGCTGCCCTCCCTCTTCGGGTCCGTTCTGGGCCTGGGGATCGGCTATACCCTCTTCCCCAAGATGATCTTCACGGCCTACCAGATCATGTACGCTGTGCCGGACATCGAGCTCCATTCGTACCCGGAGGTCTCCCTCCTCTGCATCCTGGCGGCGGTGCTCTGCACGGGCGCCAGCGCCGCGGCCGCCTGCTGGAAGGCCCTGCGGGAGGTCCCGGCCAGTCTCATGCGGCCCCGGGCCCCGGCCCCCGGCAAGCGGGTGTTTCTCGAGTACATCCGCCCCCTCTGGCGGCGGCTGGACTTCAACCACAAGGTCACGGCCCGGAACCTCTTCCGCTACCAGAAGCGCTTCTGGATGACGGTGGCGGGCATCGCGGGCTGCACGGCTCTCATCATCGCGGGCTTCGGCCTCAGGACCTCCCTTCTCAGCACCATGGACCGGCAGTATGGGGACATCTATGAGTATACGGCCCAGCTGGCCCTCCACGCCAACATCCTGGCGGAGGAGCGGACGGAGGTGGAGGAGCACCTTGCCTCCGATGAGCGGATCCTGGCCTCGGAGCCCTGCTACCTCGCCTCCCTGACGGCGGAGACGGCGAAATACAACATCATGGCCTATCTGGAGGTGGCGGACCCGGAGACCTTCGGGGACTTCGTGGCCGTCCGGGATTACCGGACCGGGGAGATTCTGGAGGCCCCGGAGGACGGCGGCGTCCTCATCGACGAGAAGCTCTCGGAGCTCCTGGGCGTCACCGTGGGGGATCCCTTCACCCTGGCGGGAGATACCCGGCAGGAGCTGACGGTGGCCGGAATCTATGAGCATTACCTCGCCCACTTCGTCTACATGAGCCCCGCCAGTTATGAGAAGATCTATGGGGAGGACTACACCCCCAACGCCTACCTCCTGCGGCTGGTGGACGACTCCTCCGAGACCTGCGACGCCGTTTTCTCCGATCTGATGGATCTCGGCGGCGTGGCGGCGGCCACCCGGATGCTGGACACCCGGGACACCTATCACCACTCCATGGAGCGCATCGACTTCGTGGTGGTCATCGTCATCCTCTCGGCGGCAGCCCTGGCTCTCGTGGTGCTCTACAACCTCTCCAACATCAACATCACGGAGCGCAAGCGGGAGCTTGCCACCATCAAGGTCCTGGGCTTCTACGACCGGGAGGTCTCCGCCTACGTCAACCGGGAGAACGTGGTACTGACGGCGGCGGGCATCGGCGTGGGCATCCTGCTGGGGCACTGGCTCCACACGTGGCTGGTGCGCAGCGTGGAGATCGACCTCATGATGTTCGGCCGGGAGACGGACCCCATGGCCTACCTCTGGGCGGCACTGCTGACGGCGGGCTTCTCCCTTCTCGTCAACGGCTTCGGCTACCGGAAGATGCGGAAGATCGACATGGTGGAGTCCCTGAAGAGCGCGGAATAAACGAAGAACGCCCCGGCGGAGCGGTCCGCCGGGGCGCTTTTTCGCCGGGGAAAGAAAAATTTGCCCCGCCCCCTCGCAATGGGACGGAGATTGTGGTAAACTATATTGTTACAATGGAGTAAATTGCCCGGAAGGGCTCATCGGAAGGGAAGGACGGCATGGCACGGCACGGGAGAAAACGGAAGATCTGGCCTCTCCTGCTGGCGGCGCTGGTCCTCTTCGCCCTGTGGGAAAACCGGAGCATCCAGACGGAGGACTTCACCTTCGCCTCGGCGCGGCTGCCGGAGGGGCTTGCGGGGCTGCGGATCGTGCAGCTCTCGGACCTCCACGGGGCGGAGTTCGGCCGGGACAATGAGCGCCTCCTCGCGGCGGTGGCGGGAGCGGAGCCGGACCTGATCCTGGTCACCGGGGATCTCGTGGACGAGGATACGGCGGAGCCCGCCGCCTACGCCGGGAGGGTCGGCGCGGCGCTGACCGCCATCGCCCCTACGTACTTCGTCACCGGCAACCACGAGTGGGCCCTGGGCACGGCCGGGGCGGAGAGCGTGAAGCAGGCCCTGCGGCTCTCCGGCGTCACGGTGCTCAGCAACGAGGCGGTGGAGCTGACCCTCACCGGCCCCTCCGGCGGGGAGGGGAAGATGGTCCTCGCGGGGGTGGACGACCCCAACGCCTACGCCGACCAGAAGACCCCGGAGGAGCTGGCGGCAGAGGTCTACGCGGACTGGGGCGATCCCTTCTGGCTGCTGCTGGCCCACCGGAACAACCGCTTCGACGGGGGCTACTGCCGCTTCGGAGCGGACCTGACCCTCTGCGGCCACGCCCACGGGGGCATCTGGCGCCTGCCGGGGACGGACGGCCTCATCGACACCCACCAGCAGTGGTTCCCCTCCTTCACCAGCGGCTTTTACCCCTGCACGGACGGGGGACACCCGGCGGCGGAGGTCTTCGTCTCCCGGGGTCTCGGCAACTCCCCCCGCTGGGCTCTGCGGCTTTTCAACCGGCCCCAGGTGGCCGTCATCACACTGGAAAAGGACAATGCGACATGAGAGAGTTTGACGCCGGCAGCTACGACGTGGCCGTCATCGGCGCGGGCCACGCCGGCATCGAGGCGGCCCTGGCCGCGGCGAGGCTGGGCTGCGAGACGGCGGTCTTCACCATCAACTTAGACTCCGTGGGCAACATGCCCTGCAACCCCGCCATCGGCGGCACCGGCAAGGGCCACCTGGTCCGGGAGCTGGACGCCCTGGGGGGCGAGATGGGCCGGGCGGCGGATGCCTGCTGCATCCAGTACCGCCTTCTGAACCGGGGCAAGGGCCCCGCCGTCTGGTCCCTCCGGGCCCAGGCGGACCGCCGCCGCTATCAGGAGTACATGAAGCGCACCCTGGAGCGGCAGGAGCACCTCCACATCCGCCAGGGAGAGGTGGTGGACATCCGGGTGGAGGACGGGCACGTCTCCGAAGTAGTCCTCACCACCGGGGCGGTCTGCCGGGTGAGGGCCGTGATCCTGGCCACGGGGACGTACCTCTCCGGCCGGACCATTGTGGGGGACTGCGTGGAGCCCTCCGGCCCGGATGGGCTGCACCCGGCGAACCGCCTGACGGAGAGCCTTCTCCACCTGGGCCTGCCCCTGCGGCGCTTCAAGACCGGGACGCCGCCCCGGGTCAACGCCCGGACGGTGGACTTCGACGAGATGGAGCGGCAGGAGGGGGACGAAAAGCCCCTGCCCTTCTCCTACGGGACCGAGACGCCGCCGGAGAACCGGGCCGTCTGCTGGCTCACCTGGACCACAGAGGAGACCAAGCGCATCGTGCAGGAGAACCTGGACCGCTCCCCCCTCTACGACGGCACCATCGAGGGGGTCGGCCCCCGGTACTGCCCCAGCTTTGAGACCAAGATCGTCCGCTTCCCGGACAAGCTCCGCCACCAGATCTTCGTGGAGCCCATGGGCCTGGAGACGGAGGAGCTCTACATCCAGGGGCTCTCCTCGTCCCTTCCCGAGGATGTCCAGCGGGACATGCTCCACAGCATCCCGGGCCTGCGGCATGCCGAGATGACCCGGCCCGCCTACGCCATCGAGTATGACTGCATCGACCCCCAGGCTTTGAAGCCCACCCTGGAGTACCGGGAGATCTCCGGCCTCTACGGGGCGGGGCAGTTCAACGGCTCCTCCGGCTATGAGGAGGCCGCCGTCCAGGGCTTCGCGGCGGGGGTCAACGCCGCGAGGAAGCTCCGGGGCCAGGGGGACTTCGTCCTCAAGCGCTCCGAGAGCTACATCGGCACCCTCATCGACGACCTCGTCACCAAGGGCACCGAGGAGCCCTACCGCATCATGACCTCCCGCAGCGAGTACCGCCTGGTGCTGCGGCAGGACAACGCCGACCGGCGGCTGACGCCCATCGGCCACGCCATCGGCCTTGTGTCCGATGAGCGGCTCCAGAAGGTCACGGAGAAGTACGCCGCCGCGGAGCGGGAGATCCGGCGCCTCACCCACCAGGGCGTGGCCCCGTCGCCGGAACTCTCCGCCTTTCTCGCGGGGAAGGGGACCACGGATGTTCCCGACGGCTGCCCCCTGGTCTCCCTCCTGCGCCGCCCCGGCATCGGCTATGAAGACCTGGCTCCCTTCGACCCGGAGCGGCCGGAGCTGCCGCCGGAGGTGGGCGAGCAGGTGGAGCTGGCCGTGAAGTACGAGGGCTACATCCGCCGCCAGGAAAAGCAGATCGCGGAGATGGAGCGGCTGGAAAACCGCCTCCTGCCGGAGGACATCGACTACGCCGCCATCCGGGGTCTCCGGCTGGAGGCCCGGGAGAAGCTGGCGAAGCTCCGGCCCCGGTCTCTCGGCCAGGCGGGCCGCGTCAGCGGCGTCAGCCCCGCAGACATCGCGGTCCTGATGGTCTATCTCGGGAAGTGAGTTCCCGGTTTCCTCATTCGTTTACTACTTGAAAAGGAGATGGTTCCCATGAGAAAGTTTTTCGCCATCGTCGTCTGCAAGCTGGGCCGCGCCGTGGGCCGGCTCATCGGCAAGGGCAGCTCCATGCCCGGCAAGGCGGCCCTGAAGATCTGCCCGGACATCCTGGCCCGGCTGACCCTGCCGCCCCACATCGTGGCCGTCACCGGTTCCAACGGCAAGACCTCCACGGTGGAGATGATCGCCTCCGTCCTCCGCGCCCAGGGGAAGTCCGTCATCTACAACGCCGAGGGCTCCAACCAGGTGGAGGGCGTTACGACCCTGCTCCTGACCCACGCCACCCTGGGGGGCAAGGTCAATGCCGACGTGCTGCTTCTCGAGAGCGACGAGCGCTACGCCCGCTACTCCTTCCGCTACTTCCACCCCACGGAGTTCGTCATCACCAACCTCTACCGGGA
Organism: Clostridiales bacterium; assembly: GCA_004553545.1. GTDB lineage: Bacteria > Bacillota > Clostridia > Oscillospirales > Oscillospiraceae > Oscillibacter. The sequence goes on along the minus strand of SFLD01000035.1, from coordinate 25,981 downwards.
CCAGCTCACCCGCAACGGCCATCCGGAGAGCGTCTATGAGGCGATCCTGCCCGCCATCCACCCCGAGACGGAGCTCATTCTGAACGCCGACGATCCCCTCTCCTCCTGCTTTGCCCAGGGGCATGAGAAGGTCCAGTGGTTCGGCATGGACCGGGCCCCCTTCTCCACCGACGCTCCCACCGGCGTCTATCACGACGGGGCCTACTGTCCCCTCTGCCACGCCCCCATGACCTACGACTACGTCCACTATAACCAGATCGGCGCCTACCGCTGCACGAAGTGCGGCCACCGCAAACCCAGGACCGACTTCACCCTCACCTCCGCCGACCTGGACGCCGGCGTCCTCACCATCGACGGGGAGTTCCCGGTGGAGCTGGCCTTCCGCAGCATCTACAACGCCTACAACATCCTGGCGGCCTACGCCGCCTGCCGCCGTCTGGGCATCCCCGGGGCAGAGATCGTGAAGGTCCTGAGCAGCTACACCCTGAAAAATGGCCGGATGCAGAAGTTCACCCTGGGGGAGCACCACGGCATGCTGCTGACTTCCAAGCACGAGAACTCCATCGCTTACGACACGAACCTCCGCTATATCGCCGCCCAGAAGGAGGACTGCGACGTCCTCGTCATCGTGGACGCCGTCTCCCGGAAGTACTTCACCAGCGAGACCTCCTGGCTCTGGGACATCGACTTTGACCAGCTGAAGGCCCCCCAGGTGCGGCGGGTCATCCTCTCCGGCCAGTACTGCCACGATCTCGCCGAGCGCTTCTCCTTCACCGGCATCGACCCGGCGAAGATCACCGTCATCCCCGCCATCCCGGAGGCGGCGGCCGCCCTGGAGAGCGGGGCGGAGAAGGGGGACGAGGCCCTCTACGTCGTCACCTGCTTCTCGGACCGGGACAAGCTGCTGGATCTCCCCTGCGTGAGAAAGGAGGCGCTCTAAGATGGAACTGACACTCATCCACCTCTATCCCGACCTCATGAACCTCTACGGCAGCTACGCTAACCTCTCCGTCCTCCGCCGGACGCTGGAGGGGCTGGGGCACTCCGTCACCGTGCAGCCCGTCCTGCCCGGCGAGAGCGTGGCGCTGGACGGCTGCCACTTCCTCTACCTCGGCGCGGGCACCGAGCGGGCCCAGAAGGCAGCCCTGGAGGCCCTGACGCCTTACGCGGCGGTCCTCCGCTCTGCGGCGGAGGCGGGCCTTCCCATGCTCTTCGCCGGCAGCGCCATGGAGCTCCTGGGCCGCCGGATCACGGACCAGCGGGGGAAGGACTGGGAGGCCCTGGGCCTGGCCGATTTCCTCTCCCGGGAGACGGAGAAGCGCTTCGTGGAGGATGTCTACGGCGTCTGCCCCCTCTTCCCGGAACCCATTGTGGGCTTTCAGAATAAGTCCGCCGTCATCACCGGCATCGAGACGCCGCTGCTCAGCTCCCTCGCCATGGGCTACGGCAACGACGGGGAGAAGCGGCCCGAGGGCTACCAGAAGGGGAATGTCTTCGCCTCCGCCCTGACGGGGCCAATCCTCGTGAAAAACCCGGCCCTCCTGCGGGAGGTCGCCCGCCGGGTCCTGGCCCACGCCGGGGCGGAGGTCCCCGGGACCATCCCGGTGGACGAAGAGCTGGAGAAGGGCTACGCCGTCACCGCCCAGCAGCTCAAAAAGCGCGCCGAAGCCTGAGCACCCCGTAGGGCGGGGTGACCGCACCCCGCCGTCCTGGACACACCGGCCTGCTCCGGCCCCCCCGGTAGGGGGCGGGCTCCGTCCCGCCGGGAAAGGCGTCGTTTCACACCGATTCCCGTTACTCCGGAACGCCTCCCCCTCCGCGTAGGGGCGGACCTGTGTGTCCGCCCGGGCACGCCTCTGCGCGGGACCCGTTCACGGGCCGACACACAGGTCGGCCCCTACAGATCCTATTGCAGCCTTCCTCACCCCCCGGGGAAACCGGGCGGGGACGGAGCCCCGCCCCTACAGGGATGTCGCAGGCCCCGGCAGCGGACCGATATACCGAAGGCGATCGGAGGCTCCGGCTGCGATCCTCCGATCGCCTTCGGAGTGACAAAATCCCCCACAAATTCCCATAATGCGAGAATCTTAACACCCATCTAACGCCGAAGCGTGCTATCATATGCCACAGGACGGCTCTGCCGTCCGGAAGGGAGCCGTCCGCCATGCCGGAAGAGAGAAAGACCTTTGGCCAGCGCATCCGCGAATACTTTCCCATCTCCCGGCGGGACAGCCTGCTGACGGTGGGCATCCTGGTCCTGGCCACGGCGGTCTGCACGCCCCTGCGCCTTGCGGGGACCACACCAGGCTTCGCCTTTCCGGTCTTCGTGCTGGCAACGCTTCTCATCTCCCGTCTGACGGACGGGTACTTCCACGGCATCGTGGCCGCCATCCTGGGGGTCATCTGCGTGAACTTCGCCTTCACCTACCCCTTCCTGGCCTTCGATTTCACCATCGACGGCTATCCTTTGACCTTTCTGACCCTTCTCACGGTGTCCATCTTCACCTCCGCCCTCACCACCAAGATGAAGAAGTGGGAGTCCCTGCGGGCCGAGGCGGAGAAGGAGCGGATGCGCTCCAACCTCCTCCGCTCCATCTCCCACGATATCCGCACCCCCCTGACCTCCATCATCGGCTCCGCCTCCGCCATCCTGGATAACCCGGACCTGCCCAAAGAGCAGCAGCGGGAGATGCTGGAGAACGTCCGGGAGGAGGGGCAGTGGCTCATTCGCGTGGTGGAGAATCTCCTCTCCATCACCCGCATGGGGGGCGAGACGGAGCTCGTCAAGGATGAGGAGGTGGCCGAGGAGATCCTGGGCTTCGCCGCCCGGGCCTTCCGCAAGCGCTTCCCGGGCATCGCCATCACGGTCCGGGCGCCGGAGGAGCTTCTGATGGTCCCCATGGACCCCATCCTCATCGGCCAGGTCCTCAATAACCTGCTGGAAAACGCCGTGATCCACGGCAGGACCACCACCGCCGTCCGCCTCTCCGTCACCCGGGAGGGGGAGAACGCCCGCTTCTCCGTGGCGGACAACGGCCAGGGCATTCCCAAGGACGTGCTGCCCCGGCTCTTTGACGGCACCCTGAAGCACAACGAGACCACCAAGGGCGACGGCAAGCGGAACATGGGGCTGGGCCTCTCCGTCTGCCGGGCCATCGTCCGCGCCCACGGCGGGCATCTCAACGCCAGAAACCTGGAGCAGGGAGCGGAATTCTGCTTCACCCTGCCCCTTACCAAGGAGGAAAGCGCATGAACATCCGTGAAAAAGTGCTGATCGTGGAGGACGAGAAGGGCATCTCCCAGTTCATCGCCGCGGCGCTCTCCAGCCGGGGCTATGAGGCCATCCAGGCCCACACCGGGGCGGAGGCCCTGACCATCATCTCCTCCCACTGCCCGGACCTTGTGATCCTGGACCTGGGCCTTCCCGATATGGACGGGCTCTCCATCCTGGAGCAGCTCCGGGCCTGGTCCTCCCTTCCCGTGGTGGTGGTCTCCGCCCGCTCCCATGAGAAGGACAAGGTCACGGCCCTGGACCTGGGGGCGGACGATTACCTCACCAAGCCCTTCGGCACGGATGAGCTGCTGGCCCGGGTCCGGGCCGCCATCCGCCACACTCGCACCGCCTCCGGCAACAGCGAGATCGCCCGGGAGGGGACCTACACCGTGGGGGAGCTCACCATCGACTACAACAAGCACCAGGCCCTCATCCGGGGGGAGAACGCCAAGCTGACCCTCAACGAGTTCCGCATCGTGGCGCTTCTCGGTAAGTACGCCGGAAAGGTGCTGACCTACGACTTCATCATCCGAGAGCTCTGGGGCCCCCAGGCCAGCTCCAACAACCAGATCCTCCGGGTGAACATGGCCAACATCCGCCGCAAGATCGAGAAGAACCCCGCCGAGCCCGAGTACTTCTTCACCGAGGTGGGCGTGGGCTACCGCCTGGCGGAGGGGAACTGAGCTTCACCGTACATCCCCTCAGTTGACAAGGGCACAGAAGACCGGGACCGCGCAGCGGCCCCGGTCTTTTTTCCGCGTTGTTGCGGAGACGCGGCTGTCTGTGGTAGAATGGGGAAAAACGAAGGGAGGCTTCCCAATTAAGCAGCGAAAGAGGATCCCCTGGGGGCAGGTCATCGGCACGGGACTGTCCCTTGCCATGGGCGTGGGCTGCGGCGTGGTGCTGGCGGACAGCTTCGACCGCCGTCCCGGGTCCGCCGCGTGGCCATTGTGGGCGTTGGGGCTGGCGGCAGTCTTCCTGGCGGCCATCCTGGTCCAGATCACCCTCCACGAGGCGGGGCACCTGGTCTGCGGGCTGCTCTCCGGCTACCGCTTCTGCTCCTTCCGGGTGGGGAGCCTGATGTGGATGCGGGAGGACGGCGGCCGTCTGCGGCTCCGGCGGCTCCGCATCCCAGGGACCGGCGGCCAGTGCCTGATGTCTCCGCCGGACATGGTGGACGGGCGTCTGCCCGTGACGCTCTACAACTTCGGCGGCGCCCTGGCGAACCTGCTGACGGCGGTGCTGGCCCTGGCGCTGTACGGCCCTGCCCGGAGAGTGCCGCTGCTGGCGGCATTTCTCCTCTTCCTCGCGGTCATCGGCGGCTTTACGGCGGCTATGAACGGCATCCCCCTGCGGCTGGGGAACATCGACAACGACGGGCGCAACGCCCTCTCCCTGGGACACGACCCGGCGGCCCTCCGGGCCTTCTGGGTGCAGATGAAGGTGGCGGAGGCCCAGGCCCGGGGCCTCCGGCTCCGGGAGATGCCGGAGGACTGGTTTTCGATGCCAGGGGACGAGGCCCTGCAGAACGCCATGACGGCGGCCCAGGGCGTCCTGGTCTGCAACCGGCTTGTGGACGAGGGGCGGCTGGCGGAGGCGGACCGGGCCATCGCCCATCTGCTGGCGGGATCCCGGGGGCTCCCGGGGCTCTACCGGGGGCTTCTCGTCTGCGACCGGGTGACGGTGGAGCTGCTGGGGGAGGCCCGCCCGGCGGTGCTGGCGGACTTACTGACCCAGGGACAGGTGAAGTTCATGGGGCAGATGAAGCGCTTCCCCTCGGTGCTGCGGACCCGGTATCTCCATGCCCTGCTGGCGGAGCGGGACCCCGCCAAGGCGGCGGCCATCCGTGCGCGGTTTGAAACGGTGGCCGGGACCTACCCCTACCCGGCGGACATCGCCTCCGAGCGGGAGCTGATGGCCCTGGGAGACGCCAGGGCGGCGTGAGCGTTTCTTCCGCTTTGTGGAAAAGCAAGGACATGCCGGAAACAGGGGGACGGGTTGACTTTTTCAGGAAGAGAACGTACAATGATCCTGAAATGCCATCGGTTTTTGACCGTTTTTGGAATAGGAGGGCGATTTTATGGCACGTTCAGCAGGGATCCTGCTGCCGGTGTTTTCTTTGCCGTCGGAGTTCGGCATCGGTTCGTTGGGGGCGGAAGCCCGGGAATTTCTGGACTTCCTGCGGGACGCGGGGCAGAGCTGGTGGCAGATGCTGCCCCTGACGCCGGGGGGCGGCGGCAACTCCCCCTACTCCAGCGTCTCCTCCTTCGCGGGGAATCCCCTGCTGCTGGACCTGCCGCTCTTGCGGGAGGACGGCCTTCTGACGGCGGCGGAGGTGGAGAACGCCCGTGTCCCCGGCCACGCCGCCATCGACTATGGCGCGGTGCTGGCCAGCCGGGAAAGGCTCCTGCGCGCCGCCTTCCGCCGGGGCTGGGTCCAGGATGAGCCGCGGGTCGCCGCCTTCCGCGCCCGCTGCCCCTGGGTGGAGGACTACGCCCTCTATCTCGCCGCGAAAGGCCATTTCGGCGGGAAATGCTGGCTGGACTGGCCGGACGAGGCCCTCCGGGACCACGCGGCGGAGGCGGTGGAAGCCTGGCGGGAAAAGCTCTCTGAGGACGTGAACTTCCACATTTACGTCCAGTACCTCTTTGACCGGCAGTGGGCGGCGCTGAAGGCCTACGCCGGGAAGCGGGGCGTCAAGATCATCGGGGACCTGCCCATCTACGTCTCCCTGGACTCTGCCGACGTCTGGAGCGAGCGGCAGTTCTTCCGGCTGGATGAGAAGGGCTATCCCGTGGAGGTCGCCGGCGTGCCGCCGGACTACTTCTCGGAGGACGGGCAGCTCTGGGGCAATCCCCTCTACGACTGGGAGACTGGGAGCGGATGCGCGCGGACGGCTTCGGCTGGTGGATCCGGCGCATTGGCGGCAACACCGGCCGCTATGACGCCATCCGCATCGACCACTTCCGGACCTTCGCCGCGGGCTGGTGCGTCCCCTATGGGGAGAAGACCGCGAGAAACGGCGTCTGGAGGCCCGGTCCCGGGATGGACCTTGTGGGCGTTCTCACCTCCTGGTTCTCCGGGACGGAGTTCCTGGCGGAGGACCTGGGCCTCCAGACCCCGGACGTGGCCCGGCTCCTGAAGGATTCCCGGATGCCGGGGATGCGGGTACTGGAGTTCGCCTTCTCGGACCCCGCCAACAGCTATCTTCCCCACAACTGCCCGGAAAATGCCCTCTGCTACACCGGGACCCACGACAACGACACCCTTCACGGCTGGTACCGGACGGCCCGGCCGGAGGAGATCGAATTTGCCGGGAAGTACCTGCACGTCACCGGCGAGGACGCCGTCTGCGAGGCGGTGCTCCGGGCGGGGCAGGGCAGCGTCGCCCGGTATTTCATCGCCCAGCTGCAGGATTACCTGGGCCTTGGCAGCGAGGGGCGCGTCAACGTCCCCGGCACCGTGGGGGACGGGAACTGGAGCTTCCGCCTGCCGGATGGCTGCTTTACCGAGGCGCTGGCGGAAAAAATCCGGGCCCTGACCGCACTCTATGGCCGCTGCCCGGAGAGGGAGCCCTTGACAGACGCGGCGGAAGCTGATACGATAGCGATGGAACCCGTCCCCGGAAAGTGACACTGACCGGAGACCGGCGAAGCATCATCCGCTGATCTGAACGGCAAGGGTACGCCCCGCGCCGGAAGTGGCAGGGGAAGCGGGACGAAGGTCCTGCCGTGAGGTCGCACCCATTTTTTCGTACCTTGCACCCTCCCTGCCCACTGGGGCAGGGAGGGTGTTTCTCATTCCAGGGCCCCTAAGGGGACCCGCAAGGAAGAAAGGAGAGGATGGAGCATGGAAAACCGGGTGGCGGTGCTGGCCATCATCGTGCGGAACGGCGACGCCGTGGCGGAGCTCAACGCCCTGCTGCACCAGTACGGGGAGCACATCATCGGCCGGATGGGCCTTCCCTGCCGGGAGCGGGGGCTGAGCCTCATCAGCGTGGCGCTGGACGCGCCGGGAGACGTGATCTCCGCCCTCTCCGGCAAGATCGGGCGGCTGCCCGGGGTGACGGCCAAGACCGTCTACGCCCCGGAGGACGCCCTCCGCTGAGAAAGGAAGAAAAAAGCATGAAACTCGCAAAGAAACTATCCGCCCTGCTGCTGGCCCTGGCCATGACGGCGAGCCTTGCCGCCTGCGGCAGCCAGGGGGACGCCTCCTCCGCTGCCAGCGGCAGCGCCGCCGGCTCGGATCTTCCGGCAGAGTCCGTCACCGTCCGGGTGGCGGCCCTGAAGGGCCCCACCGCCATGGGCCTCGCCCAGCTGATGGGGCAGAGCGCCGACACGGAGGGCAAGGAGACCGGGGCCTCCGCCGGCGATCTCTATGACTTCACCCTGGCGGCCTCCGCCGACGAGGTGACCCCCGCCCTCCTCCAGGGTGACCTGGACGTGGCCTGCGTGCCGGCGAACCTGGCGGCGGTGCTCTATCAGAAGACCCAGGGCCAGATCGTGACCCTGGCCGTCAACACCCTGGGCGTCCTCTACCTCGTGGAGAACGGCAACGCCGTGGCGTCCCTGGCGGATCTCAAGGGCAAGACCATCGTGGCGGCGGGCAAGGGCTCCACGCCGGAGTACGCCCTGCGCTACCTCCTGACGGAGAACGGCATCGATCCCGACACCGACCTCACCATCGACTGGAAGAGCGAGCACAGCGAGTGCGTGGCGGCCCTGGCCCAGGGCGCGGCCACCATCGCCCTGCTGCCCCAGCCCTTCGTCACCGTGGCCCAGGGGAAGATCGAAGGGCTGCGGATGGCCCTGGACCTCACCGCCGAGTGGGACAAGCTGGATAACGGCTCCGGTCTCATCACCGGCGTGGCCGTGGCCCGGAAGGCCTTCGTGGAGGAGCACCCGGCGGCGGTGGACGCCTTCCTCCAGGCCTACGCCGGGAGCGTGGACTGGGTGAACGCCAACACGGCCGAGGCGGCCGCGGTCATCGGGGATCTCGGCATCGTGGATGCCGCGGTGGCCGAGAAAGCCCTGCCCTACTGCAACATCGTCTGCCTCACCGGCAGCGAGATGGAGGCCAAGCTCTCCGGCTACCTCCAGGTGCTCTATGACGCCGATCCTGCCTCCGTGGGCGGCGCCGTGCCGGGGGAGGACTTCTACTACGGCGCATAAAACGGCAAAAAGCGTCCCCTGAAAGGGGAAAAACGTGAAATTCTGGGCCCCGCGGCGGCTTTGGCGCGGGGCCTTTTCTTCGGAAGGGAGGGACAGCGTGTGAAACGGAAGCTCTGGCCGGTGCTTTTCTGGCTGCTGCTCTGGCAGGGGGCCAGCCTGGCCCTGGGGCAGCCCCTCCTGCTGCCCTCCCCCCTGCGGGTGCTGGGCTGCCTGGGGGAGCTGGCGGGGACGCCCGGATACTGGGCGGCGCTGGCCCTCTCCTCCGGGCGGATCTTAGGGGGCTTTCTCACGGCGTCGGCGCTGGCGGCGGGGCTCGCGGCCCTCTCGGCCCGGTTTTCCCCGGTGCGGGAGCTGCTGTCCCCGGCGGTGGCCGCCATCAAGGCGGTGCCGGTGGCGTCCTTCATCATCCTGGTCTACCTGTGGCTGCCGGGGCGATGGCTCACCACCTTCATCGCGGCCCTGATGGTCTTCCCGCCGGTGTACCTGAACCTTCTGGAGGGGCTTGCCCGGCGGGACCGGGCACTGGCCGAGATGGCCAGGGTCTTCCGGGTGCCCTGGGGACGGAGATTCCGGCAGCTGGACCTGCCGCAGCTCCTTCCCTACCTCCGCTCCGCCGTGAGTCTGGGGCTGGGCCTCTGCTGGAAGGCGGGGGTGGCCGCCGAGGTCATCGGCGTGGTGCGGGGCTCCCTGGGGGAGCGACTCTACGAGAGCAAGATCTACTTTGAGATGCCGGAGCTCTTCGCCTGGACGGTGAGCATCGTGGCCCTCTCGGCGCTCTTTGAGAAGCTGACCATGGCGGGACTGGACCACTTGGGAAGAAAGGCGGGCGGCCCATGGAACTGAAAGTCGAGAACCTCACCAAGCGCTACGGCGGGAGGACCGTGCTGGACGGCGTGAGCTTCACCCTGCGCCAGGGCGTCACCTGCCTGATGGCCCCCTCCGGCGCCGGGAAGACCACCCTCCTGCGGCTCCTGCTGGGGCTGGAACGGCCCGACGGCGGGCAGATCACGGGCCTTGCCGGGCGGCGGATCAGCGCCGTCTTTCAGGAGGACCGGCTGCTGCCGGGGCTGGACGCGGAGGGAAACCTGCGCTTCGTCCTGGGGGCGGACTACGACGAGGGGAGGGCCGCGGAGCTGCTGGGGGAGCTGGGCCTCTCCGACGTGGGGGGCAAGGCCGTCCGGGACTACTCCGGCGGGATGCGGCGCAGGCTCGCCCTGGCCCGGGCACTGCTCTTCCCCTGCGACATCCTGCTGCTGGACGAGCCCTTCACGGGCCTGGACCCGGAGAACCGCCGCCGGGCGGCGGCGTGCGTCCGCCGCCACGGCGCGGGGAAGATCGTCTTCGTCGTGACCCACGAGGCATCCGACGCAGAGGCGCTGGAGGCGGAGATCCTGCGGATCTGACTTCAACTTCTATCGAAGGCTGAATAGGCCACGCCCGGGGGGCGGGGGAGGTGCCGCAACCACCCGGGCCAGCGGCGCACAGCGGAGCGTCTGCGCCAGCGGGTGCGAAGAAATGGGTGGGAATCGCGGCAGAGATCACCCCCAAAAGGGCCATCAACGCCGGACAATCTCTCAGTCAGCCTGCGGCTGACAGCTCCCTTTACACAAGGGAGCCTTTGGGGACGGGGATGCGGATTGCCGCGTCGGCCCGTTGGGCCTCCTCGCAATGACAAAGGATTTCTGTCATTCCGAGGAGCGGAGCGACGTGGGAATCCGTTCTTTTTACGATGGACGAGGGGCGGCACGCCGGGGTCGTCGTGCCCTACGGGGGTTGCGGAGGGCCTCATCAACCACCCGGGGGAGCCGGCGCATAGCGGAGCGATTGCGGCAGCGGCCGCGAGGAACGACCAAAAATCGACGCAAAGACCATCAAAAAGGGTCAGTCCCCACAACCACCCAGGCAGCGCTTAGCGAAGCGGAAAGCGCGGAAAGAGTCGCTGGTCAAATTCGATCTTTGCCCGATGACCTCAGAGTGCAGCACGGCGTACACGGTTCGGAGGTCTGCTGAAAGCCCCGCCCGTGCTCTCGCTGACGTTACCTCAACTGAGCAGGACAGTTTAGGGCCGCGTCCCGCTGCGCGGGAGGGCGCTCCGCGCCCGTAACTGCGCAGCGACAAGCGTTTTTTCTTTTGACGGCTCCACCGCCGTTTTCTTTTTGGGGCGCCAAAAAGAAAATGGGGGTGGAAAGCCATCGGTCTTCACCGATGCTCCCCCCTGTTTGGGGAATGAAAAAAGAGAGGAAGCTGAGCTTCCTCTCTTCTTTGTTTTCCTTACAGGGCGGCGAAGGTTTTGGCTCCGGCGGTTTTCAGCCAGTGGAGCAGGAACGCGGCCGCGGCGGCCAGGATCACGGTGCAGGCCCAGGCCATGATCATGGGGGAGAGGACGTTCCGCAGCAGCCACCCGGCCACCATCAGTCCCACCGCCAGGACCAGGCCGCCGAAGAGGGCCGCCGTGACGCTGAGGCTCTGCTTGATGGGGGCGATCTCGCTGGTCCAGTGGAAGTTGGGCCGCTTCAGGTTCAGGAAGAGCCCGAAGGCCGCCATCAGCACGGAGAAGACCTGGGGCAGCAGCAGCAAAAGCAGGGCCCCGAAGAGACCGGGCCGCAGGGCCAGGATGGCGCAGAGACTGGCAAAGGCCAGGGGCACGCCGGCGAGGATGACCTGCAGCCGGAGCTTGGCCCGGAGGGCCTCCCAGGGCAGGATGGGCAGGGACTGGGCCAGCCAGAGGCTCTTCCCCTCCAGGGAGACGGAGGGGGCGGTGATATCCACCATGGAGGCCATACTGCAGAGGGCGCCTGAGAGCATCAGCGTCAGGAAGTCCGCGTCCCATTCCAGCAGGGCGACGATGTCCCGGACCCAGGCGGCCTTGACCAGGAGCAGTATGCCCACGATGGGGAGGAAGAGGAGGCCCAGCCCGCAGTTGAGCATGTAGTTGGGGCTGGCGGTGAAGCGGGAGAGCTCCTTGCCGAACATGGCCCGGGGGACGGAGCGGAGCTTAGCCGCCTTCTCCCGGTACTTCACCTTGCTGACGCTGCCGGAGGCAGTGGCGATGCGCAGGAAGCTGCGGGCGAGGATCCAGCAGGTCAGGACCAGCAGCGCCGCCGTGACGGCAAGGGTCACGAGAAGGGCCGCGGGGTCGCCCTCCCAGGCCCGGCCGAAGAGGTAGAGGGGATACGCCTTGTCCCGGATGGCCTCGCCGTACTCGATGGCGTTGAGCATCAGGGTTTGGATCATCTGACTGGCCTTGAAGTAGAAGAAGTAGTAGGCGGCGATGAAGACCAGGGAGGCCAGGACCGTCACAAAGCTCTTGTGCTTGAGCTTCAGGCTGATCTTTGCCACCGCCCAGCCCAGGACGCAGGAGAGGATCAGCACGATGAGGGAGACCGCGAAGACCATCAGAAGCCCGCCCAGGATGGCGGCGGCGCCGTGGGAGACCTTGATCCAGTAGACGATCACCGCCGGGAGGGTCACCACCACGGAGTACATGAGGCCCATGAGATAGACCCCCAGCAGCCGGGAGGCGATCAGGGCCCGGACGGGGATGGGAAGGGAGAGCAGCAGGTCATTGTCCTTCGCCAGGTACAGCCCCGCGTAGGTATTGAACACGCTGCCGAAGGCCCCCAGGAAGATGCCGAGGCTCCCCATCAGCACGAAGTAGAGCCAGCCCACCTGCATGGCGGCGAGCACCGGGCAGAGGGAGAGGGACAGCCAGGTGAACATGCCGCCCAGCAGTCCCACCATGAGGAGGACAAAAAGCACGACGAAGCCGACGACGGAGGCCTTGGACCGGGCCTTGTTCTTCTTGGCGTCGTAGAAATAGCTGCGGAAGATCTCCGCCAGCTGCTTTTTGAGAAGGAGCCTCGTCATTCCGCCTCACCCTCCAGTTCCAGGAAGACCTCCTCCAGGCTGTCGTCGCCCTTGACCTCCTCCATGGTGCCGGAGCGGATGAGCTTGCCGCCCTTGATGATGGCCACCTTGTCGCAGAGCTTTTCCGCCACCTCCAGCACGTGGGTGGAGAAGAAGATGGCGCCGCCCTCGTCGCAGAGCTCCCGCATCATGCCCTTTAAGAGGTGGGCAGCCTTGGGGTCCAGGCCCACGAAGGGCTCATCCATCAGGATGAGCTTGGGCTGGTGGAGCCAGGCGGAGATGATGGCCAGCTTCTGCTTCATGCCGTGGGAGTAGGCGGCGATGGGCTGGGCCAGGTCGCCCGTCAGCTCAAAGCGGCCGGCGTACTCCCGGATGCGTTCCTGCCGGACGTCCGCCGGGACGGCGAAGATGTCCGCGATGAAGTTCAGGAACTGGATGCCGGTCATGAAGTCGTAGAGGTCCGGGTTATCCGGGATGTAGGCCATCTGGCGCTTGCAGATCAGGGGATCGCGCTTCATGGAGAGGCCGCCGATGGTGATCTCTCCCTCATCGAAGGGCAGGATGCCCGCCACGGACTTGAGGGTGGTGGTCTTGCCGGCGCCGTTGTGGCCGATGAAGCCGTAGATCTCGCCGGGGGCGATGTGGAGGTTCAGGTCGTCGACCGCCTTCTTCTCGCCGTAGGTCTTGGTAAGGTGTTGGATGTTCAGCATGTTCTCTCTCCTATCTCTCCCCCAGGCGGGGAGGCCGGCGGGGCAGCGCCCCGGGGTGGTCAGATGTCAGAAATGGGGTCCGTTTTCCGAGCCGTCCTTGGGCTCGTCAGGGGTCTCCGGCTGGTTGGGGGCTTCGGGGGCAGCGGGAGCTTCCGGCTGGTTGGGAGCCTCGGGCTCCGCGGAGGTCTCGGGCTCGCCGGGGGCGTTGGTCATCTTCTTGGCCTGGGAGGCGTCGATGGCGGAGCCAAACATCATGCCGATGCACATGCCCAGGGTCATGCAGACGCCCTGGTTCCAGCTCTTGGCGAAGTTGGAGCAGAAGAGGCCCACCACGAGTCCCAGGCACATGCCGAGGCACATGTGGGTGCCGTCGGACTGCTTCTTCACGGGCTTCTCATCCTCCGGGGAGTTCATGGCGGCGGTGGCCGCCCGCTTGGCCCGCAGGCCGCAGGTCACGGCCACGGCGATGGCGACGCCCAGGGCCACCAGGGGCAGGGCAGCAAGAATGAAGTCTTTCATGGAACATTTCCTCCTTTATCTGATGGCGAGAATCGCCTCCGGCAGCGCCGGGATCTTACGGTGGATAACGCAGGGGATGCGTGGGATGACCGCCGCCAGACAAGGGAGGGCGGCGGGCTTACTTCCTCCGGCCCTCGATGAGCCGGACGACGGCCAGAACGGCGGCGTAGAGCACGCCGGCGATGGCCCAGATGAACCAGCTGTACTGGGGCTGTCCGTTGCCCCTGGGACCGAAGGTGTAGAAGAGGAAGACGGCGGTGGCCGTGAGCCAATAGACGAGGGAGACGGCGTTCCGGACATTGCCGCTGTGCTTCCGGGCGCGGGTGTACTCCCCGTCCTCCAGGAGCTTTTCCATGGCGGCGGTCTCGGTGCCGGTGTAGACGAAGAGGGCCGCGCCGATCCCCGCGAGGACGATGGTGAGGCAGACGCCCAGGATGTAGGCGGCGGCCGCGCCCCAGAAGGCGGCGGCGAAGAGGGGCAGGGCCGCCAGGATGCAGAGGGTGACGGCGATGGTATTCAGCCGCTGGACCCGGTCCTCCCCCGCCCGGCGGCGCTCCTTCACCATGCCGCTGACGCCGTACTCCGTCTCAAAGGGCTCGGTCTCCAGGAAGGCGAAGTCCCGGCAGCCCCGGCCGCAGGAGAGGAAGAGGGCCACGCCGATGGCCACGAGGATGAGGAGGATGCAGAGGCCCAGGCCCGCGGCGGCGTTCTGCGTCAGTGGGAAGCGGCCGGCCTCACTCACAAAGCTGAGGCCGATGAGAGCCACGGGGCTCCACACGCAGAGGAGGGTGGCCAGGGCCATCTTCGGGGCGGCCTCCCGGCGGAGGGCGAGATACGCGGAGGCTTCCGCCAGGGTCACCCGGCGGAGGGCCGGGGTGTCCGGCGCGGGGTCGGGGGACTCGGCCTCCAGTTCGTCCTTCAGCAGGAAATCCGTGCTGACGCCGAAGAGACGGCTCATCTGTAAAATTTTCTCCAGGTCGGGCAGGGACTGGGCCCCCTCCCACTTGGAGACGGACTGCCGGGTGACGTCCAGCTGCTCCGCCAGCTCCTCCTGGGACCAGCCGGCCTTTTTCCGCAGCTGCATGATCTTGTCTGCCAGAATCATAAGAATACACTCCTATCCGCGCCGCCCGCTGGGGCCCGGCGCTGTTTTCTGGCGTTATGGTAGCGGATCTCGCGGTTGCGTGCCAGAAAGTCGGGCCGGAAATCTGTCAACCGGGGGTTGCGGCGGGAGTGCTGCTGGAAAAGGGAAACAGATGTGATATCAAAAAGATATCACATCTCCCGCCCTGCCGTCAAGTCCCCGGGGGAGAAATTTCCTGAGGGGGACGGCGGACCGGGTCCCGGTCTGCCGCCCCTGACAAGGAAAAGATAACACCCCGGGGAGGCGGTGTCAACGGATGGCGGGCGAGTTCTGCAATGGGGCCACATTCCTCGAAAAAACGGACACAGAGGGCGATGCTCTGTGTCCGAAATCGTTTGCGCTGTTCCTTTTTGCGTCGGTCAGTACCACTGGAGAAGGTCCGTCAGCTTCCGAGCGGCGTGCTCCGCACCGGGGGGGACGGGGGCGCCGGTGCCGTCGTGATCGAACCAGCAGCAGGGCAGGCCGTAGGCCGCGGCCCCCTGGATGTCCGCCGTCAGGGAGTCCCCGATGAGGAGGACTTCCTCCCTCGGCGGGTTCCCCAGGCGCTGGAAGCAGGCGTCGAAGAACTCCCGGCTGGGCTTGGGGGCCCCGCCCATCTCCTGGGAGATGAAGAGACCCTGGAAGTACCGGTCAAAGCCCGCGAGACGCAGGCGGTTCTCCTGCTCCCCGGCGGGGGCGTTGCTGGCGGCGTAGACGGCATAGCGGGCGGAGAGATGGCGCAGGACCTCCTCCGCCCCGTCCACGGGTTCGTGACTGTCCCAGAGGAGCTGAACGAAGCGGTCCTCAAAGGCCTCGCCGTCGGCGTCGATGCCGAAGCGGTCGAAGATCCAGGGCCAGCGGATGGCCCGGAGACCGGGGCGGGTCAGGTTCCCCTTCTCGATCTCCCGCCAGAGGGTGTCGTTGACCCGGCGGAAGACGGGGAACATCCCCTCCGGCCAGGGGAGGCCCAGCTCCGCAAGCCCCTGGCGGATGGAAGCCTCCGCACAGCGGTCAAAGTCCAGAAGGGTGTTGTCGATGTCGATGAGAACGGTTCTGATCATGGGGACCTCCTTGCCGCGATGATGCTGCCCTCTATTATAAGGGATACGGACGGCCGGCGCAAGGGGCGTTATGGCGCCGGCTTCACCCGCCAGTAGCCCCTGGTATCCCGGTCCATGAGCTTTTCGGAGATCATGTCCCGGCGGAGGGTGCAGAAGTCGTCGTAAAAATCGGCGATCCGGAGGTTCACCTCCCGCTCGGAGTAGATCCGGTCGTAGTCGAAGACCTTGACGATCTCCTCCAGCAGGATGCGCTCCTTCTTCCGCTGGGCGGGGATGGACTTGAGCTTGCCGTACTCCAGGAAGGCGTCCAGGACCTTCCGGCGGTACTCCGCGTCCCGCTGGGCCTGGATCTGGGCCTCGTCGGATTCCTCCCCCAGGATATCCAGGATGCGGGTCTCGAAGACCGCCCGGTTGAGGGCATACATCCGGTAGTACTGACTCTTGTAGGAGGTCACCGCCCCGGCGTCCGCCAGCTTCTTGAGATGGAAGGACACGGTGGGGGGCGTCAGTCCCAGCCGCTCCGCCAGCCGCTCCACGTACATGTCCTCCTGCGCCAGGGACTTCAGGATCTGCAGCCGGGACTTATCCGAAAGGCACTTGAAAAGGCGGATCGCCTCGGTCTCTGTCATTCCGCTCCCTCCCATACTTCCTCAAACTGCCGGCGGATCTCCGCCGCCGTGTCCAGCTTGACCTGCTCCAGGCGCAGCCGGACGGCGTCGTCATGCTGCCGGGCCTTCTCGCAGGACGCGGCCCAGCCGGAGGGGATGCTCTCCATCCGCTGCCGGAAGAAGCGCCCCGCGGCGTCCTTCTCCCCGCAAGTCCGGGCGGCCACGGAGAGGACGGTGCGGAAGATATCATAGACATTGGCGCGGATCTTTTCAAAGGTGGCCTCATCGGCGCGGTCGTCGGCCAGCAGGGCCTGCCGCCGCTGGCCGCAGAGGGCGATCTGCTCCTCAAACCAGCGGTCCAGCACAGTGAGCTTGGCTTCCATCATGCAATGACCTCCACTTCCCCGCGACCCACGAAGTCCACGTGGTCCGCGGCTTCATTCCTGCCGCCGAACATGGTGTTGGCCCCCACGGCGATGTGGAAGGTCCCGGCCATCTTCTCGTCCAGCAGGGGATAGCCGCAGAGCTCCGTTACATGGGGGTTCATCCCCAGCCCCAGCTCGCAGACGGTGCGCTCCGCCCGGGGCATGGCCGCAAAGCGCCGGGCGACCTCCGGGCAGCTGCTGCCGGAGATCTCGCCGTCTGTCACCGTCAGGGTCACATCCCGGTAGTGCGTTCCCTCCCAATAGAGATCCTCAAAGAAGACGCTGCCCTGGCTGGCCGTCTCCACCGGGGCAATGTAGATCTCCCCGCAGGGGAGGTCGCCGTCCCCGGCGTCCGTCAGCCAGCTGCGGCCGCTGAGGTCCAGCTGCAGGAGACAGGCGTCCCCGGTGCGGATGGCCACCCGGGCAGCCCCGGCGAAGCGGGCCGCCTCCCGCTGGCAGGCGGCGCGGATGGCGTCGTAGTCCACGTCGTAGGCCCGCTCCATGCGATGCAGGTAGTCCTCCGGTTCCAGGCCGGACTCCGCGGCGTTGGCTTCCGTGGGGATGCGGATCTGGGTGAAGCGCCGGCAGTCCACCAGCCGGCGGAAGAGCTGCGCCATGTACCGGCGGTAGCGCGCCATCGCTTCCTCCTCCAGCTCATACCCCAGCACCACCGGCTGGTAGGCGAAGACATCCAGCACCGCGTCAAACTGGGAGAAGAGGGCAAAGTAGCGCGCGTCGAAGCAGCTCTCCCGCGCTGCGGAGAAGATCTCCCGGTTCAGGGAGCGGGCCTGCTGCAGGAGGACCGGGGTGGCCCCCTGGGCGGCCACCGCCGCCGCGAAGCGGTTCGCGATGTCCTTCTGGCTGTCCTCGCCCCAGAAGTGGACCAGGATCAGCTCCCCGGCGGAAACGCCGCTGGCCTTCACGATCCCGGCAATGGTTTTTCGTTCATACTCTCACCTTCCTTTGAAAGGGAATATATCATCATCTCATCAGAATGTCAATATCTGATTTGATAAATATAAAATCAAAAGTGATGAGAGGCCGACAGGCTGCCCCCGCCCCCGGCGGCAGGCGCAGGGACGGGAAAGGTAAACCATTAACAGAGAGCCCGGTTTTTGATGTGAGATTAGTGGAGCTGATAATAAAAAGTACGAATCTATATTTTACAATAAAGCTTATCCCGGCTATAATAACTCCTGCTGATGAAGGGCGCCGGTTTTGCCGCGCCCGCGGCGGGGACTCGCTCCGCCGGAGAGAAAGAAACGTTAAAATTTATGATATGAGGTGTTTTCCTATGAGCCGTATGATCGGAACGGTTGCCCGGGGCGTCCGCGCGCCCATTATCCGCGCGGGGGATGATCTTGCGAAGATCGTGCCGGAGTCCGTGCTGGCCGCCGCCCAGGAGGCGGGGTTCCAGTTCCACGACCGGGACGTGGTGGCCATGACCGAGGCCATCGTGGCCCGGGCCCAGGGCAACTACGCCAAGGTCGGCGACATCGCCGCGGACGTAAAGGCCAAGCTGGGCGGCGGGACCGTGGGCGTGATCTTCCCCATCCTCAGCCGCAACCGCTTCGCCGTGTGCCTGCGGGGCATCGCCGCCGGGGCCAGAAAGATCGTCCTCATGCTCTCCTACCCCTCCGACGAGGTGGGCAACCACCTCATCGACGAGGACCTGCTGGATGAGAAGGGCATCGACCCCTACAAGGACGTGCTGAGCCTGGAAAAGTACCGGGAGCTCTTCGGCTACACCGTGCATCCCTTCACCGGGGTGGACTACGTGGCCTACTACATGGACCTCATCCGGGAGAGCGGCGCGGAAGTCGAGGTGGTCTTCGCCAACGACGCCCGGGCCATCCTGCCCTACACCAAGAACGTCATCAACTGCGACATCCACACCCGCAAGCGCACCAAGCGGCGGCTCCTCAAGGCCGGGGCGGAGAAGGTCTTCTCCCTGGACGAGATCATGACCGCTCCCGTGAACGGCAGCGGGTACAATGAGAAGTACGGCCTCCTTGGCAGCAACAAGGCCACCGAGGACACCGTGAAGCTCTTCCCCCGGGACTGCCAGGGCCTGGTGGAGGACATCCAGGCCAGGCTCCTGGCCGCCACCGGCAAGCACATCGAGGTCATGGTCTACGGCGACGGCGCCTTCAAGGACCCCGTGGGCAAGATCTGGGAGCTGGCGGACCCTGTGGTCTCCCCCGCCTACACTGCGGGCCTCGTGGGCACCCCCAACGAGTTGAAGCTCAAGTACCTGGCGGACAACGACTTCGCCAGTCTCTCCGGCGAGGCCCTGCGGGACGCCATCCGGGAGAAAATTTCCCAGAAGGACGGCTCTTCCCTCGTGGGCAACATGGTCTCCGAGGGCACCACGCCCCGGCACCTCACCGACCTCATCGGCTCCCTCTGCGACCTGACCTCCGGCTCCGGCGACAAGGGCACCCCCATCGTGCTGATCCAGGGCTACTTCGATAACTACACCACGGAGTAAGCCGATTTTCCTTCCTGTCAAGACCGCCGGACTCCTTCCCCGGCGTCTTCCATTCAAACTCCTTCCGAAAAGCGCCAAGGGCGGCCATCAGGCCGCCCTTGGCGCGTATTTTCCCCTTCCGCATGGCGGAGGCCGTACTCTGCGCTGTGTGCCGTGTAGGGGCGGGGCTCCGTCCCCGCCCGGTTTTTCGGGGTCGTGGGGTATGTAGGGGCCGACCGATGTGTCGGCCCGGAAACGGTCCCTCGCGGGCCCCGCCCACGGGCGGACACATAGGTCCGCCCCTACGCGAGGCGGGGAGCGTTCCGGAACCAACGGGAATCGGTGCAGAAACGGACCTCGCCAACGGGGCGGGACGGAGCCCGCCCCCTACCGGAGGCGGAGCAGGCCGGCGCGTCCAGGACGGCGGGGTAAGGGCTACGGAAGCAACGCTGGCAGTGCACAGCAGCGGGCCGATGTACCTAAGGCATGGCTTCCGCCGACCAAATTTCGTGCCGAAATTTGGGGCGTCAGTCATGGGCATCGGCCCCTACGGGGAGAAGGGGAAGTTTCAGCAACCACCCGGGCCAGCGGCGCACAGCGGAGCGTTTGCGACGCGGTCGCAAGGGATGGGTAGAAATCGGAGTAGAAATCATCCCCAAAGGGGCCATCAGCCTCGGGCAATCCCTTAGTCACGGCCTTTGGCCGTGACAGCTCCCTTTGCACAAGGGAGCCTTGGGGACGGGGGATGCGGATTGCCGCGTCGGCCCTGCGGACCTCCTCGCAATGACAATGGTTTCCTCTCATTCCGAGGAGCGGAGCGACGTGGAAATCCGTCCTTTTTACGATGGACGGGGGACGGGCCGCCGAGGTCGTCGGCCCCTACGGAAAACCTAATCAACCACCCAAGCCAGCCGGCGCGCAGCGAAGCGTCCGCGCCAGCGGCCGCGAGGGATGGGCGGGAATCGGCGCAAAGGCCATCCCAAAAGGGAGACCGCCCCGCGACTGCCCGGGCAGCGCTTAGCGAAGCGGAAAGCGCGGAAAGAGCAGCTGGTCAAATTCGATTTTTGCCCGATGACCTCAGAGTGCAGCACGGCGCAGAAGGTTCGGAAGTCTGATAAAGGCCCCGCCCGTGCTCTCGTAGGGGCTGCGTTAACTGAGCAGAACAGTTTAGAGCCGCGTCCCGCTGCGCGGCAGGGCGCGTCCCGCGCCCGTAACTGCGCAGCGACCAGCGTTTTTTCTTTTGACAGCTCCACCGCCGTTTTCTTTTTGCCGCCGCAAAAAAAATGGGGGTGGAATCCCCGCAGGGGATGCCCTGCAACCACGCCCCGTTCGGGGAAGTTGACCACGGCGGGGTGCGCCTAGGGTGTGGCTTCCGCCAGCCAAATTCCGAAACGGAATTTGGGGCGTCAGTCAAGGTCACCCCGCCCTACGGGTGCAACGCTGGCAGTGTGCAGCAACGGGCCGATGTACCTAAGGCATGGCTTCCGCCGACCAAATTTCGTGCCGAAATTTGAGGCGTCAGTCATGGGCATCGGCCCCTGCGGAGACAGGGGACGGGCCGCCGAGGTCGTCGGCCCCTACGGACGCAACGTTGGCGGTCCCCGGTGGCGCCGGGGCCGGTTTCCCTCCTCCCTTTGGTGAGCACGCGGCGAAGGAGGCGGCCCGATGGGCCGCCTCCTTCTTTTTTACCCCTGCAGGACGGTGCCGTCGGCCAGGGTGATGGTGTAGCCGTTGAAGTCAATGGTGCCGTTGTTTACAAGACTGGTGATGACGCAGTCGCCGGTGAGGGTCCAGGTGCAGCCGCTCTCAATGGTGACCACGGCGTTGTCGCTGACGGCGGTGCCGCCCTCGGCGTTCTCCATGATGTTCACCGTGCCGGTGAAGCTGCTGCCGTTCTTCAGGGTCAGATCCAGAGTAGAGATGGTATCCACCACGATGTCGCCCTCCAGGGTCTGGGCGTCGGCGGTAAACTCCACCTGGGCGCCGTTGGCTCCGGCGGCGCCCCAGCCGTGGCTGGCGCTGTTGCCGACGATGCGCAGGAGGTAGGCGTCGGCGTCCTCATTGCGGAGGGTGACGCCGGAGAGGGTCAGGACGCAGTGGGTGTTGGTAACATAGAAGAGGTCGCCGTTCCTGCCGGTGAGGCTGCCGCCGGTCATGGAGAAGATGGAGGTGCCCACGTCGGCGTCGCCGCTCATGGACTGGTAGATCATGACAGCGTGGACGTTCTCGTCGGAGCTGGCGCCCTGGGTGTCGCTCATATTGCCGGTGACGGTGCAGTTCTCCAGGGTGATGGAGTTCTTGCCCTCAATGACCAGGGCCTCGGAGTGGTTGGCGGTCAAAGCGGCGTTCTTCACGGTGATGTCCGCGGTGGAGTAGACCGCCGGGGAGTTGTAGCCATTGGAGGTATAGGTCCCGCCGTCCACGTTGACGGTGCCGCCGCCCCGGTCGGAGCGGATGGCGGCGCTGGAGTTGCCGGAGGTCTCCACGGTCAGGTCGCTGGCGTTGGTGGTACCGCCGCCGGTGGTCTGGATGCCGCCGGAGTTGTCCGCCGTGGTGGTGATGGTGGAGTCGGAGATGTTCACCGTGGTGCCGCTGCCGTAGCTGAAGACGCCGTTGCCGTTCTGGGCGGAGGAGGTGACGGTGGCGTTTTTGATGGTGACGGTGGCCCCGTTGGTGGCGAGAAGCGCGGCGTTGACGCCGTAGAAGTCGCCGTTCTCGGTGTTGGAGGTGGCGCCGGCGGACTTATCCACGGTGATGCCATCCAGCGTGACGGCGGCGCCGTCCACCCGGAGAGCGTTCTCGTCGTCGCCGGTGGAGGTGTAGGCGGTGCCGGAATAGGTGCCGTCCTCCGAAATGGTGTTGGCGCTGTCGCCCTGGGTGACCTCGCCGCTGCCGCCGAAGCCGCCGCCGGGGCCGCCCTGGCCGCCGCCGATGCTCACGATCTCCGCCGTGGTGACGGCGGTGCCGCTGCCCACGGTGACGGTGACGACATCGCCCTCAGAGAGGTCGGAGAGGGCCACGGTCTCGCCGTTTTCCGTGATCTCAGCGGCGGAGAAGTCCAGGGTCACGGTCTCGTCTCCTGCGGTAAAGCCGCTGCCGCCGGGGCCGCCGCTGGGGGCGTCGCCGGAGGGCATATCAGGGGGCGTGCCGTTGGCGTCGCCGGAGGCGTCATCGGGCTTCGCGGGGGGCTGGCCGTTGGCGGTACCGCTGTCGGAGCTGCCCTCGGGCTTTTCCGGCGGGGTGTTGGTGCCGGAGCCGCCGTCGGGGGCCTGGCCGCTGGGGGCGGAGCCGCTGTCCGGAGGCGCCTGGGTGTCGGAGCCGGAGGCATCGTCGGGTTTTTCGGGCGGGGTGTTGGCATCGGAGCCGCCGTCCGGCGGGGTCTGGGCGTCGGAGCCGCCGGAAGGCAGATCCGGCGGGGTGTTGGTGTCCTCCGTCAGCTCACCCGGCTGGAGCGTCACGGCGCTGCCGTCGATGGCCGTCACCTGGCCCGTGAGGGTCTGGCCGGCGTAGTTTTCGGTGCTGCTGCCGCAGGCGGCCAGGGACAGGGTCAGCGCCGCCGCGCAGAGGATAGAGAGCAATTTCTTCATCGGGGTTCCCTCCTTTTTGGATTCGTTGAGGAGAGGATACCCCAGGAAGCTAAAACCTTCCTGAAAAAATGGAAAACAGCTTATGAACGTTACGTTCCCCGGAAGACCCGGTAGGAGCGCAGGGCGGGGATGCCCAGCCACAGCGCCACGGCGCAGAGGGTGACGGTCTCCCCGTCCGGAAAGGCCAGGACGCAGGCGAGATACAGCAGCGCCGCCGGGAGGGAGAGGACCCCCAGGGTCTCGTGAGCCGCCCGCCAGGCCCTCTCGTCCGCCACCGTCCAGGGCAGGCGGAGGCCCGTGTGGCGGTTGAAGGGCAGCTTGGGGGAAATGAGGCCGGCGAAGACCATCAGGCAGGCCACCAGCGCCGCGGCCAGAAGCTCCTCCTGCCGCTGGGAGAGGGTGAGGATGCCCAGCCCCAGCAGGGCGGAGACCCCCAGGCCCAGGACCAGGAACACGGCGCTGAAAACGGTGGTCAGGCGCAGGGGAGCCAGGTCGCTTTCCTGGTCCGTCCCCGTGAGGAGGGGCAGGTTTCGCCAGAGGACCAGCACCGCCGCCACCAGGCAGCCGCTCACGAGGACCGCCGCCGGGAGGCCATCGGGCGCCAGCAGGGCGCAGAGCAGGGCTGCGAGAGACCAGGCCAGGATGGCGCTGCGCTTCCCGCTGACCCGGCGGCGGAGGGCTTCCCGCCGCTGCAGCTCCGCCAGCTTCTCATTGCGGCGGGCCAGCTCCCCGGCCAGGTCCGCTTCGCTGTCCTCCGGCGTCAGGTCCAGCAGGGCGGAGACCGACACCCCCAGGACCGCCGCCAGGTCCCGGAGCTGCTCCGCGTCCGGGACGGAGAGGCCGTTCTCCCACTTGGAGACCGTCTGCCGCACCACATGCACCCGCTCCGCCAGCTCCTCCTGGCGGAAAGGCCTGGCCTTTCGGAAGCGCCGGATATTTTCGCTGAGCATGCTGTCATCATTCCCTTTCAGATGGCTCCATGATACTCCCCCGGCGGCCCCTTCCGCAAGCAACGGGGAGCGACGAAGCGGGGGAGGGGCCATTTTTGACAGGGAACGGGGCGGAATAGAAAGGTCCCCCTTCCAAGAGGAAGGGGGAATAATCAAAGGGGCTGGTCCTCCTCAGAGGGAATATAGTGCATCACGCCATCCACGTCGCATCCCAGGATGCGGCAGAGGTCGTTGATGGTGGTGGTGTTCACAGGCTTATTCTTCCGGAGTTTATCAATGGTAGAGCTGGAGATATGGTGGTTCCGGATAAGGGAATAGGTGGATTCATGGGAGCGCCGCAGCGTCTCCCAAAAGGCGGCATATGAGATCATGCGGTCCCTCCCTAAGATGCTTGCTTTCATCTTAGGATGTGATTGCGATATTGACTATAGTCGTAATAAAGACTATAATGGAGATAGGTCCCAAGAAAATGAAAGAGGAGGATACTATGAGAGGGAACGCAAGGATCCTGACGGTACTGCTGTGCCTGACGCTGATACTGGGGCTCTGCGGCTGCAGCTGCCGTCATGAGTGGGTGGACGCCACCTGCACGGAGCCCAAGACCTGCGCGAAATGCGGGGAGACACAGGGGGAGGCCCTGGGACACACGCCCGGCGAATGGCAGCAGGACGAACCGGACTATGTGACATCTGTCATCTGGCTGCGGCAGTACTGCACAGTATGTGGAGCAGAGGTAGATGTGGACATGAAAGCGCTGAGCAGCTACTGCCAGGACGGAACGCTGCTGCTGTCGCCGGAGGAGTTTGCGGAGCGGCTGGACAATCTCTTCGGAACGCTTACGAACCACTACGGCGCGGACTGCGATTTCAGTGCAAAGATCATGTCCGCGGAGGAGGATTCCATGGGCTGCGTGGTAGCAAATGCCAAGGGAGAGCTGCTTTGCGTCGCATTATTCACCACGAAGACCGGCAGCTCCATCACAGATCCGGACAGCCGGAAGATCGCAAAGATCGTGGCGGGCTTTACCACTCAGGATTCCCAGGAGATCGCCAGCGTCCTTTTTGCCATGACGCTGGCCGTAGATCCCGCGCTGGAAGTCAGCAGTGCCAAGGAGGTGGCGGGGAAATTCCTGGACGATCCCTATAGCTATCACGGTCTTCGCTACGCCTTTGACGCTTACAGCGGAGAGTACTATTTCAGCATTTCTGTGGAGTGAAGGAAAAAGGGAGGCAGGGGCAACGCCCCTGCCTCCCTTTTTGCTCTTTCCGCCCGGATGCGAAAAAGACCGCACTTCTTACGAAGTGCGGTCATGGTGGAGACTACTGGACTCGAACCAGTGGCCTCATGCGTGTGAAGATGCGTCGGGACGTCAAAGCCCTGCTATTGGGTGCTTTCCGGCACTTTTTGCCCCGGTTTCTGCGGGTACAAAGCGCTGCCTTGTCCACTGTGTCCACCCGCTGATTTTCTGATATTGGTCAGCGTATTGGTCAAAGCCCCGGCCATGCCCAATCAGGCGGAGCCGGGACTTTTTCTCGAGAGCAAACCTTGTCGCCGTGATAGTAACTTGAACCGGAACGATTGTCAAGTACCTCTTTCCGACTCAGGCAACTTGCGCTGCACCACCCCCACTCCATCAGATGGTGGGGAAATATATGAACAAAACAAATATAACAATTAAAAAGGCAACAATGAAAAATCGCACTGAAATCACACAGTTGCTTTACCAAGCGGCTTCTTGGTAAAATACGAACCAGCACCGGGCTGAATGAGGCGGCAGCCAGATCCTGTGTCTGAAGCCAGCCTGCTGGCTGTTGTTGGTTATTCATCAGAGGGTTATTGCAAAAAGCCAAGCGGTGCAGCGTAGCTGCACCGCTTGGCTTTTTGTTACCTGATCACACTTCGGTCATCCACAGACCGTGGAGGTTGCAGTATGCGTAAACAGCCACTGCCTTGTCATCTCCCAGGGAGAAGGTGACATTGGGGTCATCGCCGGGCTTCAGGGTCTTGCGCTGACCGCCACGCTCCGTCTGAACATAGACCCACTCAATGAAGTGTTCGGGAGCCATGGGATGGTTCACGGAACCTACATTGACGTTGATAGCACCGTCTTCCACCGTGACCACAGGCAGATGCTTTTCACCGCTGGCCTCCACAGTGTTGGGCTCCAGAGCCTCCATTTTCTGGCCGCAGCACATCATAGGCACGCCGGAGTCATG
>SFLD01000005.1 GCA_004553545.1 Clostridiales bacterium | reverse complement strand
CGTGCGTGCCGCTGCGCGGGAGAGCGTGCGGAACTCTCCGTCCGCGCCGCGGCGGAGAATGTCGATCAGGTAGCGGAAAATTTCATCTTCAAGGCAGACGCTGTCGAGAAAGACCTCAAAAATGTCGCGCGTCTCGGTTTTCACCGGCTCCGCCGGTTCGGCGGGTTCATCCGGCTCCGGCGCGCGCTCGGCGGCGAGCTGCGCGATGGCGGCGTTCAGGTCATTGGGGTCGAATGCGTCATAGTCAGCTTGCGGAATGGACTCGCCGGTCTGCGCGGCGCAGCGGCGGACAAACTCCGGGATGCCGACGGTCTGGATCTGGGTTTGCAGCTCGACGGCCTTTTTCAGATCGTCCGTCTCATGCAGCGCGAAGCCCTCCGGCAGCGGCCGCTTCCCCTCGCAGATCTCGGAAACGAATTGCAGATAGTATGGAATTAAGGACATCTTGTGCCTCCTTGGGCATTTTTCTTTAGTGTACCATTCAGAGCACAGAATGTCAAAGAGAACCCATCGCAATTTCAAAAGTCCAGTCTGCCCCGTAGGGGCGGCCAATGACCACCCGACCCAAACTGTGACCCAGCGAAGCGGTCACAGTTTGGAAAGACTAACTATTAAATGTCAAGTCTGAAATGTGAGGAGTGGTAAAAATTTTAGACGGATCAAAAAGGGCATAGCAAAGCAGACATCCAGATGGACGCCTAACTGAGGACATCCAGATGGACGCCTAACTGAGCATATAGAAGAATGGATTTACGCAGCGTTACGATATGACTGCTTGGATTTCTCCATCGCGTAAATTAGACGCACCAATTTCTTTGCCGCATGAGAAATTGCAACATTGTAGTGCTTTCCCTCGCCCCGCTTCTTAGCGAGGTAAGCAGCAAAGGCCGGGTCCCAAAGGCAAACATATTTGGTGGCGTTGTAAAGTGCGTAGCGCAGATACCGGGAGCCTCGCTTTTCCATGTGCGAATAGGCTCCAGACAGAGAAAGCTGCCCGGACTGGTAAGTAGAGGGCGACATGCCAGCATAGGCAAGTATCTTATCCGGCGAGCCGAAGCGGGAGAAGTCTCCTATTTCGGCAAGAATCATAGCGCCCATGCGAACACCAATGCCCGGAATCGTTGTAATGGGGGACTGTATTTCATCCATCATGGACTGGATCGCGGTCTCAATGTCTTCAATTTCGGCATCCAGTTCGCGAATCAGGCGGATCGTATGCTGCAATTCCAGAGACTTGGCTGGCATGACAGAGCCGACAGAACATCTGGCAGCGTCTCGAAGCGTTGTTGCCATATCTCGCCCGTAGCGGCCTTTGGAGGCGCCGTATAAGACTGCTTTCAAATGCGTCAGGTGCGCTTCGGCAACCTGTTTGGCGCCGGGAAACTCACTGAGAAGTGCGTAAACGGATTCCATGTGCAGTGTTGGAACCAGCTTTTCCAGTTCTGGGAACAGAATCGTGACCAGGCGGGAAACAGACTGCTTCAGCTTCGCCCGTTCACGAACTTTATCAAAACGGTATCTTGTGAGTGACTTTAGTTCCTCGTTGTGGTATGCTGTGTCTGTGTAGGACTTGAGGTCCACATCAGACATGAGCATAGCTGCAATGGTTCGCGCATCGACACGGTCGGTCTTGGTTTTCCGAAGACTCAGGCTTTTTCGGTAGAGATTGGTGTGCAGCGGATTGATGACGTAGGTGGGTAGGCCTTTGTCAAGCAGAAATCCGAGGATGTTGTAGCTGTAGTGTCCGGTAGCCTCAAGCCCTACTTTTATTTTATCTTCTGGACGGGTGCAGCGGCGAATCGTTTGCAGCAGCATGTCAAAGCCCTCGGCATTGTTTTGGATGGTGAATACATCTGCCAGGACTTCACCTTCCGAGCTGAGGATAAAGCAGTCATGCTTGTCCTTGGCAACGTCAATACCCACGCAAATCATGATGAATACCTCCGGTGTGTTTGTTTGATGCTGGTTCCACAGGACGCTTTACTCTTGTAACCTTGTTCTACATAAACCGTCTGGCGGTATCTAACTGATTAACAATACTGTAAAGGGCTGTGGTTGGAGCCTTTCCTGAACCGTCTTGCGGTAGGAGGAAGTAACCAATCCACAGCATCCCTTACAGTGTAGCACAGCCCTTGGAGAGGGGCTCTAATAACTACTACTCTATAATACAAGGAGGAACAGAGGATGCAAAACCATTTCACGGATCTCAGGGTCTGGATCGCCGCGGCCGTTGCCGCCTTGACGGCGGTCTGGGGTTGGTTTGGCTGGCTGGTGGTAGCCTGGGCCTGCCTGATGCTGGCAGATTGGCTGGTGGGCAGCGCCGCTGCCGCGAGACGGGGCGAATGGAGCAGCAAAAAGCTCCGGGAGGGCGCCTGGCATAAGGGCGGCATGATCGTCATCGTCTGCGTTGCCTGCGCGGCAGACTGGCTGCTGGGCGCCATGCTGAAGAATCTTCCCGGCGTGACCCTGCCCTTTGAATATACGGTGCTGGTGGGGCCGCTGGTGGTGATGTGGTATATCATCGGCGAGCTGGGGAGCCTTGCCGAGCACGGCGTCAGCATGGGCGCGCCGGTGCCGGCGTGGCTGGTCCGCTTTCTGAGAGCGGGAAAGAAGGCCGTGGACGCCGCCGGGGACAAAATCAGTCCCGAGGAGGATGAAAATGGCTAGCGGCGCCGTGACGGTGCCGCTGCGGGACCTGGAAAAGATCCGACTCTACGTCACGGACAAAAAGGAAGCGCTGACGGCCAGCCAGGTCCGAAAGCGGACGGGCGCCGACGTGGTGGTCAACGGGCCCCTCTTTGATCCGGAGCGCTGGGTGCCCAACTGCGATGTGAAGGCCGACGGCAAGGTCCTGAACGACGACCCGTACACCTACCGGGGCCTGGGCTGGAACAGCGGGGAGGGGAAGTTTCGTATCGCCGTCAGCGGCGAGATGGAGAGCTATGACAACTTCATCTCCGGTGTGCTTCTCCTCTGGCAGGGGAAGCCCTACCCCTACCATGCCGACGCCGCCGTTTCCCGCCGGAGCGGACGGACGGTCCTTCTGGGCCTCACGGATGGGAGCTATCTCCTGCGCTGCTTCCCGGACGGGGCGCTGGGGATGACGCCGGGGGAGCTCCAGCGTGCGCTTCTCCGGGAGTTCCCGGCGGCGGACTGGGCGCTGATGCTGGATGGCGGCGGCAGCGTGCAGCTCTCCCAGGAGGGGGAGGCGTATCTCTACTCTCCCCGGCGGGTCCACAACTACCTCTGCTTCTGGCGGAAGCGGGAGGCGGACGGCTGCCCGTATCCGGAGCCCACGGCGCTGGTGCGGCAGGGAAGCTCCGGCGACGGGGCCCGCTGGGTTCAGTGGCAGCTCCGGCGCCACGGGGGAGACCTGGCGGTGGACGGCAGCTTCGGGGCGGAGAGCCAGCGGACGCTGCGGGCTTTCCAGCAGGCATACGGCCTGACGGCGGACGGCATCTGTGGCCCCGCCACCCGGGCACGGCTGCGTATGGCACGGGAGGAAAAGACGCTGCGTTCCGTCCTCTTCGCCGCCGCCAGCCAGATCGGCGTGCAGGAGAGCCCCACCGGCAGCAACCGGGTGAAGTACAACACCGCCTACTATGGCCGGGAGGTCAGCGGGAAGTCGTACCCCTGGTGCGTCACCTACCTCTGGTGGGTCTTCCGCCAGGCGGGACTGGGCCTTTACCGGACGGCTTCCTGCACTGCCTTTGTGGAGCACTACCGCAGGAAGTCCCCTGAGCGGGTCCTGAAAGGGGACTATCGCCCCGGGGACATCGTTTTCTTCGATTTCACGGGCAAACGGGCCAAGACCGTGCATGTGGGCATCGTGGAGCGTGTGGGCGCGGACGGGACCCTCACCACCATCGAGGGCAACACCGGCACCCTCAGCGACGCCAACGGCGGCGCTGTCATGCGCCGGACCCGGAAGCCGGGGCTGGTTACCTGCGGCGTGCGGCCCAGCTATCCGGGGACCTGAGGGAAAGCCCCTCCCGGGCTGGCATCCGTCGATGTCCTCCCGGGAGGGGCTGTTTGCCGTTCCTGCCGAACGTTATGGCACGGTCCGGATGCCGTCCAGGCAGCCTGCCGTTCCGCGCCCACGCTTTACCGGTCCAGAAAGGCCCGGATGGCCCGGATGTAGTCCTCTGCCTTCAGCACGGTGGAGAGGTGTCCGCCGGAAACATAGCGGATCTCCGGCTCCCACATCAGCCGGATCAGGTCCTCCTGCATCTTCCCGGAGAAGAAATCCTGGTCCGGCAGAATGAGAAGGATCTTTCCCTTCAGCGCCCGGAAATCCTCCGCTGTTACCGGCCTTTGGTTCATGAGGTCTGCCAGCAGGCCGGAGATGTGAACGTCCTTTTCCTGCGGATAGTCCTGGAAGATGGTCTCGAACATGTCCTGGGCGTAGGCGATCTCCTCCGGGCTCTCGTTCCGGATATGGCGCATACCGGCCTGGATGAGCTTCGGCTTCAGCTTTTCATAGTTGCAGCGCTTCATGTACCAGAGCATCAGCGGCGCAAGGAAGTATTTCCGTCTCAGGCTCTTCAGCGTGTTCGCGTCCATCCCGCCGGTGGAGATCAGCACCATCCCGCCGGCCTCGCCGGGGAATTTCTGCACATAGATCTGCGCCACCATGCCGCCGTCGCTGGCACCCAGGAACACCGGTTTTTCGATGCCCAGCGCCTGGAAGAGGGCGTGCATCCCCACCACCAGTTCCTGATTGGTCCGCAGCGCCTGGGGATAGTCAAAAAGCAGCACCTGGAAGGCATCGGAGAGCGGGTCCACATAGTCCATCCACATCTCCAGCGTGTTCATCCCGCCGTTCAGAAAGACCAGTGTCCGGCCCGATGCCTTCCCGCTGAGGGTGTAGCGGAACACCGCGCCGTCCACCGTCAGTGTCTTGCAGGGATGCGCTGCCGCAAAGCCCCGCAGCTTCTCAGAATACAGCATATCTTTCTCCTCCGTTCTCATGCCCGCAGACAGCGGATCATGTTCTCATGTCCGGCATACTATCGGTGATCGCAGCCGTTTTCCTCCCGTTTCCGCCGCAGCAGAGGGAAATCCGGCTCCCGCGGAGAGAAGGGCGCGCCTTCCGGCCTCTCATTCTGCCGTCGCCTTTGAGGCCGGATAGCGGATGAGGTCGTAGAGCAATCCGTCCTCGCCAAAGGGGCGGGTGCCCGCCAGCTCCATCCCCAGGTGCTGATACTTCTCGCACTTGGACTTCGCGTCGGTGTCCAGGATCACCGGGACGCCCAGCCGGTCCCCCTCAGTGAAGGCAAGGTCCATGACCCTGCGCAGGTAGCCCTGCCCCTGGAATTCCTCCCGGACGCAGACGAGCCCCACAAAAAGATAGGGCTTCCTCTCCTTGTCGAAGCGGTCCCGCAGCGACGGACCGCCGCGCTTCATCGCCCGGGCCAGCCTCAGCACCCCGGAAAGTCCCAGGGACCGGAGCATTCCGCCGGCCAGGGGCTTCATGGTCCGCCAGCCGATCTTCTGCCCGGGCAGCTTGTAGGCGATGAAGCCCTCGTTCCGCGGACCGGTGCTGTGGAGAAAGACGCCCCGCAGCATCCCCCGGACGTAGCCCTGGATGTAGAGGGAGGTCGCTTCCTGACTGGGGAAGAAGGAAGCCAGCCCCTGCTCGCCGCCGTAGTCATAGTATCCGAAGGCGTGTCCGATATCCCTGATCGCGCCCTCGTCCAGTTCGTTTACCTTCATGTCCGCTCCTTTCCTGCCCCTCTGCCCAGAGATGGCAGTTCCTATAGGTTAGCTAACGCTAACTGCGAGGCAAAGAAAAAGCCGCCTTCCGACAGCCGATCCCTGCGGGGGACCTTTTCTGGGAAAGACCTCCACATCCTTATTTTACCGCGCCTGCCGGTGATTTTCAACCGGAAATTCCGTGTTTCTGCGGGATCTTCCCCTGTTTTTGCAGGGAAGGGAACATTTCTGCTGTGACATGACGGGACAGGTCCCACGGCGGCCGGGGCCTGGCAGGCTGCTGGCGACAGCCTCTCGGGAAGATATGCAAAAAATCTGGGAAAAATTCGTCGGATTTTGTTGCAATTTGTCGAATTTGGTGGTAACGTTAAGGAAACGTGGCCGCCCGGAGGGAGGCCCGAAAAGATTGATCGGAAGGATGATCGCCATGAAACGCCTGCCCGCGCTGATGTTGTCCGTCTTCCTGCTGACCCTGCTGTCCCTGCCCGCCACGGCGGAGAACGTGACTGTAGACAGAGGGTCTGTCAAAAAAGAGGTGACGCTGACCGTAGATGCATCCAACATGGTGGATGTTACAATCAACTGGGATGACTTCAATTATACCTTTGATGGAAAGAACTTCACAGCAACGAGCGAAACTATGCCAAAGATTACGGTAAAAAACAATAATTCCCAGAATACTATTTATGTAACTCCTAAGTTTGAACCATATGCTGACCTCGGCTATAGTGATATGGCATTTGATATGTACTTTTATGAAGATGGGAATACCGCAGCGGGTGCGGGTACAGACCTCAAAGAAATTGCGGTTACCGGAGAGAATGAGACGACATTCTTTGCGGTTCCGGGAGGAAATCCTCTTACCCATCAGTTGGGTAGCAAGACTCCTATGGAAATCGGTAACGTCCAAATCACGATTTCTTTGAACGGCACCAATCCCTGAGCCCCCAAACCCCAGAACCCCCTGCTGACCGGCAGCCGCCTTGCGCGGCTGCCGGTTTTTTCTTGTCCAGGGGGCGGGGCCTGTCCTTCTTCGACGGGAACTGACAGCGCATCCGTGGTATCATCGGGGAAAGACCGGCGCTGGCCGGAAAACCGAGGAGGGACCCTATGGAGATCAACGCGAAAAGCACAGACCGGAAGCTGCTGCTGGAGCTGACGGGAGAGCTGGACCACCAGGGGGCGGCCCAGGCCATCCGGGAGCTGGAACTGGCACTGGATGCCGCCCTGCCGCTGCACCTAGCGCTGGACCTGTCCGGCGTCACGTTCATGGACAGTTCCGGCATCGCCCTGATCCTGCGGGCGCAGCGGCGGATGCAGACCCTGGGCGGGAGCCTTCTTGTCTGCCGGGTGCCCCAGCAGGCCCGGCGGGTCCTGGACGCGGCGGGCATCGACCGCGTCGTCACCATCCGATGAGGGGAGAGGCAGCATGAAGAAAACAATGAATTACATAACCCTGGAATTCCTCAGCCGCAGCAGCAACGAGGCTTTCGCCCGGACGGCAGTGGCCTGCTTCGCCGCCCAGATGGACCCTACCCTGGGTGAGCTGGAGGACATCAAGACGGCGGTCTCCGAGGCCGTCACCAATGCCATCGTTCACGGCTATCCCAACGTCCTGGGCAAGGTGCTGGTAAAGGCGAAGATCTGCGAAGGGAACGTGCTGGAGGTCAGCGTCAAGGACCGGGGCCGGGGCATCCCGGACGTGGAGAAGGCCCGGCAGCCCATGTTCACCACCGGCGGAGAGGAGCGCAGCGGCATGGGCTTCACCATCATGGAGAGCTTCATGGACCACATCGCGGTGAAGTCCGTCCCCGGCAAGGGCACCACCGTGACCCTGCGCAAGAAGCTGGCACCCCGGCGCAGACAGACGGCATGAACGCGGAACTGCTGCGCTCGGCCCAGGCAGGGGACAACGACGCCTGCGAGCAGGCGGTGCGTGAGAACAGCGGCCTCATCTGGAGCATCGCGCGGCGCTACTTCGGCCGGGGCGTGGAGGCCGACGACCTCTACCAGCTGGGCTGCCTGGGCTTCCTGAAAGCCGTCCGGGGCTTCGACTTCGCCTACGGGACCTGTTTTTCCACCTACGCCGTTCCCAAGATCGCCGGGGAGATCCGGCGCTACCTCCGGGACAGCGGGAGCCTGAAGGTGAGCCGCAGCATCCGGGAGCAAGCAATCTCACTTTACAGGGCGAGGGAGCGGCTGCGGAACGAGAACGGGGAGGAACCGACCCTCTCCGCCCTGGCGGAGCACACCGGTCTCACGGTGGAGGACATCGCCCGCATCGACCTTGCCTGCGATGAGCCGGAGTCCCTGCAGGCGGAGTTCGGCGACGGCCTCACCCTGGAGGGGACCCTGGGCGGCGACGCCCCAGAGGAGCAGCTGGTGGAGCGCCTTGCACTGGAGGAGGCCATTGCCCGCCTGCCGGAGCGGGAGCGGCTGACGATCCAGCTCCGCTACTTCCACGGGATGACCCAGGAGCAGACGGCAAGGGTGCTGGGGGTCTCCCAGGTGCAGGTATCCCGTCTGGAGCGCCGGGGGCTGGAACGGCTGCGGCATCTTCTGCGGCCCTGAAGTAGTCCTCGCCCTGGAACTCCGTCATGGTGTTCCAGTAGCGCTTGGGCATGTGGGTCCGGCGGAGCTTGGGGTTGTACCGCTCCCGGATGGCCACGGTGTCGTAGAACTGCTTCCAGAGGCGGCGGTAGGCGGCCTCCGTTTTGTCGGGGGCCGCCAGGCTCAGGGCATCCAGAGGCCGGATGGCGGAGGCCCCGTGCTGGCTCAGCAGCACCTCGTGGTGGACCCGGTCGTAGATCAAAAAGTCCTCATTCTGAAAGCGGGAGCAGAAGTGTCCCCGCAGCAGAGGGAGGACCCGGTTCTTCGGC
This sequence comes from Clostridiales bacterium, assembly GCA_004553545.1. GTDB lineage: Bacteria > Bacillota > Clostridia > Oscillospirales > Oscillospiraceae > Oscillibacter. Next base: position 94,210 of record SFLD01000005.1, on the reverse strand, counting down.
TCAATCTCCGCGGCCAGGACGCCGCCGTAGTCCGAAAAGCGGACGAAGCCCTTCAAAAGATGGGCCTCGCCGTTCAGGTGCCGGACAGCCTGAAAGACCGGATTCAGCGTTTCATCCGAGAGGTTATGGAGGAAGGCGGGGCCTTCCTCCAATAATTTTTGGATGAGCCGGTAAAGGGCCATCTCCCGCTGGGGCAGGCAGGTGAGAAAGCCCCGGCGGACCAACTCCAGCCCCCAGGGAGAGACGGCGTGGAGCTTCCGCAGCACCCGCTGAGCGTGGGGAACCTCCGTCTCCACCCAGCGGGAGGCAAAAAGCGTCGGCACCTCCTCGCTCTCGATGGCGCTGGGGCACTCGTGATGGGCATAGCTCTCGAACACGCAGCTGAGGAAGCCCTCAAAGCTGCCGTCATAGAAGTAAAGGATCTCCTGCATGGGAACACTCCTTCCGGGCTCAGGCGGGGGAGTCGAAGAGGGAGAGCTGCTCCATGCCGCCGGGGAGCAGGGGCTGCTCCGCCGCGATGAGATGGCGCAGCAGGCTCTCCGGTGTGAAACGCAGACCCTCCGGCACCCGGCCGCTGGCGGTGAGGAAGAATTGGGCCCGCTTCATGACGACCCCCAGCTTTTTGAGATCCTCCGGCCGCAGGGGCCCCACCCGGCGGGCCGAGAGGATGCGCCGGGCGGAGACCACGCCTACCCCGGGGACCCGTAAAAGGCTCTCATAATCAGCGATGTTGACCTCCACGGGGAAGAAGTCCAGATGGGCCAGGGCCCAGCTGCATTTGGGGTCCACCAGGGGATTGAAGTTCTCGTTGCCCTCATCCAGCAGCTCCTCGGCCCGGAAGCCGTAGAAGCGCAGGAGCCAGTCCGCCTGATAGAGCCGGTGCTCCCGGAGGAGCGGGGGCTTGGTGTCCTTGGCGGGGAGGAGGGTATTTTCCACCACCGGGACATAGGCGGAGAAGAAGACCCGCTTCAAATGGTAGCGGTCGTAGAGCCCCTGGGTGAGGCGCAGGATGTGAAGGTCCGTGTCCTGGGTGGCGCCCACGATCATCTGGGTGCTCTGCCCGGCGGGGGCGAACCTGGGCGCGTGGCGGTACTTCACCAGTTCCTCCCGGTTTTCCCGGGTGCGTCCGGTGATCTGCCGCATGGGTGCGAGGATGGCTTTCTTGGTCTTGTCCGGCGCCAGGAGCTGCAGCCCCTGCTCGGAGGGCAGCTCGATGTTGACACTGAGCCGGTCCGCCAGAAGCCCCAGCTGCTCCACCAGCTCCGGGGCCGCGCCGGGGATGGTCTTGGCGTGGATGTAGCCGTTGAAGCGGTAGCGCTCCCGCAGGATGCGCAGGGCCCGGATCATCAGCTCCATGGTGTAGTCCGGACTGCGGAAGACGCCGGAGGAGAGGAAGAGGCCTTCGATATAGTTGCGGCGGTAGAACTCGATGGTGAGCTCTGCCAGCTCCTCCGGGGTGAACATGGCCCGGCGAGTGTCGTTGGTCCGGCGGTTGACGCAGTACTGGCAGTCGTAGACGCAGTTGTTGGTCAGCAGGACCTTCAGCAGCGTGACGCAGCGGCCATCGGCGGAGAAGCTGTGACAGCAGCCTGCGATGGAGGAGCTGGTGCTGCCGATATACCCCTGCCGGAAGCCCCGGCGAGCGCCGCTGGAAGTGCAGGCGGCGTCATATTTTGCGGCATCCGTCAGGATGCCCAGCTTCTCCGGGACATCCATCAGTATGCCTTGCGGGTGCGGCGGGCAGGCTGCTCGATGGCATCGATGATCCGGAAGACCTGGGCGGTGAGGGTGGCGATGCCGGTGAGCACGAAGAGGAAGGTGGTAGTCGTCATAGTGGGTTGCCTCCTATCGAACAAATGTTCTTTCTGGGCCTGATTATAAATCGAACAAACGTTCTTGTCAAGGGGGATCCTATGAAAAGATCCCGGAATTTCCGGGAAAAACAGCGGCTCCACGCTCCGTTGGTTGGCAAGGGAGGGCGGGCTGTGGTACAATGCTCCCAGAGAAAGGGGAGAAGAGCATGGACAGCGGAAAGACCGGGGCTCTCATCGCGGAGGCCCGGAAGGCAATGGGCCTCACCCAGCGGCAGCTGGCGGAGACCCTGCACATCTCGGACCGGACGGTGAGCAAGTGGGAGCGGGGCGCGGGCTTCCCGGATGTCGCGCTGCTGGAGCCTCTGGCGGACGCCCTGGGCCTCACGGTGCGGAGCCTCCTCCGGGGCGAGGCGGAGCCGCCGGCAGCGGAGAGCGCCGGGACCGCCTCCGCTGCCCCGGAGGATGTCCTTCTGCGGGAGGTCATCCGGACCCTTTACCAGCAGCAGCGGGGGAAGCTCCGGCGGAACATCGGCCGCATTTTCGGAGGACTTGCGGCGCTGGCGTTGGTGGGCTTCGTTCTCTTCGGCATCCTGGACCGCAGCGGAGCCTTTCAGCGGGAGATCGCACGGACTGTCACCGCCGGGATCTATCAGGATGCGGAGCGGGTGGGGGAGACCACCGTCACCATCGAAGGGTCCCTGTACTGGCTGGGGGAGCGGAGCTTCTGGGGGACCTTTGCCGTGGAGGCGGCGGAGAAGACCTGCCGGGAGGGGACCTATGGCAGCGTCTCCTGGGGCCGGGAGGAGACGGAAGGCTACCAGGAGATCTACTGGGGACGGGCTGGTGTCACCCGAGTGGAGACAGAGGTACAGCCGGACTGCTATGTTTCCCCGGACCTTCAGCGCTTCGCCCTGACCCTCTCCGATGGGCGGGTGGTGGCCACGGATGAGACCCTGGCCGCCCTGCAGGCGCTCACCCCCTGCCGCTACGTTCTGGACTGGCAAGTGGAATATCCGTCCATGCGCTGCTACCGGGAATAAAAAACGCCGTGCCCGATTTGGGCACGGCGTTTTCGCGTTCAGTCCAGACAGTTCCGGGGTTCCAGCAGCTCCTGAAAGCTCCGGATATACTCGTCGCAGAAATCCCGCATGGCGGCTTCCTCCCCGGCGAAGTAGGGGTCGTAGACGCCCACGGTGCGCATCCCGGCGGCGTGGGCGCCCCGGCAGGCGGCGATGCTGTCATCGAACATGACACAGTCCTCCGGGGCAACATTCGCCAGCTCCGCCGCCTTCCGCCAGAGGGCGGGGTCCTTCTTCTCCACCCCCAGCTCCTGGGCGAAGGTGATCCGCTCGAAGAAGGGGAGCAGCTGCAGGTGGGAGAGGGCCGTCCGGCAGTGCTCCGGTACGCTGGAGGTGACGACGGCCATGCGGATGCCCCGGTCCTGGCACTGACGGAGGTAGTCCCGGACGCCGGGCTTCACGGGGACATTGGCGTAAAGCCCCTGGGCCAGGTCCATCCACTCCGCCATGATGGCCTCCTCACTCTCAGGGAGATGGCAGAATTCCTTGGTGAACTTGGCCGCCAGGGGGAAGATGGTGTGGGCCACGCCCTCGTAGTACTCCTTGGTGTAGGGCAGGCCCCGGCGGGCCAGGAAGGCGCTGTCCACGTCCTTCCAGATGCCGTTGGAGTCGATGAGGGTGCCGTCCATATCGAAAAGGTAGAGCATATTCAATCCTCCCGGATGAGTTCAAAGCGCCAGGGGAAGTCTTTGGCTTCCTCGGCGTAGTCGATGCCGATGCGGGGCGAGGTGCGGATGGTCTCGTGAGCGGGCTCCGGCGGCGGAAGCCCCAGGTCCGCCGGATCGTCGCAGAGAAAGAGGGTATCGCCCACGAGATCCATTCCGTTCTGCGCTCTGGTAAGGGAAAGCCCTTCACAGAGCTTTCCGGGTCCGTTGAGGAAATTCTTCCGCCGGTAGGTGTTCCACGGGGCATCCCCAAAGCGGAAACGGCGGATGCTGTCTCTGCCTAAGACCGCTTCCCCGGCCCGGAGGAGCACGGCGGCGGGCTCCCCATCCGGCTCCGTCACGAGATTCAGGCAGTGATACATGCCATAGATGAGGTAGATGTAGGCGTGTCCCGGCGGCAGGAAGAGGGGCTCCGTCCGTGCGGTGCGGCGGCCGCCGTAGGCGTGGCAGGCCTTGTCGCAGCGGCCGATGTAGGCCTCCGTCTCTGTGAGCCGCAGGGCCAGGAGCTCCCCGCTCTCCAGGCGGCGGCAGAGGTACTTCCCCAGCAGCTCCCGGCTCACCGTCAGGGTGTCGCGGTCAAAGAAATCCCGGGAAAGCCTTGCCATTCGCCCACCTCCGTGCTATACTGCTGTTTTCCGTCCCCCGGAGGGGACATTTATTTATTTTATCATCTTTCCCAAGCGGAGGCAAGAGCAATGAAAGCGACTCACTTCAAGCAGAATAGCTGCGCCGTTCTGGCGGCGCTGATCTGGGGCACGGGCTTCGTGGCCCAGAGCCTGGGGGCGGACTACCTGCAGGCCTTCACCTTCAACGCCCTGCGGTCCCTTATCGCGGCGGCGCTGCTGGCGCTGCTCTGCCTCTGCCGCCGGAAGAAGCACCCCGTCCCCGCCCGGACCGGCTACCGGAAGGACCTGGTCTTAGGCGGCCTCTGCTGCGGCGCCGCCATGTGCTTGGGGGCGAACCTCCAGCAGCTGGGCATCGAGACCGTCACCGCCGGAAAGGCGGGCTTCCTCACCGCCCTCTACATCATCATCGTGCCCATTCTGGGTATCTTCCTGCGGCGGAAGGCCCCCTGGACGGTGTGGGTGGCCGTGGTGGTGGCCGTGGCGGGGCTCTACTTCCTCTGCGTGAAGGAGGGGGGTTTCACCGCTCTCGCCATCGGGGATATCTACCTGCTGCTCTGCGCCCTCTGCTACGCCGTGCAGATCCTCTTCATCGACCACTTCGGGGCAAAGGTGGACGGCGTGGAGCTCTCCTGTCTCCAGATGGTGACGGTGACGCTGCTCTCCGCCCTAGGGGCGATGGCCTGGGAGACCCCCACCTGGGAGGCCGTCCAGCTCAGCATGGGGCCGCTGCTCTACGCCGGCATCATGTCCAGCGGCGCGGGCTATACCCTGCAGATCCTGGCCCAGAAGGACTCCAACCCCACCGTCATCTCCCTGCTCCTGAGCCTGGAATCGGTGTTCGCCACGATCTCCGGGGCTCTGCTCCTGGGGGACCGGATGAGCGGGCGGGAGTACCTCGGCTGCGCGCTGATGTTCGTGGCTGTGGTCCTGGCCCAGCTCCCCGCGCGAAGGAAGGAGAGCCGCCTGGCGGCGTAAAAGAGAACAGGAAAGGGCGGGAGCGGTGCTCCCGCCCTTTCTTTCTGCCCGGCTCCCGGGGGCTTCCGCGCCGCTTCTTCCCGCCATGTGATTTTAGGATTGGACAAACGGGGGGAACTGTGGTATCATCTATCCTGTATGCGTATGCCTTATCCCAAAGCTGCCCGAATGGGCGGCGGGAGAGGGCAGCGGAACGAGAAACAGCAAGGAGTGATCTCGTGCGGATCGATGTACTGGGCGTGGGCTTTGATGACCTCACCATGGCGGAGGCCGTGGCCGCCGGCGCGCGCCTTTTGACGGAGGAGGGCTGCCACTACGTGGTGACCCCCAACCCGGAGATCGTGGAGGTCTGCCGGGAGAACCCGGCGGCCATGCGCGCCGTCAACGGCGCGGACCTGGTGCTGCCGGACGGCATCGGCATCATCAAAGGCACCGCCATGCTGGGCACGCCCCTGAAGGAGAAGACCCCCGGCATCGAGTTCGCCGCAGGGCTCATGGGGGAGATGGCCAAAGAGGGGAAGTCCCTTTACCTCCTGGGTGCCAAGCCCGGCGTCGCGGAGCAGGCGGCGGAGCGCCTGGCGGCCCAGTATCCCGGTTTAAAGATCGCCGGGACCCACGACGGCTATTTCAAGGACGACGCCCCGGTGGCGGAGGCCATCCGGCAGAGCGGGGCGGACTGCGTTTTTGTCTGCCTGGGGGCCCCCAAGCAGGAGCTCTGGATGGCGAAATGGGGCCCGGAGACCGGGGCTCATCTCCTCTGCGGTCTCGGCGGCAGTCTGGATGTCTTCGCCGGGGTGGTGGAGCGGGCGCCGAAGTTCTGGTCCGATCACGGCCTGGAGTGGTTTTACCGCCTCTGCAGGGAGCCCAAGCGCATCGGCCGGATGATGAAGCTGCCGCTCTTTCTTGTGCATGTCCGAAAGGAGAAGCGGAAAAAATGAGAGGAAAGCTCATCGTTTTCGAGGGGACGGACGGATCAGGCAAGGCCACCCAGTCCCGGCTCCTCTGTGAGCGCCTGGCCCGGGAGAACATCCCCTACCAGCACATCAATTTCCCCCGCTACGGAAAGCCCTCGGCGGCCATGGTCCAGGAGTACCTGGACGGGAACCTGGGCAAGCACCCCGGGGACGTCAACGCCTACGCCGCGTCCCTCTTCTACGCCATGGACCGCTACGCCTCCTACAAGCAGGACTGGGGTCCCTTCTACGAGGCCGGGGGCCTTGTGGTAGCGGACCGCTACACCACCTCCAACGCCGTGCACCAGGCATCCAAGCTGCTGCCCGGCGAACGGAAGGACTTCCTCCGTTGGCTCTTTGACACGGAGTATCGCCTGATGGGCCTGCCGGAGCCGGATCTCGTGCTCTATCTCGACATGCCCACGGAGATCACGGAAAAGATGATGCGCCAGCGGGAGGCTGCCACCGGCACCCACGCGGACATCCACGAGCAGGATGAGACCTATCTCAAAAACTGCCGGGCTGCCGCCCAGGAGATCGTGCGGGACTGCGGCTGGACCGTGATCCGCTGCGCCCGGGACGGCGGGCCCCGGAGCATCGAGGATATCGCCGCCGAGGTCTGGCGGCGGGCCCAGGGCCTTCTCTGAGGGCCTGTCCCGATCTCCGGCGGCGGAAAGGGGACGCTCCGCGTCCCCCTTGCCCGGGATCAGCAGCAGCCGCAGCCGTCGTTGTTCCCGCAGCCGCAGCCGTTGCCGCAGCTGTTCCCGCAGCCATTGCCGCCGCAGCAGCAAAGCAGCAGAACGATGATAATGATCCACCAGAGACAGGAGCAGTTATTGCCGGAATTGAAGCACATACCCATCCCCTCCCTTCTGCCCTATCCTATGCAGGAGATGGGGGAGGGGAGCCTGACCCGGCAAAAGGGGAGGAAAACCCGGAAGATCCCCCCTGTTCCGTGAAATTCAGCGCCCGGAAGGGAAGTCCTTCCCGCCCGGGCACGGGAGGTTTACTATGCCAAGAAACAACCAACAGGATACCGCCAGCTGGGATGCCCGGGAAGTCCGCCGGGCGGAGGAGCACCGTCCCCGGAAGAAGCGCCGCAGACGGGTGCGGCTCATCCCGTATCTCCTCTTCGTGCTGGTGATCTCCGCCATCCTGGCAGGCAGCGGCTGGCTGGTGGTCAGCGAGTTCTGCTCTTTCAACCGGGCACCGGTGGAGGCGGAGGTGGAGATCACGGCGGAGGACGATCTCTCCAGCATCGCAAAGAAGCTGAAAGCAGACGGGCTCATCGACTACCCCTGGCTTTTCAAGCTGGTGGGCCGCCTCAGCCACGCCGAGAGCAAGATCGGCATCGGCACCTATACCCTCAATCAGGACATGGACTATCTGGCCCTGATCTCCGCCATGCACAATGCCTCTGGCAACCTGAACGCCGACGTGGTGAAGGTCACCATCCCCGAGGGCTACACCGTCCAGCAGATCCTGGCGCTCCTTGCCAGCAAGGGCGTCAACACCGAGGAGGCCCTGACCGAGGCCGCCAAGACCGCCAGCTTTACCTATGACTTCATCAAGGATACCGGCGAGCTCTCCCGGCTGGAGGGCTACCTCTTCCCGGACACCTACGAGTTCTACCTGAACGAGAAGCCTGCCTCCGCCATCAAGCGCCTGCTGGACAACTTCAACCGCAAGATGACCGAGGAGCGGATGCAGGCGGTGGAGGAGTCCGGCTACAGCCTGAAGGAGATCATCACCATCGCCTCCCTCATCGAGAAGGAGACCGACGGTACAGACCACGCCAAGATCGCCTCCGTCATCTATAACCGACTCAACGACAGCGGCAGCCACGGCACCTATAAGATGCTGAACATCGATGCCGCCCTGCTCTACGCCCTGCCGGACCACGAGGGAGCCCTCACCAACGCCGACAAGAAGGTGGACTCCCCCTATAACCTCTACACCCACGCAGGGCTCCCCCCCACGCCCATCGCCAACCCCGGCATCGCCTCCATCGACGCCGCCCTCCACCCGGAGACCACGGATTACTACTACTATGCCCTGGGCAAGGACGGCAAGCACCACTTCTCCACCACGCTCTCTGAGCACAACGCCTTCCTGGCCAGCGGCGACTATGGCGGATAAGCGGAAGGTGCCGGAGCTGCTGGCTCCGGCAGGAGACTGGGAACGGCTGCGGATGGCCGTTCTCTACGGGGCGGACGCCGTCTACCTCGCGGGGACCGCCTTCGGGATGCGGGCCTTCGCCGGGAATTTCTCCCCGGAGGAGCTGCCGAAAGCCGTGACCTTTGCCCACGAGCACGGCGTCAAGGTCCACTGCACCGTGAACACCATGCCAAGGAACAACGAGGTCGTAAGCCTCCCGGCGCATCTGGAGCTCCTCCAGGACGCCGGGGTCGACGCCCTGATCCTGGCGGACCTGGGGGTCTTTACCCTTGCGGGGAAGTACGCTCCCCGCTGCGAGCGCCACGTCTCCACCCAGCAGTCCATCGCGAATTACGAGTGCGCCCGGGCCTGGCACGACCTGGGCGCCAGCCGGGTGGTGCTGGCCCGGGAGCTGAGCCTTACCGAGATCGCGGAGATCCGGGCCAGGACCCCGAAAGAGCTGGAGATCGAGACCTTCTGCCACGGGGCCATGTGCGTCAGCTACTCCGGGCGGTGCCTGCTCAGCAACTACATGACCGGCCGGGATTCCAACCGGGGCGAGTGCGCCCAGCCCTGCCGCTACCAGTACGCCCTGATGGAAGAGAAACGCCCGGGAGAGTACTTCCCGGTCTTTGAGGACGAGAAGGGCAGCTACATTATGAACTCCCGGGACATGTGCACCATCGACCACCTCCCGGAGCTCCGGGATGCCGGGGTGGACTGCCTGAAGATCGAGGGCCGTGCCAAATCCGCCTACTACGCCGCCATCGTGACGGGAGCCTACCGCCACGGCCTGGACGCCGCGGCGGAGGGGCGGGAGATGGACCCCGTCTGGCGGGACGAGGTGGAGCACGTCAGCCACCGGCCCTACTCCACCGGCTTCCTCTTCGGTCCGCCGGGGCAGTACTACGCCACCTCCCGCTACCTCCGGGAGTGGCAGGTGGTGGCCCTGGTGACGGACTGCGATGAGGCAGGCAACGCCACCCTCTCCCTCCGGAACAAGTTCCGCACCGGGGAGGAGCTGGAGGCCGTGGGCCCGGACACCCGGCCCTTCGCTTTCACCGCGCCGGAGATCTTCCTGGAGGACGGCACCCCTGTGGAGGAGCCAAAGACCCCCCAGACCATCCTGAAAATGAAGCTTCCCCAGGCGGTCCCCGCCTGGTCACTGCTGCGGCGGAGAGTGGAGCTCTCCGCTAAGTAAGAAAACCCACTGCGACAAAGAGGAGAAAACTATGAATACCGACGTTGTCATCATCGGAGCCGGCCCCGCCGGCATCTTCACCGCCCTGGAGATGATCCGCAAGGGCAGCCATCAGAAGATCGTCATGGTGGAGAAGGGCCAGGCGGTGGAGAACCGCCGCTGTCCCAAGTCCAAGACCGGCCGCTGCGTGAACTGCAAGCCCTACTGCCACATCACCACCGGTTTCTCCGGCGCCGGCGCTTTCTCCGACGGCAAGCTTTCCCTGAGCTACGAGGTGGGCGGCGACCTGCCCACCCTCATCACCCCGGAGCTTGCCCAGGAGACCATCGACTATGCCGACAAGATCTACCTGGAGTTCGGCGCGGACCCCCACATCGAGGGCCTGGGCCACGAGGAGGAGCGCAAGGAGATCCGCCGCCGTGCCATCCAGGCGGGACTGAAGCTGGTGGACTGCCCCATCCGCCACATGGGCACCGAGAAGGCCCAGGGCATCTACTACGCCATCGAGCAGTACCTGCAGCAAAACGGCGTGGAGATGTACTTTGGCTATGAGTGCCAGAACCTCATTCTGGAGGGCGACGTCTGCAAGGGCGTCTCCATCTCCAACGGCAAGGTGGACCTGGAGATCTACGCCAAGCACACCGTGGTCGCCACCGGCCGCCGGGGCGCGGACTGGCTGGAGAAGCTCTGCGCGGAGCACAACATCGCCCATGCCCCCGGCACTGTGGATATCGGCGTCCGGGTGGAGGTCCGCAACGAGGTCATGGAGACCGTGAACCGGGTCCTCTATGAGTCCAAGCTGGTGGGCTATCCCCGGCCCTTCAAGAATAAGGTCCGCACCTTCTGCCAGAATCCCGGCGGCTTCGTCAGCCAGGAGAACTACGACAACAACCTAGCGGTGGTCAACGGCCACTCCTACAAAGAGGTGAAGAGCGACAACACCAACCTCTCCATCCTCTGCTCCCACAACTTCTCCGTGCCATTCAACCAGCCCATTGCCTATGCCCAGAAGGTGGGCGAGCTCACCAATATGCTGGCCAACGGCCAGATCCTGGTCCAGCGCTTCGGCGACATCCTGGACGGCAAGCGCACCTGGCAGAAGGAGCTGGCCCAGTCCAACATCCGGCCCACCCTGCCGGATGCCGTGGCCGGTGACATCACCGCCGCCATGCCCTACCGTGCCATGACCAACATCATCCACTTCATCCAGGCCATGGACTGCGTGGTACCGGGCTTCGCCTCCTACGAGACCCTGCTCTACTCCCCGGAGCTGAAGTTCTACTCCAACCGGGTGAAGATGGACGAGCACTTCCGCACCAACCTCCAGGGCCTCCACTGCCTGGGCGACTCCTCCGGCTGGACCCGGGGCCTCATGATGTCCTCCGTCATGGGCGTTCTCATGGGCCGGGAGCTGGTAGGGGAGGAGTAAAGGGATTCCCCCTTGCTTCTGCCTTTCTGACTGAGATTTTTGGAAGATCTCATTCTCAAAATGGGAGAATGATCCTCTCAGGGCCGCCCGAAGGGGCGGCCCTGAGGCTTTTTCCCGGGAAAAGGTCGGCCTTTCCGGAATTTTCCCTCCCCGGCCCCTTGACTTTTTCGCGTCAAAGCTTTAAAATGGAAAAGAGCTGCCGGGGAAAGCGGTGGGCCGGGGAGCCCGGAGACGGGCTCCTTCGCTTATGGAAAAGAAAGAGCCGGGGCCATCCCGGCGGAGAGAGGGAACAACATGAACAAGCACGCGAAGACCAAGAGCTTTGCCAGCCGCTGGGGCTTCATCCTGGCGTCGGTGGGCTCTGCGGTGGGTATGGCCAATGTCTGGGGCTTCCCCAACAAGATGGGCAGCAACGGCGGCGGGGCCTTCCTTTTGATCTACCTCCTGTTCGTCGCCATCTTCAGCTACGTGGGCCTCCCGGCGGAGTTCGCCATGGGCCGCCGGGCGGGCACCGGCACCCTGGGGGCCTATGAAAGCGCCTGGGCTACCCGCGGCAAGGCCATGGGAAAGGCCGGCGGCATCCTGGGCTGGCTGCCTCTCGCGGGTTCCCTCTGCATCGCCATCGGCTACGCCGTCATCGTGACCTATGTCCTGAAGGCCCTGGTGGACTCCGTCCTGGGCACCCTCCTGACGGCGGACGCCGCGACCTGGTTCGGGGCCTTCTCCGGGACGCCCTACTCCGTGATCCCCTACCACGTCATCGTGGTGGTGGGGACGCTTCTGACCCTCTTCCTGGGGGCCCACAGCATCGAGAAGACCAACAAGGTGATGATGCCCCTCTTCTTCCTCATCTTCCTGGTGCTGGCGGTGCGGGTGGCCTTTCTGCCCGGCGCGGCGGAGGGGTACCGCTTCATGTTCACCCCCCGGTGGGAGGCTTTGAAGGACCCTATGATCTGGATCTGGGCCATGGGCCAGGCCTTCTTCTCCCTCTCCGTCACCGGCAGCGGCATGATCGTCTACGGCGCTTACCTCTCGAAAGAGGAGGACGTGGTGGATGTGGGCCAGCACACCGCCCTCTTTGATACCATTGCGGCGGTGGTGGCGGCCCTCGTCATCATCCCCGCCTGCTTCTCCTACGGGCTGGACGTGGGCGCGGGTCCCAGCCTCCTCTTCGTGACCCTGCCCACCATCCTGCAGGATATCCCCCTGGGCCGGCTCTTTGCCGTGATCCTTTACGTGGCCATGATCTTCGCCGGTGTCAGCTCCCTGCAGAATATGTTCGAGGCTGTGGCAGAGTCGTTGATGCACAGGTTCCCCAAGCTCAGCCGCACCTGGACCCTGATCCTTCTCTGCGTCCTCTGCCTGGGCTTCGGCATCGGGATGGAGACCATCGACAAGTGGGGCCCCTGGATGGATCTCGTCTCCATCTACATCATCCCCATCGGCGCTACCCTGGGGGCGGTGTCCTGGTTCTACGTGATGAAAAAGGACGAGCTCCTCTCCGCCATCAATACCGGCAGCGGCAGACAGCGCGGCACCCTTTGGTACAGCGTGGGGCGCTATGTCTACGTGCCTCTCGCGGCCATTCTTTGCTGCGTGGCGCTCTTCATGCACGTGGCATTCTGAAAAACGGACCGGGCGGGGGAGACCCGCCCGGTTTTTGAATGAAAATCCGCCGAAATCCGTTGACAAATCCGGGGAAACGGATATAATAGTCAGGTAATCGGAAAAGACGCTGTGAACAAGTCAGCTTCACGGATCCGGCTCAGCGAGAGGGGAGAGGGTGCGAGCCCCTTGCCAAGGCCGTGAGGCAGCCCCTTGGGAGCGCTCCGTGAGGAACGGATCGGTTCATCCCCGTTACCGGATGGCGTAAGATGCCTCCCTGTGGGAGGATAATTAGGGTGGTACCGTGAAGCCATGCTTCGCCCCTATTCGTGGGGGCGGAGCATTTTTTGTTGGAAAGGGGAGACCCCATGGCAAAAAAGATCATCGACATGTCCCAGAGCCCCCGGGCGGGGCAGTTTGCCTACTTCTCCGCCATGGCGGACCCCTGGGCGGGCGCCACCGTGATGGTGGACATCACGGACTTCCTGTCCGCCATCCGGGAAAAGGGCCTGCCCTTCTTCCTGAGCTTCCTCTTCGCGGTCACCCGGGCGGGCAATGCCGTGCCGGAGCTGCGCCGCCGCCTGCTGCCGGACGGCACAGTGGTGGAGTACGACCTCTGCCAACCCTCCTACACCGCCATGAAGCCCGACGGCGCCTATGTCTACGTGGACGTGGACGGCGGCATCACCGACATCCGCGCCTTCTGCGCCCAGGGCAAGGCCAACCAGGCCGCCGCCATCGAAAAGGGCGTCCTGGCGGAGGGGGGAGACGTCCTGGATCACTTCTTCATCTCCAGCGTCCCCTGGCTCCCTTACGTGCAGATCAAGCTCCCCAGCGGCATGCCGGGGGACAGCCATCCCCGGATCTCCTGGGGCCAGTACCGGGAGGAGAACGGCCGGGTCCAGATCCCTGTGACCCTCTATGTCCACCACGCCTTGGCGGACGGGCTGCACATTTCCCGCTTTTTTGAAAACCTCCGGCGCGAGCTGGATGCCATCACCAACGACAAAGAAATTTGACGAATAAAGGAGAGTAACCACCATGTCCCATCCTTACTACGGCCTCAACGAGCTGCGGGAGATGTTCCTCAGCTACTTTGAGCAGAAGAACGGCCACCTGCGTCTGCCCAGCTTCTCCCTGATCCCCCAGAACGACAAGTCCCTGCTCCTCATCAACGCCGGTATGGCTCCCATGAAGCCCTGGTTCAAGGGCGAGGAGGAGCCCCCCCGTCACCGGGTCTGCACCTGCCAGAAGTGCATCCGCACCGGCGACATCGACAACATCGGCCACACCGACCGCCACGGCACCTTCTTCGAGATGCTGGGCAACTTCTCCTTCGGTGATTACTTCAAGAAGGAAGCCATCACCTGGTCCTGGGAGTTCCTGACCGAGGTGGTGGGCCTGGAGAAGGACCGCCTCTATCCCTCCGTCTATCAGGACGATGACGAGGCCTTCAACATCTGGCACGAGAAGATCGGCATCCCGGAGGACCGCATCTTCCGCTTTGGCAAGGAGGATAACTTCTGGGAGCACGGTGCCGGTCCCTGCGGCCCCTGCTCCGAGATCTACTATGACCGCGGCCCTGAGCACGGCTGCGGCAAGCCCGGCTGCACCGTGGGCTGCGACTGCGACCGCTATATCGAGGTCTGGAACAACGTCTTCACCCAGTTCGATAACGACGGCCACAACAACTACACCGAGCTCAAGCAGAAGAACATCGATACCGGCATGGGCCTGGAGCGCCTGGCCTGCGTGGTGCAGAACGTGAACTCCCTCTTCGATGTGGATACCGTCATGCACATCACCAACAAGGTCAGCGAGATCACCGGCGCCCACTACGGCGAGAGCCACGAGCACGATGTGTCCCTGCGCATCATCACGGACCATATCCGGGCCTCCAGCTTCCTCATCTGCGACGGCGTCCTGCCCAGCAACGAGGGCCGGGGCTATGTCCTGCGCCGCCTGCTGCGCCGGGCCGCCCGTCACGGCAAGCTCCTGGGTGTGGACCGTCCCTTCCTCTATGAGATTGTGGAGACCGTGGTCCAGGTCAACGAGGGCGAGTACAAGGACATGCGGGAGAAGGCCGCCTATATCACCAAGGTCGTCCGCACCGAGGAGGAGAGCTTCGCCAAGACCATCGACGGCGGCATGAAGATCTTCTCCGAGATGCTGGCCGAGCACAAGGCCAAGGGCGAGACCACCTTCTCCGGCGCCGACGCCTTCAAGCTCTACGATACCTTCGGCTTCCCCATCGACCTCACCATCGAGATGGCCCGGGATGAGGGCCTCAGCGTGGACGAGGAGGGCTTCCAGAAGCTCATGCGGGAGCAGAAGGAGCGGGCGAGAGAGGCCCGCAAGGCCCTGGGCGACCTGGGCTGGGCCGGCATCGAGTTCGGCAAGGAGATCCCCTCCACCGAGTTCGACGGCTATGATGCCAACCATCTGAAGGATTACCCCTCCCACATCGTGGCTCTCGCCGCTGAGGGCGAGCTCCGGGACGAGATCGTCGCCGGGGTGGAGGGCATGATCGTCCTGGATAAGAGCCCCTTCTACGCCGAGATGGGCGGCCAGGTGGCCGACCACGGTGTGATCCGCACCGCCTCCGGCGCGGAGTTCACCGTCACCGACGTTCAGAAGAACAAGGGCGGCAAGTTCATGCACACCGGCACCGTGAAGAGCGGCAGCTTCCGGGTGGGGGAGGAAGTCCTCTCCACCGTGGATATGGAGCGCCGCAAGGCCGTCATGCGGGCCCACAGCGCCACCCATCTGCTGGATGCCGCCCTGAAGAAGGTCCTGGGCGACCATGTCCACCAGGCCGGCTCTCTGGTGGAGCCCGACCGCCTGCGCTTCGACTTCACCCACTTTGAGTCCATCACCCCCGACCAGCTCGCTGAGATCAGCAGCCTCGTGAACGAGGCCATCCTGGAGGGCTATCCCGTCATCACCGAGGTCCTGCCCATTGAGGAGGCCAAGAAGAAGGGCGCCGTCGCCGCCTTCGGCGAGAAGTACGGCGAGGTGGTCCGAGTGGTGGAGATGGGCGACGTTTCCATGGAGTTCTGCGGCGGCACCCACCTGGACAACACCGCCAAGGCCGGCGCCTTCCGCATCAAGAGCGAGGGCAGCGTTGCTTCCGGCGTCCGCCGCATCGAGGCCACCGTGGGCCGCCTGACCCTGGAGACCATCAACGCCAACCAGCAGATGCTCCTCCGCGCCGCCCAGATCCTGAAGACCACCCCCGGCGAGCTGGACAACCGCATCGAGCAGCAGCTCACGGAGATGAAGGATCTCCGCCAGCACCTGGAGCAGATGAAGGCCGAGGCCTCCCTGGGCGAGGCACGGAGCTTCCTCATGAGCGCCAAGGATGTGGGCGGCATCAAGGTCCTCACCGCCCACAAGGATGGCATGGACGCCGCGGCCCTGCGCCAGATGGGCGACTTCCTCCGGGACAAGGAGCCTTCCGTGGTGGCGGTCCTGGCCAGCGTCAACGGCGAGAAGATCACCTTCCAGGCCGTCTGCGGCCCCGAGGCCGTCAAGCGCGGCATCAAGGCCGGCGAGCTTGTCAAGCAGGTCTGCGGCATCTGCGGCGGCAAGGGCGGCGGCAAGCCTGATAGCGCCATGGGCGGCGGCAGCGACCTTCTGAAGATCGACGACGCCCTGGCCAGCGTGGACGACTTCGTTGCCGGTAAGCTCTAAGAAACCAAGCTCCCGGCGGGGGAGACCCCGCCGGGTACCATCACCCGCCCCGGGCGGGAGAAGGGGAGGACCTATGAAGATCGACTTTGACGCCATCCCCCTGGCGGTGACCCCCAACATGAAGGGCGGAGAGAAGGAGGTGGCCTCCCGCCGCTTCCAGGACGAGCTGGGTGGCATCCTCCAGGGAAAGCTGATCCCCGGTGCGTCCATCGGCCTCCACACCCACGAGAGCAATTACGAGGTCATCTACATCGTCTCCGGCCACGGGACCATGCTCTGCGACGGGGAGAGGGAGACCCTGGGTCCCGGCGACTGCAGCTACTGCCCCCAGGGCCACAGCCACAGCCTGATGAATACCGGAACGGAGGATCTGACGTTCTTCGCGGTCCTCCCAAACCGCCAATGAGAAAGACTGTAACATAAAATTACTTTACACCAAAAATCATGAAGAAGGAGGCTTGACCCATGTCTGATTGCCTGTTCTGCAAGATCGCCGGGGGCGAGATCCCCAGCAATAAGGTCTACGAGGACGAGCTCTGCTACGCGTTCTACGACATCGCGCCCCAGGCCCCGACCCACTTCCTGGTGATCCCCAAGGCCCACATCTCCTCTGTCTCCGCCGTGACGCCGGAGAACAGTGCCGTGGTGGCCCACATTTTTGAGGTCATCGCCAAGCTCACGAAGGACCTGGGCCTCGAGAGCTACCGGGTGGTATCCAACATCGGGGAGCAGGCGGGGCAGACGGTGTTCCACCTGCACTTCCATGTGCTCTCCGGCCGGGACATGACCTGGCCGCCGGGCTAAAGGCAAGTTTCGCCCGAAATTGGCATTTCGGGCGAGAGTTTCCTCGCGGGGATGGCTTTTCCGTTCCAGCAAATAAAGAAGCACTTCGCTTGGGCGCAAAACTGCCCCGGCCCACGAGTGGGCCGGGGCGGTTTTACACGTCACTGCGTGAGAGGGATTTTTCGCCGCGTACACGCTGCGGCGAAAAATGATCCCGTTCTTTCCGCCGCCACCGGCGGCGGAAACTAGGAAGAGGTGCCCCTTCCTGGACTTTTCCCCGGGGGACGGGGGACGGGAGTCCCTGGTCGGCTGCCTGCTTCTATCGAGGGTGCCTGCTGTCCGGCTCGCCGCGGAGCGGCATTGCCGGACAGAGGACGGGCGCTTCGCTGCGCGCCGGGGGTCCGCCACAGAAAGAATGCCGCCCCGCAGTTTCTGCGGGGCGGCATTTGTCTCATGGGAAGATGGCTCTCTCTGCCGGTGAGACGAGGGAAACTTAATTCAAAATGACATAGTCAGAGAAATCAGGGAAGGTGATGCTGACGGCATTACCGGTAGCCAGGATGTTGGAGGCAACCGTATACTTCATATCCATGACCATAGGATCGCCCTGGAATTCGCCGCTGGCATAAACGATCTTCAACCGGAAGGATGTCGTCATAGCACCCAGCACATCCTGGCCGTTCACAGTGTAGGTCACCTTGATATCGCTGACTTCAATGCTGGTGAGGTCTTTGTCGTCCTCATCCACATAATTCTCAAGAATACCAGAGAGGAAAGCCGCCGCACTTGCGTCCACATCTACACTGTAGTAAGAGGTAAGACCGTCCTTTACCACAGAGATCGACTTGATCGCGGACAGACCGACCTTATCGACCTGATTGCATTCCACTTCCGCCAGGTCTGCATCCGTCATGCTGTCATCCACGGCGACCTTGTTCTTTGCAGTAACGCCGCCATCCTTGGTATAGATGTAAAGCCAGCCATCCTTGATCCACGTACCGCTTTAGGTGGTCTCGCCGTTCTGCGTGATTTTGGTCTCGGAAGAGAGCTGGACCTTTCCATTGCGGAGGACGATCTTCTCCCTGGTCGAACTGTCGAAACTGACATCCATCGTGTCGCCGGCGTACTGAACAGTGCCTCTGGCCTGAGTGAGGGAATTCGTATCCTGGGAGACGGAATCCACGGCATCGGTCGCCCGAGTGAGCGCCCGATAGTTCTCAATTTTTTCTGTCAGATTCTTGGCCTTGGTGGCGTCCACGGCGCCGGTGTCGATGAGGCTCTTGAGGAGATAGGTCTCGCCGCCCTTTTTGTCGGTGGCCAGGGCCTGGAGGGTGATGGCCGCCAGGTCGTCCCGCAGGAAGGGACCCTCAAAGTAGTCCGCCTGATAGAAGCCCAGCTTCTCCGCAAAGGTCAGGGAGTCGGCGTACTGGAAGTCCTTCCCGTCCTCATAGCCCAGGGCGCGGAGCAGGAAGACCACATAGTTCTTGTCCGTGCAGGCAGCATTGGAGTTGAAGGTGGTGGCAGTGGCGCCCTTGGTGATGCCCTTGGTATAGAGCCAGGCCACATAGGAGGAGGCGATGGGGCCCACGTCCTTGAAGGGGTGGCTGATCTCGCCGCTCTGGTAGGCAGCGGCGGCCTCCTCCTCGGCGCCGTAGAGCCGCACCAACATGATGGCGGCCTCGGAGCGCTTGGGAGCCCGGTCCAGCTCAAAGCCGCCGTTCACGGTGCCCCGGAACATGCCGATGGCGGAGAGGTCTTCTGCCGCACTTTGGTAGTCTGCCGCTGAGGCGGAGACGCAGAGCGCCGCCGTCATCAGGAGGGCGGTGACCAGGAGGGTAACGAGTCGTTTCATTGGCATTCTCCTTCTTTACTTTCTGCGGCCATGCCGCGTGTGCTGCGGACGAGCCGGTCCGCTGTCCTCATCCTACCATGTCTGGGAAGGTCCTGCAACGGCTGGAAACGGTTTTCCTCCGTTTTGACGGAAAATTGATGCCCCCGTTCCGTGTGTGTCAGTTCCATCTTTACAAGGGAGGATGGAGATAGTATACTTGGTTTTGCTGGAAAAGTCAACCGAATGGTTCACTTCTCAGAATAAAAAACAACCGAATGGTAACCTCTCATAGAGAGGTGATATTGGTTGTACTATCGACGGTTCTATGATCTGCGGGAAGACCACGACCTGACGCAGAAGGCGGTAGCGGAATATCTCGGCATCCATCCGAACGTGTACCGCCGGTATGAGAAGGGCTTACGGGATTTCCCGCTGGATCTCATCATCAAATTGGCGGGTTTTTACGCTGTCAGCGTGGACTATCTTCTTGGCTTGACAGAGGACCCGACTCCTTCTGGAGGTCAACTGTGAGACGACTGGCTCTCCTGGGCGGGGGATGCTCCCTGGGGATCTTCCTGGCGCAATATCTGCTGCCGCCGTCGCTTTGCCTGCCGGGGGCAGGGCTTTGCCTTGCCCTGACGGCCCTGGCGGTCTTCCTGCTGCGCAGGACCGATCTTCCCCGGCGGCGGGCGCTGCTGCTGGGCTGCGCCCTGGCGGCGGGCCTTGGGTACAACGCCCTCTACACCCAGCTGGTCCTCTCCCCGGCGGAGCTGCTGGCGGACACGGAGCGGGAGGCCGTCACCATGACCCTCTGCGAGTATCCGGAGGCCACGGAGTACGGCGCCAAGGTCACCGTCCGGCTGAATGGCCTCACCCCCGGCAAGGCCGTCTACTATGGGAGCGAGGTCCTGCTGGGACTGGAGCCGGGGAACATCGTCACCTGTGATGTGCGCTTCGGCAGCGCCCGGTCGGTCCGGGGCGAGGAGATCCGGAGCTTCACGTCCAAGGGCGTCTTCCTCCTCTGCTACCGGAGAGGGGAGGAGACCGTGGAGAGCGGCAGCGCCGGGAGCCTTCGCTGGCTCCCCCAGCGGACGGCCCGTGCCATGGCGGAGCGCATCGACGCCATTTTCTCTGAGGACTCCGCCCCCTTCCTCACGGCGATCCTCACCGGGGACCGCAGCGGCATCCCCCAGAAGGCCGGGGACGACCTCTCAGAGGTGGGGCTTTACCACCTTCTCGCCATCTCCGGGATGCACTGTGCCTACCTCATGGAGCTTCTCTATCTGGTCCTGGGCCGCCACCGGCGGCGGCTCACGGCCTTCCTGGGCCTGCCGCTGCTCCTTTTCTACGCCCTGCTCTCCGGGGCCTCGCCCTCGGTGCTGCGGGCCTGCGTGATGCTCTCGTTCCTGCTCCTGGCGCCCCTCTTCGGCCGGGAGCGGGACAGTCTCACCGCCATCTTCGCGGCCCTGCTCCTCATCCTGCTGGCAAATCCCTTCGCCGCGGCCTCCGTCAGTCTGCAGCTCTCCTTCGCCGCCATCGGCGGCATCCTCTGGGTGACGCCCAAGCTCAGCGACTGGCTGGGCAAGGGCCGGGACCTGGGGGCGGCGGGCCGCTTTCTCAGCGGCAGCGTCTCCGTCTCCCTGGGGGCCATGGTCTTCACCACGCCCCTCTGCGCCGTGTATTTCAACAGCCTGACCCTCATTTCACCGGTCAGCAATCTCCTCTGCCTCTGGTGCGTGGGGCTCATCTTCTGCGGCGGGCTGCTGGCGGTGGCGCTGAGCTTCCTCTGGCTGCCCCTGGGGCCGATCCTGGCCTTCCTGCCGGGGCTTCTGGTCCGCTACCTCCTCTGGATGGCAGGGCTCCTGGCGAAGATCCCCTACCACGCCCTCTATTTTAGCAATCCCTACCTCAAGTACTGGCTGGGGCTCCTCTACCTGCTCTTCGGCATCGCCTGGCTCTCCCGGGAGAAGGGGAAGCGGAAGTGGCTCCTCTCGGCGGGGCTTTCCGCCGCCTGCCTCCTCTACGCCGTGTACCTGGGGTCCCTGCGCTACGCCTACGGCAGCCTCAACGCCGAGATCCTGGACGTGGGCCAGGGCCAGAGCGTCATCCTCTCCTCTCAGGGGGACTTCGCCCTGACGGACTGCGGCAGTCTCAACCGCTGGAAGGACGCCGGCGGCATCGCGGCGGAGGCCCTGCAGAGCGCCGGCTGCCGCCAGCTCCGCTACCTTCTCCTGACCCACTACGATTATGATCATGTCTCCGGCGTCCAGGGCCTTTTGGAGCGGGTGGGGGCGGAGACCCTGCTCTGCCCGCCGGACGGCGGCGACACCGACGCCCAGGCGGCGATCCTGGCCGCGGCGGAGGCCCACGGCACCGAGGTCCGCTTCATCACGGAGGAGACCACCCTCCCTTTGGGGGAGGCCACCCTCACCGTTTACCCGCCCCTGGGGGACGACAGCTCCAACGAGCGGGGCCTTGTCTACCTGGTCTCCGCCGGGGACTATGACCTGCTCATCACCGGGGACATCGACACGGAGATGGAGCAGCGGCTCATCGAGCGCTACGATCTGCCGGACATCGAGGCCCTGGTGGTGGGCCACCACGGGTCCAAATACTCCACCTCGGCGGAGCTGCTGGACGCCCTGCGGCCGGAGACGGCCTTCATCAGCGTGGGCAGCAATTCCTACGGACACCCCAGCGACCAGGCCATGGAGCGCCTGTCGGAGCGGGGCATCACCATCTATCGGACCGACCTGCAGGGGGACCTGCGGCTCAGCGTACATTAGGAGGACAAGTATGGCGGAAAAACGGGAGGGCGCCGCCCTCCGGAAGTTCAAGGAGGACCTGGCGGCAGGCACGCCGGGCCCGGCCTACATTTTCTACGGTGAGGAGACCTACCTCCGGAGCCACTATCTGAGTGAGCTGCGGAGAAAGCTCATCCCGGCGGGTTTTGAGGAGTTCAACGACCACGCCCTGGACGGCAAGACCCTGACGGCGGAGGCTCTCGCCGAGGTGGTGGAGGCCATGCCCATGATGGCGGAGCGCACGTTGACCGTGGTGACGGACTGGGATATCTTTAAGCTGGGGGAGGACCAGCGGGAGAAGCTCATCGCCCTCCTCTCGGACCTGCCGGACTACGGCTGCCTGGTCTTCGTCTACGATACCGTGGCCTACAAGCCCAACAAGACCATGAAGAAGCTCTGCAAGGCCATCAGCGACCACGTGGAGGCGGTGGAGTTCGCACCGGTCTCCGGCAGCGACCTGGTGGCCTGGGTGTCCCGGCGCTTCCGGGCCCTGGACAAGGACATCGACCGCCAGACGGCGGAGTATCTGATCTTCACCTGCGGGTCCCTGATGACGGGCCTCGTCCAGGAGATCGGCAAGATCGCGGCCTACGCCAAGGGGAAGACCATCACGGAGAAGGACATCGACGCCGTGGCGGACCCCCAGCTCTCGGCGGAGGTCTTCAAGCTCTCGGACGCCGTGCTGAAGGGGGACTACGACCTGGCGGCCAGGATCCTGGGGGACCTTCTGAAGCTCCAGACGGAGCCCATCCTCATCAACGCCGCCCTGGGGAGCCAGCTCCGGCGGATCTATACCGCCCGCATCGCCCTGGACACCGGGAAGGACCGGGCCTGGCTCATGGAGCTCTGGGGCATGAAGTCCGACTACCCGGCGAAGCTCCTGCTGACCGCCGCCAAGCGCACCACCGCCCAGTGGTGCGCCGACGCCGTGAAGATGAGCCAGACCCTGGACCGGCGCCTGAAGAGCGAGCGGGGCATCGACGGAAACGGCGAGCTGAAGACCCTCCTCGTGAACCTGGGGGCAAGGAAGAAATGAAGCCAAGGATCCGAGAAGTCATCGTGGTGGAGGGCCGCTACGATCACAATACCCTGGCCCAGGTGGTGGACGCCACGGTGGTGGAGCTGGGGGGCTTTGCCGTCTTTCACGACGCCGAGAAGCTGGCCCTCCTGCGCCGCCTGGCCGAGACCCGGGGCCTCATCCTGCTGACGGACAGCGACGGCGCGGGCTTCGTCATCCGAAACCACCTGAAAGGCGCCCTGCCCAGGGAAAAGGTGAAGCAGGCCTACATCCCGGACATCGCCGGGAAGGAGCGTCGCAAGCGCCGCCCCGGAAAAGAGGGCAAACTGGGGGTGGAGGGCATGGACCCCGCCACGCTCCTCTCCGTCCTCCGCCGCTGCGGGGCGACCTTTGAGGAGGAAGGGGAGAAGACCCCGGCGGGGGAGCCTATCACGAAAGCGGACCTCTTCGCCCTGGGCCTCTCCGGCGGCAGCGGCAGCGCGGAACGGCGGAAGGCCCTGGCCAAAGCCCTGGATCTCCCGGAGCACCTCAGCCCCAACGCCCTCCTGGACGTTCTGAACCTCCTCACAACGAGAGAGGAGTTGGCAGAGACCCTCCGCCGCCTGGCAGGGGAGATCGGGGAATGAGACCTCAGTTCGCGGGAAACGCTTTTCCATAGCGCAAGGGCCCACACCCAACCCCGCTCTTGCAATTATCCACAGAAAGTGCTATAATTTTTCGTCAGAATCTTTACCGGCCTTGCCGGATACCCAGAGAAGGGATGGAAGCAGCTTATGGCAGACGAGATCAAGACCATGGCGACGGAGGGCGGCGAGAGCCGCAACTTCATCCACGCGTTCATCGCGGAGGATATCGCCCCCGGCGGACAGTTCGAGGGCATGACCGTCCACACCCGCTTCCCGCCGGAGCCCAACGGCTACCTGCACATCGGCCACTGCAAGGCCCTGACCATCGACTTCGGCACGGCGGAGAAGTTCGGCGGCCTCTGCAACCTCCGCATGGACGACACCAACCCAACCAAGGAGGATGTAGAGTTCGTGGACGCCATCCAGCGGGATATCCACTGGCTGGGCTTCGACTGGGGCGACCGCTTCTTCTACGGCTCGGACTACTTTGAGGAGGATTACCGCCAGGCGGTGGGCCTCATCAAGAAAGGCCTCGCCTACGTCTGCGAACTCTCCCCGGAGGAGTTCAAGGAATACCGGGGCGGCATCGGCGTGCCTGCCCGCAGCCCCTGGCGGGACCGCCCCATTGAGGAGAGCCTGGACCTCTTTGATCGGATGCGCAAGGGCGAGTTCCCCGAGGGCAAGTATACCCTTCGGGCCAAGATCGACCTGGCCTCCGGCAACTTCAACATGCGGGACCCCGTCCTCTACCGCATCAACTACATGCACCACCACCGTCAGGGGGACAAGTGGTGCATCTACCCCATGTACGACTTCGCCCACCCCATCCAGGACGCGCTGGAGGGCATCACCCACTCCCTCTGCTCGTTGGAGTTTGAGGCCCACCGGCCCCTTTATAACTGGGTCATCGAGCACTGCGACCTGCCCGCCCATCCCCGGCAGATCGAGTTCGCCCGTCTCGGCATCGACCACACCGTCATGAGCAAGCGCAAGCTCCGCCGCTTGGTGGAGGAGGGGAGAGTCTCCGGCTGGGACGATCCCCGGATGCCCACCCTCTGCGGCCTGCGCCGCCGGGGCTACACCGCCCGCTCCATCCGCAATTTCTGCGAGCGCATCGGCGTCGCCAAGTCCGCCAACGTGGTGGAGTACAGCTTCCTGGAGCACTGCCTCCGGGAGGACCTGAATGAGACCGCCCAGCGTGTCATGGGTGTCCTGCACCCGGTGAAGCTCACCATCACCAACTATCCCGAGGGCCAGACCGAGACCGTCGCCGTGGAGAATAACCCTGTGGACCCCGCCGCCGGCACCCGGGAGGTCAGCTTCTCCCGGAACCTCTGGATCGAGGCCGATGACTTTCTGGAGGTCCCCGTGCCCAAGTATAAGCGCCTGACCCCCAACGGCCCCGAGTGCCGCTTGAAGGGCGCCTACCTCATCACCTGCACCGGCTGCGTCAAGGACGAGAACGGCAACGTCACCGAGGTCCTGGCCACCTATGACCCCGAGAGCCGGGGCGGCGACCCCGCCGACGGTCGCAAGGTCAAGGGCGCCACTCTCCATTGGGTGGACGCCGCCACCGCCCTGGACGCCGAGGTCCGGCTCTACGATGACCTCTTCACCGACGCCGACCCCGACGGGGCGGACAAGGACTTCCTGGACTGCCTGAATCCCGACTCCCTCCAGACCCTCACCGGCTGCAAGGTGGAGCGGGGCCTGCGGGAGGCGGCGGAAGCCTATGAGA
Source organism: Clostridiales bacterium (assembly GCA_004553545.1). Lineage (GTDB taxonomy): Bacteria > Bacillota > Clostridia > Oscillospirales > Oscillospiraceae > Oscillibacter. The sequence continues at coordinate 69,213 of SFLD01000005.1, read as the reverse complement.
AGACCGAGAAGCTGGGCCATACCGCGCCCTCCTTCCAGTTCATGCGCCTGGGCTACTTCTGCCTGGACAGCGTGGATTCCACCCCGGAGCACCTGGTCTTCAACCGCAGCGTCTCCCTGAAGGACAGCTTCAAGAAGTGAACCAAACCGGGAAGGGGCGGCCCAGCCGCCCCTTCCATCTTTTCCAAAGGAGGACTGCCGATGAACATCCGCCCAGCCAGAGAGTCTGAGCTTCCCCGGCTGATGGAGCTCTTCGATACCGCCCGCGCCTACATGCGCCGGAACGGCAACACCGTCCAGTGGGTCAACGGCTACCCCAGCGAAGACCTGATCCGCCAGGACATCGCCCAGGACCGGGCCTTCGTGGTGGAGGAGGACGGGATAGCGGAGGCCGTCTTCTGCTACCTGACGGGACGGCACGTGGAACCCACCTACGCCGTGATCCACGGCGGCGCGTGGCCGGACGACGCGCCCTACGGCGTCATCCACCGCCTGGCCTCCTCCGGGAAGCTCCGGGGCGTCATGGGTCTCTGCGCCGACTGGGCGCTCTCCCGCTGCCCGGTGCTCCGGGTGGACACCCACGAGAGCAACGCCACCATGCGCGCCGCCATGGCCCGCCTGGGCTTCACCGAGTGCGGCACCATCATCCTGGGGGATGAGACTCCCCGCATCGCCTTCCAGAAGCGGCGGGACTGCCTCATCCGGGAGTGCCGGACGGAGGAGGACTTCCGCGCCGCCGGGGCCGTCCTTTCGGAAGCCTGGCAGGCATCCCATGGCTTCTGCGGCCCGGATTTCCTGGCCCGGCATACGCCGGAGGAGCGGACGGAGTACCTGGAGGCCGGCATCCGACAGGGAAAACGGGTCTTCACCATCGAAAATGGCAGTAAAGTCCTTAGCCTTGTCAGTCTTTGCGGCAGCGAGATCGGGGACCTCTACGTCCTGCCGGAGGCCCAGGGCCTGGGCTACGGCCGCCTGCTGCTGGACTTTGCCGTCCGGCAGGCGCCGGGAGACCCCACCCTATGGCTCCTGGAGAACAACACCGCCGCCCAGCGCTTCTATGAGGATGCCGGCTTCACCTTCACCGGCCGGGAAAACCGCTCCGGCAAACTGGCAGAGCGGGAGATGACCCTGCAGGCATGAAGAGAAGATCCCCGGAAAGCGCAGCTTTCCGGGGATCTTTTCGCGCTGGAGGATTGCGGCAATGAACGGCTTGTGCTATGCTGGGGGCAACGATCTGCAAGGAGGAGAGTTCCATGAAACGCATGTTATCCCTGCTGCTGGCCGCACTGACAGCGGCGGCGCTGTGCCTGTCGGGTCTCGCCGCGGGCCTTGACAGCTTTCAGAAGGTCCGGGATTACACCCCAGGCCAGTTCACGGATGTCCCGGCGGACAGCTGGTGCGCCGCCAATGTTCAGACGGTCTATGAGTACGGCATCATGCTGGGAAAGACCGATACCCTCTTTGGGGCGGACGGCAGCCTGACCCTGGCCCAGACCATCGTTCTGGCCTGCCGCATCCACAGCACCTACTATCAGGACGGGGCGGAGTTCCCGGTGAGCGAGCCCTGGTATCAGTCCTACGTGGACTATGCCCTGAAGGAGAAGCTGATCCCCGGGGCCTACAGCGGCTATGACAAGGCGGTCTCCCGGGCCAGCTTTGCCCAGATCCTGGGCGCGGCGCTGCCGGACGAGGCGCTGGGAGAGATCAGCAGCATTGAGGACGGTTCCATCCCCGATGTCCCCGCGGACGCCAACTATGCCGCCGCGGTCTACCGCCTCTACCGGGCGGGCGTCCTGACGGGCAACGACAGAAAGGGCACCTTTACCCCCTTCCAGCCCATCACCCGGGGGGCGGCCGCCGCCATCGTGGGCCGGATGCTGGTGCCGGGGCAGCGCATCGCCATCACCCTGGTCCAAGCCCCCTTTGAGCCCGTGCCGGTGACGAAGCTGGCAAACCTCAAGAGCCTCCGCAAGAAAACAACGGACGCCGAGTTCCGCCAGGCTTACGACGCTGCGGTGGAGCTGGTGACGCCCCTGGGCAAGCTCAGCCGGGAGGAGCAGCTCTACGGCATCGCCGTGGCCCTCCGGGACATGGTGGAGAGCGGCCAGGTGGCATACTCCATGTCTGCTGCGCACTACAACGACCCCTACGGCTACTTCGTGGCGGGAGTCTCCTCCTGCGCGGGCTGCACCCGGGCCACGGGCCTCTGCCTCAACATCCTGGGCATCCCCTATGAGCACGTCAATGAGAACCAGTACGCCCACCAGTGGTGCCGGGTGAAGATGCCGGACGGCAGCTACTGGATCTGCGACGCCTACGGTCTCTATGTGGGGCCGGAGCCGGCGCCCTACCAGCATCCCTATTTCTAGCGGGAAAAAACGCCCGCCCACGGCCGTTCTTCCGTGGGCGGGCATTTTGCATCATGAGCGCGGCGGGAGGGTGCCGCGCGCTCCGGCGGGAAGGGCGAAGCGCCCTTTGCCCCTCAGCATAGCGGGAAAAATTTCTCCTGGATAGGACATTTGTCATGGCCTTTCGGGAAAACTGTGGTATACTGGGAGAAAAACGGGGAGGGATGGAGCATGCAGTCATTGCCCATGGACCGGGAGAGCCTGGCGGTGCTGGCGGAGTACGGCCTGGGGGAGGCCCGGCTTTCCGGCTGCCACCTCCGGCGCTATGAGGCCGGGGAGGCCATGGTGCGGCAGGACGAGGCCATGGACGCCCTGCTCTTCGTCCGCAGCGGCCGCGCCAAGGTCTGCATCAACGCCCGGAACGGGCGGCACCTCATCATCTGCTACTACATCTCAGACGGCGTCCTGGGGGACGTGGAGCTGCTGACGGAGGCCCAGGCCATGGACACTGTGACAGCCCTCTCCCAGGTGGACTGCGTGGCGGTGCCCATGGAGCGCAACCGGGAGGTCCTTCTGGGCTGCCTGCCCTTCGTCCTGCGGATGGGGCAGGAGGTCTCCGGCAAGCTGAAGTACAGCAGCCATGCCCACACGGTCTCCGCCCTCTATACCAGCGAGGAGCGGCTCTGCTCCTACCTTTTGATGGCGGAGCGGGACGGTATCGTCCGGGAGTACCTGACGGAGGTGGCCCAGTCTGTGGGCATCAGCTACCGCCATGTCTTCCGCATCCTGGGGGAGCTCTGCCGGGAGGGCATCCTGGAGCGGACGGAGTCCGGCTTTCGGATCCGGGACCGGGAACGCCTCCGCCAGCGCAGCTGCGAGGCGGAGTAACGGGAGAGGGGAGACCCTCTTCCATTTTTTCTCGCCCTTTCAGGAAGGTTTCAGGAAGCCCTGCTATCCTTGGCCCATCAACCAAACAAGCAAGGAGGCAATTCCCATGAAGAAGACCTTCCGGAGACCCGTATCCCTGGCCCTGGCGCTGGCATTGGCGGCGTCCACCCTGGCCGGGTGCGGAGAATCACAAACTGCCGGAGCCGACCTCCCCGAAGGGGCGGTCTCCCTCGTCCTCTCGGACGACGGCATCACCGTGGACGGCGCGGTCGTGACGGAGGACGAGAGCGCCGCCGTCTACACCGCCCACGACATCGTCTACTACGAGGACGGCCAGGACTTCACCTACGGCGCGGGCAGCGAGTCCGACGCCCACACGGCGGAGGAGGCAGCTGCTCACACCGTGGTCCACATCACCCAGCCCGGCACCTATGTCCTCAGCGGAACCCTCTCCGCCGGGCAGATCGCCGTGGACCTGGGGGAGGACGCCAAGACCGATCCCAGCGCCGTGGTGACCCTTTACCTCAACGGCGTGGACATCACCTGCACCGTGGCCCCCGCTGTGATCTTCTACCGGGTCTATGAGTGCGACACCGCATGGGTGGACTACGATGAGAACGGCACCGAGGACTATGAAGCGACCTATGCGGTGGATACCTCCGCCGCCGGAGCCAACGTCATCATTGCCGACGGCACGGAGAACACGATCTCCGGCTCCTATGTCGCCAAGATCTACAAACCGGAGTCCGTTACCCTCAGCGAGGACGGCACCGAGGTCACCGACGCCAAGAAGCTCCACAAGTACGACGGAGCCTTCTACTCCAAGATGTCCATGAACGTCTCCGGCGGGGAAGTGGGGGACGGCATCCTCACCATCCAGGCGGAGAACGAGGGCCTGGACAGTGAGCTCCACCTGACCATCAACGGCGGCGACATCCGCATCACCTCCGGTGACGACGGCATCAACACCAATGAGGACGGCGTCTCCGTCACCACGATCAACGGCGGCACCCTCACCGTCAATGTCACCGGCGGTATGGCGGGAGAGGGCGACGGCATCGACTCCAACGGCTGGCTCGTCATCAACGGCGGCACCGTCATCGCCGCCGCCTGCGCCACCAGCGCCGACAGCGGCCTGGACTCCGACATGGGCATCTATCTCAACGGCGGCACGGTCATCGCCAGCGGCAGCATGCTGGATGAGATCGCAGAGGACAGCGCCCAGACCTACGCGGCCTTCTCCTTCGCCCAGACCCAGGCGGGCGGCGAGACCTACAGCCTGAAGAACGAGAGCGGCGAGACGGTCCTCTCCTGCACTCCCGTCAATGCCTTCAGCCAGCTGCTGCTCTCCTCCCCGGACCTTGCCGAGGGGACCTACACCTTCTGGCAGGGGGAGACCCAGCTTGCCGGCGCGGAAGGCGGCGGCATGGGCATGGGCGGCGGCATGGGCGGTATGCAGCCGCCCCAGGACGGGGAACTGCCGGACGGCAGTACCGCGCCCGCCGATGGCGAGACCCCGCCGGAGCACCCGGACGGCAGCGATGCCCCGGCTGACGGGGAAACCCCGCCGGAAATGCCGGATGGCCAGCAGCCCGGCGGAGACGGACAGGAGCCGCCCGCAAAGCCGGACGGTCAGGAGGACGGGATGCCCACGCCCCCGGACGGCAGCGAAGCTCCGGCAGACGGCCAGCAGCCCCCAGAGATGCCGGGCGGTGATCCCAGTGGTACCAGCGCCGAGACCAGCACGGAATTTGTCCTTTCCGCCGGCGCCAACCGCTTCTCCCAGGTGGGACCTGCGGAGGCGGACGCCCGGGCGTAACGATAAAACCCCCAAGGGAGGCCGTTTGGTCCGCCCTTGGGGGTCCTTTTATGTCAGCTCGCTGAGATGGGCCTGGGCGAAGTCCAGAAAGCGGCGGGCGGCAGGGGAGGGGGTCAGCGGCGTCACGAGACAGATGGAGACCAGCTCCTCCGGGTCCGTGGGCAGGATGCGGATGCCGTTTTTCTCCGTGCCCGCCTGCAGGTCGTTGATGAGGGAGATGCCAAGACCCGCCGACACGATGGACCGCACCGCCGTGGGGTCGGAGGTGGTGAAGCGGGTATTGGGGTGGAGATCGTACTTGGCGAAGAAGCGGGAGTTGTCGGTCTCCAGGCCCGGGTTCAGTTCGATGAAGGGCTCTGTCCGCAGGGCGTCGATGGGGACCCGGTCTCCCTCCGCCAGGGGATGGCGTTCCGGTACCAGCACCACGAGCGGTCCCTCGTGGATGGGGGTCCAGCGGAAGGGCCCCTCCCGGCGGGAGGCGATGCAGAGGTCCGCCCGTCGCTCCCGGACCGCCTGGCAGAGCTCACTACTGGTGCCCTCCAGCAGGTTGATGGTGACGCCGGGGTAGCGGTGGGTGAAGCCCGCGATCATCCGGCTGAGCCAGGGGTAGTAGTGGTGGTAGGCCGTGCCCACGGAGAGGGAGCCGCTGACCAGGCCCCGGAGCTCGTCGGAGCGCTGGGCCAGCAGGGAGGAGAGGTGCACCATCTCCCGGGCCATGGGCAGCAGAGCCTGGCACTCCCGGGTGGGGGCCACGCCCCGGTGCAGCCGGGCCAGAAGAGGGACGCCCAGCTCCTCCTCCAGCGACGCCACCGCCCGGCTGACGCCGGAGGGAGTGTAGCCCAGTTCCTCCGCCGCGGCGGAGAGACTGCCGCGGTCCAGGGCCCGCAGAAGGACCGTCCATTTCTCCAGATCCATGCGCATTTTCTCCTTTGCGAAAAACTCAAAGACATCGTGCTAAACTGTCGCTTTACGCAAAGTATAAACTGTGTTAAGACTATTGTCAAGAAAAGGAGTGGTGCGTGATGAGCGAACAACAAGCAGAAAAGCTGCTGGCAGTCCTGGTGCTGGCCCGCAGCTCCTCGTACCTTATGAGCAAGTTCGTGCTGGGTGAGTTGGATACCTTCAATCTTCTGGCCCTGCGCTTCCTCATCGCCTTCGCCGTGCTGCTGGTGGTGCTGCACAAGCATTGCCGCCAGGTGAAGGGCAAGGTCCTTTTCCATGGCGCCGTGATCGGCACCACCTTCTTCCTGACCCTGGCGGCGGAGCTGACGGCGCTGCACAGCGCCCCCTCCACCACGGTCTCTTTCCTGGAAAACTGCTCCATCGTCCTGGTGCCCCTGATGGCGGCCGCCCTGCGCCGCCGCTTCCCGGGGAAGAGCACCATTGGCAGCGCGGCCCTCGCCATCTTCGGCGTGGCGCTGCTGACCCTGGGCCGCAGCGGCGGCATGAGCCTCTCCGCCGGGGAAGGCACGGCACTGCTTGCCGCCTTCTTCTACGCCAGCACGATCCTTCTGACCTCCCGCTTTGCCCGGGAGGATGACACCCTGGCCCTGGGCTTTGTCCAGGTGGGCACCGTGGGCGTTCTGGCTCTGACCATGTCCCTCCTGACGGAGACCCCGCATCTGCCCACGACGCTGGGTGGCTGGGGCGGCATCGTGATGCTGGCGCTGGTCTGCACCGGCTTCGGCCTGACCCTGCAGCCCATGGCCCAGGGCCACATCAGCGCCGAGAAGGCCGGCCTCTTCTGCGCCCTGAGCCCTGTCAGTGCGGCGGTCCTGGGCTGGATCTTCCTGCGGGAGGACCTGGGTCCCGTTGGGATGCTGGGTGCAGGCCTGGTGCTCTGCAGCATCCTGCTGCCCCGTGTCCTCACGATGCCTGCCGTTCAGGCAAAGCTCCACCATGTGCCTCAGTTCCGCCTCCATTGGAACCGCTCCTACCGGGCTCCCGCCCGGAAGGCTGCCTGATAAAGACATTTTTCCTCCCTCTCCCAATTTGAGAAAGACGCGTCCGCCGGGGAAGCGGACGCGTCTTTCTTTTTTGCTCCGGGACCGGATGGCGTTACTTGACGGAGGAGAATCCGGCTCCGATGTCGCTGACGGAGCGCTTCTGGGAGGGGGACCAGTCGGGGGAGAGGGCGTTTTCGCCCAGGGGGTCATGGAAGAGAGCACCCTCCCGCATGGGGACGCTGTAGTAGACCTCGGGACCGTTCTTCATCAGCTCTCCGGCAAAGTACAGGAAGGGGACGAACAGCGTCTCATCATGGCAGGAGTAGACATACTGGATGCCGTCCGAGCCCTGGATCTCGCCCCGGCGCAGGAAGTGGAGCTCATAGAGCTCCGTGAGGATCTCCCGGACCTCCTCCGGCGGCAGCGACAGTCTGGAAGCCACGAAATCTTCTGTGAAATTCCGGTCTACCGGCAGACTGTTGGCCAGAACCAGGGCATCCAGACGGTGGTCCTTGGCCAGGAATGAAAAGAATCTCTGATAGGATGTATTATTTTTCATAATAGAGGCGTAGCCGAACTCCGGCTCCCGCATCAGCAGAACATACTGAAAATCCTTGGCGACGCAGGACTGCAGCAGCCCGTCGTTGAAGGAGAAGTAATTGTTCACGGGTACCATGTCCGGATTCTCGGCTCCCCGGCGGTCCAGGTCCTCGTTGGCGGTCATGGCCCGGAAGAAGGAGTTGCCGGGTTCCCCGCTGGAGGCGGCAATGACCTTCATCATGTGCCAGGCCAATTGCGTGGCCCGCTGGATCCGCCTGCCGTCGGGCGTGAGCTTCAGCTCCTGCGTCAGAAGTGTCTCCAGCTGGGTCTGCGGGGTCTGGCTGCGGCCAAAGAGCGTGTCCAGGGAGATCCCAAGCACATCTGCGATCTTTGGCAGCATGTCGGAGTCCGGCGTTCCGCCCCGTTCCCAGCGGGAAACGGCCTGTCCGGACACGAAGAGGGCCCGGCCCAGGTCCTCCTGGGTCATTCCGGCCTTCTTCCGGTAGGCCGCGATACTGGCGCCCAGCAAATGCTCTGCCATCTGCATCTCCTCCTTGTTGGATTCTTACCCCTATCATACCGGGCTTTTCCCCTTCACGCAAGAGGAAAAACAACAAATGCGATAATTTTCTGGAGATTTTTCTTGTTTTGAAAGGAAAAGGCAAGAAATTCTGGGGAGCGGGGCAGGAAAAGCTCCTTTGGACAGGAGGAGAAAGATGGGAAAAAGATCGTAAAACAAGTGCAATCATCAAGAACTGATCAGGAAAGTGAATGGGATTGTTGAAAGCAAGGAGCATAGAGGGGCCAAAATGATACGCTCATAGTGCCAACCATCTGTTGAGAAAATTTTGATTTACAACAGCTTTCCTTGATTCCCAAAGCAGGAATACAATGAATCCAACAAACGATTTCTTGAAAGCTTCCCCTTGCGGAAGTATCCTTTAATGTATATTTATCCGTTATGTAAGGGCGGGTAGAAATCCACACAAGAAAGGAAGCAGGAAAAATGGCAACAAAAAGACGTTGGCGCTGATGTGCAGCCTGAGTGTTCAGGCGTTCGCAGCGTCCTTGCCGGCAGATGCCGGGACAGCGGAAGAGGAAACCGTCTCCGCTGACATGAAAGCGGCCGCCGCTGCCCTGATGGAGCAGCGGAAAGCCGCCGGCCTGGTCAAGGCCGATCTGGATGATCTGGACCCGGATGCCACCATCCGCGTGATGGTGGAGACCAAGGCGACTCCGGCCGTGCAGGCTGCCGGTACGATGGAGTGGAACGCACGCACGCAGCAGGCAGAAATGCAGGCTCTGCGTAAGCAGGAGTCTGTTGCGGCTCAGGTGGAAAAGATCACCGGCAACGGGATCCTCAACCAGTCCGCGTTCCTGGTCAGCACCTTCACCACGGAGATGACTGTGGCCGAGATGGAGGAGGTCGCCGCTTTGCCCGGCGTCGTTTCCGTCACCCCGGTCACCACCTTCGAGATGAAGATGAACTATGCCACCAGCATGACCACCGTCACAAAGATGTGGGAAGAGCTGGGCTACACCGGTGAGGGCACCGTGATCGCGGTCATCGACTCCGGTGTCAACTATCAGCACCCGGATATGGTTCTCAGTGACGGGGTGGAGCCCAAGATCACCGAGGCGGACGCCCAGGAGATCATCGACACCCTGGGCTATGGCCAGTACTACAGCGAGAAGGTCCCCTTCGGCTACAGCTACTGCGGCTACTATGAGATGGACAACAGCTCCACCACCCATGGCCTGCATGTGGCGGGCATCGCGGCCGGCAACGGCGGCGAGGATGGCATCACCGGTGTTGCTCCGGACGCACAGGTCCTGGGCCTGCAGGTCTTCGGCATGTCCGGCAGCGCATTTACCGATGATATCCTCCGGGCAGTGGAGGACGGCGTCAAGCTGGGGGCGGACATCATGAACCTGTCCCTGGGCAGCACCGCCGGCTTCTATGACGATGTTGCCTATCTGCAGAGCGCACTGGATCAGGCCACGGAGGAGGGCATCCTCTGCTGCGTGGCCGCCGGCAACGACGGCACCAGCGCATCCCTGCTGGGCATCAACACCAACGATTTCGGCGTGGTGGACGCCGGTGCGGTCTCTGCGCCCAGCACCGCGCCCGGCGCGCTCTCCGTGGCTTCCGTCAACAACACCTATGTGAAGGGCGCCACCATTTCCGTGACCGATGCCGAGGGCAACGAGTACGAGACCACCGCTTTCAACTTCTCCAGCTACTATGATGACCGTCATGCGGAGGATCCCGAGGAGTACGGCTGGGATACCCTGGATGACGTGATGCTGGTGGACTGTGGTCTCGGCACCATGGATGAGCTCTCCGAGATGTTCGATTACCTCTTCATGGAACTGGAAGGCAGCTGGGTCGCTCTGGTACAGCGCGGCGACATCTCCTTCCAGGAGAAGATCGAGAACTGCTACAACATGGGCGCCAGCGGCGTGATCGTCTATAACAACGTTCCCGGCGATGCAGTTCCCTTCAATGTCAGTTCGGAGGACGCCGGTACTTCCAGCTGGAAGCTCTATCAGCTCATGGTCAGCAATAACTTCGGCCTGAAGCTGCTGGAACTGGCCGGGACCCAGGTGAGCTTCGGCGACCTTGTGACCAAGTTCGTGGCGGCCTCCGACGCCGGCGAGATGAGCACCTTCTCCAGCTGGGGCACGACCGCCTCTCTCGACATCAAGCCCGAGATCTCCGCGCCCGGCGGCAACATCTATTCCGTTTCCTCCGGCAGCGGCTATGAGGTCATGAGCGGCACCAGCATGGCGACGCCCTATGTCTCCGGCGCTTCCGCCCTGGTGATCCAGGCCCTGAAGGAAGCCATCGCCAACGGCGAGCTGGATCTGAACGACCTCAACATGGCCCAGTATGTGAAGCTGGCCCTGATGAACACGGCTGATCCCGTCTGTGAGGAGGATGGGACCCCTTACTCCGTGCGTCAGCAGGGCGCCGGCATGGTGGACCCCCTGGGTGCTGCCAATAACCGCGTCCTGGCCACCGTGGACGGTCTTGCCAGCGCCGCGCTGAAGGAGATCAGCGCCACGGCACCTTCACCATCACCCTGACCAACTACGGCACGGAGGATGCCTCCTACACCCTTGGCACGGACGCCCTTTATACGGACGCCATCGAGGGGGAGGATAACCTCTGGACCGTGGCTCCCATCGCCGGGACCATCACCTACAGCGCGGCAAGCGTTGCCGTTCCCGCCGGCGGCACTGCCACGGTGGAGGCCACTGTCAGCAGTGACGGCGCCGAGTACGGCCACTTTGTGGAGGGCTTTGCGACGCTGACCGGGGATGACTGCGAGACCCTGAGCCTGCCCGTCCTGGGCTTCTACGGCGACTGGTTCGCCGCGGAGAACATCATCGATGCCCCCATGTATACCGGCGAGAGCGTCTACATGACCCAGGGCATGCTCTCTACCTCTGTCGCGGCCGGTGATATCTTTGCCGGTATGAACGAGGCGGGGGAGACCATCCCGGAGTACATCTCCTTCTCTCCCAACGGCGATCTTGAAATGGACACCGCCTTCCCGATCCTTGGCCTGCTGCGTTCTGCGGAGACCATGACCGTCGAGGTCCTGAACGGGAATATGGTCCCCATCCGCACACTGATGAGCACCACGCAGATCCCCAAGCTGCTGGCAGTGGACTATGCCGACCAGAATGGCATCTATACCATCCTGACGGATTCCATGCAGAATTATATTGAGTGGGACGGCACGGTCTATGACCAGAGAAGCGGCAAGTATGTCGCCTGCGACGAGGGCCAGTACTATCTCAGCGTGACGGCAACTCTGCCTGGCTTTGACGGGGAGCAGACCGTTACCATGCCGGTGAAGATCGACCTCACCGCTCCCAGCGTCCATGTGGAGACTGTGGAACGGACGGAGGACGGGATCGCCGTGTCCTTCACCGCCTCTGACAACGTGGCGGTCTATGACGCGATCCTGGTCTACGTCAACGGCGAGGAGAATAAGGTCCTGCTGGACGACTGCGCCTACGAAGAGGAGACCGGCGTCTATACCGCCGAGGTCCCCTGCGAGGAGCTGGATGAGACGGCAGTCAACGAGTTCGGCGTTTACGTTGTGGACTATGCCGGCAACGGTGCCCTTGATTACTATTACACCAACGTGGATGAGAACGCGATCCTTACGTACTCCACCGTCACCAATGCGGAGGACTCCTGGTACGAGAGCTATACCCTCTATGACCGCAGCGACATCGGCTGGCTGCTGGAGGATGATCCCCACGCGTTTGATGATACCATCTTCACCTACGAGATCCGCGGTGTGGCCAACAGCGCGGTGACCAGCCTCAGCCTGGACGGGGAGGAGATCCCGCTGTCCGCGCGCGGCGGCTTTGATGCCACGGTCATCGTTGAGGAAGGCCAGAATGCGTACCATGTGGTGGCCAAGGATGCCCAGGGCAATGTCCTGGCAGACGAGTACAAGCTCATCTACATGTCCTTCGGCTCCAACATCAGCGCCCGTTTCTATCCCACCTGCTATCCCGATCAGATGGACGCGCTCTGCCCGGCCACCCATCGTCCCGCCAGCGGCTGGATCTACGATGTGTTCGGCGATGTGAAGAATACGTTCGGCTATTCGACCCGCTATGCAACGGAAGTCCCCCTGATCTGCGATGCTGAGGGTGATATCGGAACGGTCACCATCACGTATTTTGATCCGGCCTATCCCATGGATTCCGATCTCATGGCCGAGACTTATGAGCTCTACGACCACATTCCTGGCGCTCACTATCAGACGCAGACTCTGACGGCTGAGGACTTCGTGGATGGAAAGGCTGAGTTCTCCCTGCCGATGGTCCACATTGATGGTTTTGACTTTGTTGAGTACCCGGTGGAGGATCAGAGCCAGTATGAAGACCTCCGCTGGAACGAGGCTTACATCACCATCACGGATGTGCTGGGCGTCCAGACCCGCTTCCTGGTCCGCGTGTTCAACGACCAGTATACCAAGCTGGAGGAAGAGCTGGGCTGGCTGGAAGACTACAATATCCTGGATGATCCCGACAGCATCATGACCTACATGGGCTTCAAGTACCTCTCTCCGCTGGACAGCATGGATTATCCCTACATCTTCACCCCGGACGATGTGGATGAGAACGGCTGCATCCACGTGGAGGGCGAGGCCGCTGACCCGGGCTTTACCCGCATCTACGCCAACGGCCAGAAGGTCAACGAGGGCGAGAGCACGACCTTCAGCTTTGACTACAAGCTGCTGCCCGGCATCAATGTCATGAGCATCATCACCTGCGAGGACGGCGGCTGGAACATGTCCTACGGCTACCAGCTGGCGTATCTGCCGGAGCCTACCACCATCACCTTCGACCAGAGTGCCATCGAGGATGGTGCCTACATCCGCACCGACAGCAGCACCTTTGACATCTCCGGCAGCATCTCCAGCTACTTCATGGGCAAGAACCTGACCATCAACGGTGACAGCGTTCTCATGGAGTGCAACAGCCTCACCAGCCCCAACGGTGAGCCTGCCACGGTCAGCTTCCAGCACACCGTGAAGCTGGTGGACGGCCTGAACGTCATCACGGTGGAACTGACGGATGCCATGAAGCAGACCACCACCGTCACCTTCACCGTCCGCAAGACCGGAACGACTCCCGTCACCCCGGTGGAGCCCTCTCAGCCCTCCGGTGAGGATGGCAAGTGCGACGGCGGCGCGGCCTGCCCCATCGCCAAGTTCACGGATGTGGACCGGAACGCCTGGTACCATGAGTATCTTGACTATGTGGTGACCAACGGTCTCATGAACGGGACCTCGGCCAGCACCTTCGCTCCCAACGCCACCACGACCCGCGCCATGGTGGTCTCCATCCTCTATCGCCTGGCAGGCTCTCCCGCCGTCAGCGGCGCAAATCCCTTTGCGGATGTGGCCGCCGGCAGCTGGTGCGAGAATGCCGTGATCTGGGGCTATGAGAACGGGATCGTCAAGGGCTTTGATGAGAGCACCTTCGCGCCCGATGCCACCATCACCCGCCAGCAGATGGCCGCTTTCCTGTATCGCTATGCCGCCTTCTGCGGCAAGGATGTCAGCGCCAAGGCGGACCTGGGGTCCTTCGCGGATGCCTCTGCGGTCTCTGCCAACCTGCTGGATGCCATGCAGTGGGCGGTGGCCGAGGGGATCCTCAACGGCACGACCAGCGGTCTCCTGGACCCCAATGGCGGCGCCACCCGCGCCCAGTTTGCCGCTGTTCTGACGCGCTACGCGCAGTAAGACGGCACCTGAGGCCGGAAGGTTTCCGGTAAAAACTCCATTTGAGAAGAAGGACGCTGAGGTCTCCTCAGCGTCCTTCTTTTTCGCGGAAACAGGCCCCCTTTCTCAGGGAAGGGGGCTTGCTTTCTCCTTCCGGGCAGGGTACAATGCAGGAAAACACGAGGGGAGGGAGCGCGGTGCTGGTCTATCTTGCGGCCTTGGAGACGGAAGCGGAGCGGGACCGCTTTCAGGCCCTCTATGAGCGCTACCGGGGGCTGATGTTCCACCGGGCCATGCTGCTCCTCCGGAACGAGAGCGACGCGGAGGACGCCGTCCACCAGGCGTTCCTTGCGATCCTGGAGCATTTTGAGAAGATCTCATCCATCGACTGTCCGAAAACCCGGGCCTACGTCGTTATCATTGCGGAGAGCAAGGCCGTCGACCAGCTCCGCGCCCGGAAACGCCTGGCATCGGAAGCGGAGCTGGAGGCTCTGCCGGGGCCGGAGATCCCACTGCCCGGCGGCAGCGACCTGGCCCGGGCTATGGCAGCCCTCCCGGCCCGGTACCGTCAGGCGCTGCTGCTGCGCTTCCAGATGGGATACACGACCCGGGAGCTGGCGGGGCTCTTCGGCATGACGGAGGCATCCGCCGGGAAGCTCTTGTGGCGGGCCAAGCAGGCCCTGAAGGGAAAGCTGGAGGAGGTGAGCGCAGATGGCACCTGAAAGGGGATTTCCCTTTACAGAAGAGGAGCTGCACCGGGCGGCCGGAGAGGTGACGGACGCCCTTCTGGCAGACCTGCCGGCACCGGGAGACTGCGCCCACAGCTTCTCTCAGGACTTTGAGAAAGCGATGGCCCCTCTCCTCCGGCGGCAGCGTCTCCGGCAGAAGCGGCGGGAGCGCCTCCGGCGGGCGGCCTGTGTGCTGCTGGCGCTGCTGCTGGGCGGCGGCGTCTGGCTGGCATCGGACCAGCAGGCCCGGGCGGGCTTCCTGGCCTGGGTCCGGGAGAGCCTGGAGAACGCCGTCTATCTCATCTCCGGCCACCGGGCGGAGGATGTCTTGCCGGAGACGGCACCGTCCTGCCGCTTCACCTGGCTGCCGGAGGGATACCGGCTGGGGGACAACGGATTCCCGGAGGCCGACCATCACCGCTTCACTGCCGCGCTGACGGCGGAGGACGGGCGGGATGCCTTCTTCTCCTGCGAGATCAACCGTGCGGATTGGTCCCTGAGCCTGGACTATGACGAGAGCTACCAGGTCCGCACGGTCAGCGTGGGGGAGGAGAGCGGCGAGCTCTACCTCTGCCCCGATGGCAGCCGCCCCACGAGCCTTGTCTGGCAGGCGGAGGACGGCGGCCTGGTCCTCTGCCTCACGGGCTACCTCTCCGGAGAGGAGATCCTCGCCGTGGCCCGGGGCGTTGTGCTGGAGCGCTGAGGCAGCCGGAAAAGTTTTTTGAAAAATTTCAGATCCGGTGTCCGATTTGGCCCCGCTTCTCCGTTGAAAGAGACAGAACGGAGAGGCGGGGCTTTTCTGCGCCCGCAGGAAGGAGATGCCATGGAACGTGAGATCCGGCGCTGGGAGCGCCGCTGGCTGTGGCTGCACGGCACCCGGCAGGCAGGGAGGAGCCTTCTCACCGCGCTGCTGTCGGCGGCGCTGCTGCTGGGATGCGGCTACCTCAGGCAGAGTATCCGGGAAAATCTGGACCATATCGACCGCCTTTACCAGACCGTTCAGGTCACCGGCGAGCTGCTGCAGTCGGACACAGGGTATCTCCACGGCAGCGGCATCGTCCCGGCGGAGCTGGGACGGCAGCTGGAAGAGCGGGGGCTTTTCTCCTCGCTGACGAAGGTCCTCGGCGGGTCAGCCGACGCGGGGGACAGCATCCCGGCCCTGACAGGAAAACTTCCGGCGGGGAAGGTCACCCTCCCGGCAGAGGAGGGGAGGACGGTCACGGACCTCATCTACCGGGCCGTCTGGCGGATGGAGGACTGCCCGGAGCTCCAGAGCGGCAGCCTCACGCTGCGTACCCCGGAGGGAGAGGACTTCCTCACAGGCGCTCGGGAGCTTCGGGCGGCGGTCTCCGCCGATGTTCTGGAGACACTGGGGCTCCGGTTAGGGGAGCGCATCGCCCTGCGCTTCGGGGACTGCTGCCTCATGGTGCCGGTGGCAGGCGTCCTCTCCGGGGATGTTCAGCTGCTCCTCCCGGCGGAGCCTCTGACGGAGGCGCTGCGTGCAGCGGGGGAGAGCTGGGCCTACTGCGTCTACGCCTTCGCCGTGGACCCTGCCCGGAACCGGGATCTCCCGGCCTTCCGGGCGGAGGCGGAGACCCTGACCCGGACCCTCTCCGGTCCGGCGGAGCTCTTCCTTCTCCTGCGGGATACGGAGCTCACCCAGGCGGTGGAGCCCCTGGAGCGGAACGTGACGCTGCTGCGGGTGCTCTATCCCACGGCGCTGGCGCTCTCGGCGGGCCTTGCGGCGGGAGTTGCCGCCATGCTGACCCTGCAGAGCCAGGGAGAGCTGGCCATCCTGCGCCTGCTGGGCCTGGCACGGCGCCGCGCCGGGGTGCTGGCCGTGGGAGAGGTGCTGATCCCGGCGCTGCTGGGCCTCCTTCTGGGGCTGGCGGCTGCCCGGATCTGGCAGTGGCAGGTGCTGTCCGGTGCGGGGAATGAGGAGGGAGACCATGCCGAAAACGATCTTTTGGAAAGCCGCCATCCGGCGGCCGGTGCAGACCCTGGGGCTCCTGCTGCTCTGCGCCGGCGCGGCCTTCGCCTTTTTGACGGAGGTGCTGCAGGCGGCGGTCCTCTCCGACGCCGTGAAGGAGCTGGAGGGATACTACCGGGCCATCGGCAGCTTCCGCTCCCTCTCCGGGGACCCGGACCAGCACGATGTGACCGCCTGTGTCCAGGCAATCGAAGGGGATGCGCGGGTGGCCCTTCTGGATGTCCGCCGCTACGGGACCTATACCATGGACGACCACTTCACGGCGGACAGTGCCTACGAGTGCTTTGACCCCAGCATTGCTGCCTGCTACCTGCAGGGGACCTGCAGCTCCGCCGAGATCCGGGAGGGAAATTATGAGGACCTGTTCTTCCTGGAGCAGGACCCTGCGGGAAACTGGAGCTCCGGCACTGCCCAGAGCTTTTCCTACCAGCTGACGGTCACCGTCCGCAAGGCGGAGATCCTGACGGGACTGCCGGCCGCCGCGCCCGTGACCGCCGGGAGCCTGAGCGTTTTCTGCTACAGCAGCGACCGTGCGGAGCTGGAAGCCATCGCCGCCCAGGCGCAGACCGGGGAGACGGTCCTCTTTCACACCTGCTACACCGTGGGTTCCCGGAGCTATTTCCTCCGGCTCCTGCCCCTGGGAGAGTCCGGGGTCTGGTTTTGCCCCCTCGGGGAAGGCTCGGCGGATGACGCGCTCTCGGAGCTCAAGGGCGTGGGGGAGGAGCGGGAACTGCTCTCAACGAACATCCGCTCCTCGGTGTTCTTCACCACCCGGGACATGAGCGCCATGGCGGGCCTGAATGACCGCTTTGCCCTGGTGGAGGGCCGCTATCTCACCGCCCTGGACGATGCGGAGGCAGCGCCCGTCTGCGTCATCCGGACGGAACTGGCCGCTTCGGCGGGGCTGGCGGTGGGCGACCGGCTCTCCCTGCGGGTCTGGGACCTTCGGTATCCCGGCAGCGCCATCCGCCCGGACCTGGAGGGGGCACCCCTTTCCCAGCTCCCCTCCACCCGGCTGGAGCTCACCGTGGTGGGTATCGTCCATAACCTGAGCCAGGCCAGGGCGGGGGAGGGCTGGCGCGGCGAGATCTATCTGCCGGAGAGCACCGTGCCGGAGACATACGACCGGCTGGACTTCCTCAACAACAGCTGGACGACGGTGGTGCTGCGGTCCATGGAGGAGCGGGACGGCTTTCTCCGGGACTATGGCGCGCTCTTCCGCGCCCAGGGCTGGGAACTCAGCTGGGAGGAGAACGGCTGGAACAACTTCGCCGCGGCCGCCGGTCCCCTGCGGCAGTCCGCCCTGCTGGCGGTGGTCCTCTTCGGAGGTCTTGCCCTGCTGGTCATGACCCTGGTGAGCGTTCTCTACCGCCGCTCCCGCCGCCGGGAGCTGGCCGTCCTGCGGAGCCTTGGCTGCCCGGCTGGACCGGCGGTCTTCGCCGCCGCAGCGCCCCCTGTGACGCTGGGGACCCTCGGCATCCTGCTGGGCAGCGGCGCCGCCTGCGCTCACGGCATGGACCGGGCGGCTCGGACGCTGCAGGGCATTGCGGCGGAGCAGCCGCTGGCGGTGGACTTCCCCGTGGCTGCCGTATCCCTGGCGGCAGGCGCTCTGATCCTCTTTTTGCTGCTGGGTACTGTCCTTTCCCTCCGCCGCCAGGCAGGACGCGCCCTTCTGGGGCAGCTGCAGGGGAAGGGATAAGGGAAAGCCCCCTTCCTTCCGGAAGGGGGCTTCTCTCACGTTGCTTTGTCCTTTGTCCTGAAAGCTCCGGCGCATGGCGTGGATGGCGTTCTTCTCCAGCCGGGAGACCTGGGCCTGGGAGATGCCCACCTCGGCGGAGACCTCCATCTGGGTCTTGCCCTCGCAGAAGCGCAGGGCCAGGATCCGCTGCTCCCGCTGGTCCAGCCGGTCCAGGGCCTCCTTTAGGGCGATGTGCTCGATCCATTTCTCGTCGGTATTCCGGCGGTCGCTGACCTGGTCCATGACGCAGATGGCATCGCCGCCGCTGTCATAGATGGGCTCGTAAAGGGACACCGGGTCCACGATGGCGTCCATGGCGAAGACCACCTCCTCCCGGGGGATGTCCAGGACCTTGGCGATCTGCTCCACGGTGGGCTCCCGCTGGTTCTCCGCCATCCACTTCTCCCGGGCCTGCAGCACCCGGTAGGCGGTGTCCCGCATGGAGCGGGAGACCCGGATGGCGCTGTTGTCCCGGAGGTAGCGGCGGATCTCGCCCACGATCATGGGGACCCCATAGGTGGAAAAGCGCACGGGCTGGGTGATGTCAAAGTTGTCGATGGCCTTGATGAGCCCGATGCAGCCCACCTGGAAGAGGTCGTCGGCATTCTCGCCCCGGCCCACGAACTTCTGGATCACCGAGAGTACCAGCCGGAGGTTCCCCTCGATGAGCTGCCGCCGGGCGTCCTGGTCGCCCGCCTTGCTGCGGCGCAGGAGCGCCATGGTCTCCTCGCCCTTCAGGACCTTCAGCTTCGCGGTGTTGACGCCGCAGATCTCCACCTTTCCCTGCATCGCTGCCACCTGCCTTCCCTCGCTTTGTCCCCAGTATGGCCCCGGTGCGGTCTCCCTATACTGGGAGCTTTTGTCGGAAATCCGCCGGGATAGGACATTCCCGTCCCGGCATAGGCTCTAGCGGGGGTGAGGGCATGCAGTGCAGGATGGTGGAGCTGCGGCGCAGGGAGGTCATCAACATCCGGGATGGCTGCCGCCTGGGCTTCGTGGGGGATGTGGAGGTCCGGGTGCCGGAGGGGCAGGTGACGGCGCTGATCGTCTTCGGCCCCTGCCGTTTCTTCGGGCTTTTCGGCAGGGGAGAGGAGTACTACCTCCCCTGGGAGTGCATCCAGCGCATCGGGGATGACATCATCCTCATCGACAAAGCCTTCCCCCCGCCGCCTCCGCCCCCGGAGCGCCGGGGCTGGTGGCGAAAATGAGAGGACCGGGCTGATAGCCCGGTCCTCTCATTTTCGTATCGTTCGGTAAATGGTTTCCTTCCGTAGAGTGGCGCTCTCGCCTCGAAGAATGGCGTTCAGCGGCCCCTCCAGCCGGGCCACGAACCACTTCACGGCAAAGCCCGTCAGCAGGGCGGTGAGGATGGTCCCCTCCTGTGTCCCCACGATCTCCCCCTCAAAGAGCAGCAGGCTCAACCCCACGGAGAGCAGCACGCAGGCAACGTCGAAGCCCACCTTCACGCTGCCGAAGTTCCCGCCGAAGCGGTCCGTCACTGCCTTTACGAAGGCCTCGCCGGAGTTCATGATGACATCGGCGATCACCGCCAGAGAGACCCCGAAAGCCAGCACCGCGATGCCGCAGAAGACCCAGAGGAGCCGCAGAACGTAGCGCTCCGCCGGCAGGGCCGCCACGCACCAGAGCCCAAAGTCCGTGAACCAGCCGAAAAGGAAGGAGAGGGGCAGCTGCAGCAGCTGAAAGAGCCGGAACCGCCGTCCCAGGAGCAGCATCTGCCCCAGAATCAGAAGGCAGTTCCAGAGGATGAGCCAGTTCCCCAGAGACAGCGCCGGGAAGCGGCAGCTCATGACATTGCCCACGGAGGAGATGGGGGAGACCCCCAGGGAACCGTGCTTCGTCAGCGCCACGCCCATGGCGGTGAAGAAGAGGCTCAGGAGGAAGAGGAGGAAGCGCCGGGTCCATTCCTTGCGGCTCATACTTCACACTCCAGTTCCGCCAGGATCTTGGCAAGGCCGGAGCGCAGGGCCTCGGCCTCCTCCGGGCTGAGGGAAGCCAGGGCCCTGGCCTCCACCGCAGCGAAGGCCTCGCGGATGGCGCCGCAGAGGGCCTTGCCCTCCTCCGTGAGGAAGACGCGGACGCTCCGGCGGCTCTCCCCATCCGTGTCCCGGCGGAGGAGCCCCCGCCGCTCCATCCCCGTCAGCAGGGGGGAGAGGGTGGCGGGCTCGATGCAGCAGCCCCGGGCGATGTCCTTCTGCATGGCCCCGTCGTGGGCTTGCAGGTACTCCAGCACCTTGGGCTGGCCCGGCGTGAGACCCAGGGGCTGGATCTCCGCGAAAAACCGCTTGCGCAGCAGACTGTGGTCCGCCATCAGCAGGTAGTGTAAGCTCTGTTCCATGGAAGGTTTCTCTCTTTCTGTTAGGATGCGAACAGTTCGTATCCTAACAGAATGGGACCGGCCTGTCAAGCCCCGTTTTCCGCCCTTGCCCCGCCGCCTCCTTCGTGGTATCCTGAGTGGGACAAGGAGGGGAGACCATGACCGACCGGGAACTCATCGCCCGCCGCCTCGCGGGCCAGCATCTCACAGCGCCTACAGACACCCTCACCGCCGCCGGGGACCTCTGCGGCATCCAGAGCCAGTTCTACCCCCAGGCCCTCCACGCCCTGCGCCTCCGGGGCGGGACAGGGGAGACGGAGGGCCTTGTGAAGAGCTGGACCCTCCGGGGCACGCTGCACCTCTTCCCGGAGCGGGACCTGCCCCTCTTCCTCCACGCGGGCCGGACGCCCTTCCTCCGTCCCTGCGACACCCTGGCGGGGGACGAGGTGATCAGCGAGGTCCGGAAGGCTTATTTCGCGGACTGCGTATTGGACAGGCTCTCGGCCGGTCCCGCTCTCCGGGAGGAGCTGAAGGCCGGCTGCCGCGCCGCCGGCATGACGCCGGAGGAAGAAGACCACCTCTTCAATGCCTGGGGCGGCCTGCCCCGGGCCCTCTGCGAGGCCGGGAAGATCTGCCACGCCACCCAGGACGGCAAGGTCTTCCGCCGCTGCCCGGATTTCATCCCCCTGGAGCGGGATACCGCCCGGCGGGAGCTGCTGCGCCGCTACTTCGCCCACTACGGCCCCGCCCGTCTCCGGGACGCCGCCCACTTCTTCGGTGCTTCCCAGCGGGCGCTGACGCCCCTGCTCCCGGACCTCCCCCTGCGGGAGGAGACCTGGCGGGGCGAGGCCGTTTTCTCCCTGGATGCTCCCCAGTCCCCGGGCGCCGTCCCGGAGGTCCTGCTCCTGGCGGGCTTTGACCCGCTGCTCCTGGGCTATGACAAGCGGGAGGACCCCCTGCTGCCGGAATCGTACCGGACCAGGGTCTACCGCCCCGGCGGGATGCTCCTCTCCTCCGTCCTTCTCCGGGGGCGGATCGCCGCCGTCTGGAAGCGGACGGGCCGCTCCCTGGCGGTCACGGCCTTCGCCCCCCTTTCCGCCGCCGACAGAGCCGCCGTGGAATCGGAAGCCCGCCGCCTCTTCCCGGAGCTCCGGACCGTCACCTTCCCGGAGGGGTAAGGAAAATTCCTCAAAAAGGGGAGGAAAGGCCGGAAATTCCGTAAAAAATTTCCGAAAAGGCCTTGCCTTTTCCGGCGCCTTATGGTATCATATCACAGCATTCCGCATGGCTGCGGACTCTTTGTCTGTGCCCAAAACCGTCTGGCGATGGGTTGGCAGGGGGGAGGAGGCAGTCAGAGGCAGAACTAAATTTACTAGGAGGAACAAGAAAAATGGCAAATTCCAACGTCGTTTCCATGAAGGCCCTGCTGGAGGCGGGCGTCCACTTCGGTCACCAGACCCGCCGGTGGAACCCCAAGATGGCTCCCTATATCTACACCGAGCGCAACGGCATCTATATCGTGGACCTGCAGAAGACCGTCCGCAAGCTGGAAGAGGCCTACAGCTTCGTCCGTGAGCTCTCCGCCAGCGGCAAGTCCCTGCTCTTCGTCGGCACCAAGAAGCAGGCCCAGGACGCTATCCGGGACGAGGCTCTGCGCTGCGGCCAGTACTATGTCAACGCCCGTTGGCTGGGCGGCATGATGACCAACTTCAAGACCATGCGCACCCGCGTGGACCGTCTCAACCAGCTCAAGACCATGCAGACCGACGGCACCTTCGACATGCTCCCCAAGAAGGAAGTCATGAAGCACCTGGGCGAGATCGAGAAGCTGGAGAAGTATCTGGGCGGCGTCAAAGATATGAAGACCCTCCCCGGCGCCCTCTTCATCGTGGACACCCGCAAGGAGCGCAACGCCATCGCCGAGGCTCACAAGCTGGGCATCCCCGTGGTGGCCATCGCCGACACCAACTGCGATCCCGATGAGATCGACTACGTCATCCCCGGCAACGACGACGCCATCCGCGCCATCAAGCTGATCTCCTCCATCATGGCCAACGCCGTGCTGGAAGGCAAGCAGGGCGAGCAGATGGAGGACGCCGCCAAGGACGAGTCCGCCGAGTAATTTCCGAGCGCCTGCCGGGAGGGGCGGAAGGCCCCTCCCGATACTTGAACTATAGGAGGATATGAAAATGGCATTTACTGCTGCCGATGTGAAGACCCTGCGCGAGATGACCGGCGTGGGCATGATGGACTGCAAGAAGGCCCTGGCCGCCTCTGACGGCGACATGGACAAGGCCGTGGAGTTCCTGCGGGAGAAGGGCCTGGCCGCTTCCGCCAAGAAGGCCGGCCGCATCGCCGCCGAGGGCATGGCTTACGCCGCCGTCATCGACGGTGTGGGCGTGGTCGTCGAGGTCAACGCCGAGACCGACTTCGTGGGCAAGAACGAGAAGTTCGTGGACTTCGTCAAGGGCGTTGCCGCCACCGTGGCCGCCAATAAGCCCGCCACCCTCGAGGAGCTGCTGGAGTGCAAGTATCTGGGCACCGAGCTCACCGTCACCCAGCAGACTCAGGAGATGGTCCTCGTCATCGGCGAGAACATCAAGGTCCGCCGCTTCGCCTTCTTCACCGAGGGCTTCACCGTTCCCTATATCCACGCCGGCGGCAAGATCGGCGTTCTCGTGAACCTAACCGTGGAGGGCGGCATCGACGCCACCGCCATCGGCAAGGACGTCGCCATGCAGATCGCCGCCCTGAATCCCCGCTTCTGGGATAAGAGCAGCGTCACCCAGGATGTCCTGGACGAGGAGAAGAAGATCCTGGTGGCTCAGATGGCCAACGATCCCAAGATGGCCAATAAGCCCGACGCCGTCAAGGAGAAGATCGCCGCCGGTAAGCTCAACAAGTTCTACTCCGAGAACTGCCTGCTGCAGCAGGAGTTCGTCCGCGGCGACATTTTCACCGGCACCGTGGAGGACTATATCGCCGACGCCGCCAAGAAGCTGGGCGGCAAGGTCACCTTCGTCAACGCCGTCCGCTTCGAGAAGGGCGAGGGCATTGAGAAGAAGCAGGAGAACTTCGCCGAGGAGATCGCCAAGATGGTGAAGTGATTCCCGCCGGGAATTTCTGACCGAATGAAAAGCGCCCCGGGGCAGCCGCCCCGGGGCGCTTTTTCTGCCGCGGCAGGGGAGGCATGGCATTTTCTCTTGTGCCGGGGGGAAAAAAGTGCTATAATGAATTATTCAAGTTACAATTGGGGTAATATCGTCTGGGGAGTTTTTCTGTCCGGACCCATTGCCCTGGAACGAAAAACGGAGGGAACCCCATGAGCTATCTCAAAGATCTCTTTCAGGCGCTGGACATCGGCTCCCTGACGGACGCCGCTACGCGCCTTGTGGGCGTCTTCCTCTGCCTCACCATCCACGAGACCTGCCACGGCCTCGCCGCCTACGCCCTGGGAGACCCCACGGCAAAATCCATGCACCGCCTGAGCCTGAACCCCCTGCGGCACATCGACTGGATCGGCCTCTGCATGATGTTCTTCTGCGGCTTCGGCTGGGCCAAGCCCGTTCCGGTGGACCCCCGCTATTTCCGGAAGCCCAAGCAGGGCATGGCCCTCACCGCCCTGGCGGGTCCGGTCTCCAACCTGCTGCTGGCGTTGCTCCTGCTGCTGTGCAGCCGCCTCATCTACGACTTCGCCCCCTATTCCGACCTCTGGAACCTTGTCTTCGGCTTCCTGCTGGATACCGCCGTCCTCTCCATCGGCCTGGGCGTCTTCAACCTGGTCCCCATCCCGCCGCTGGACGGCTCCAAGGTCCTGGCGGCCTTCCTGCCGGACCGGACCTACTTCCAGCTGATGCGCTATGAGCGCTACGGGATGCTGCTGCTCATTTTTCTCTCCTTCCAGGGGGTGGGCGGCGGCGCCATCAGCGCCGCCATCAACTGGGTCTGGCAACTGTTCGTCAACCTGATCTACTGAGGTGAAGCCATTTGGAGAACCCTGTCTATAAACTGGAAAAGGTGGTCCGCACCCGGACGGAGGAGATGCAGGACTTTGAGGGTCCCTTGGACCTGATCCTCTTCCTTCTCAGCAAGAACAGGATGGAGATCCAGGACATCTCCGTGGCCCTGATCTGCGACCAGTATGTGGCCTGGCTGCAGCAGCGGCGGCAGATGGACCTGGAGATCGCCAGCGAGTTCGTCACCATGGCCTCCCACCTGGTCTACCTCAAGACCCGGATGCTCCTCTCTCTGGAGGATGAGGAGGCCAAGAGCGAGATGGACGCCCTGATCCAGTCCCTGGAGGAGCGCCGCCGCCATGAGAGCTACGCCAAGGTCCGCCAGGCCGCCAAGCGCCTGGAGCCGATGGAGGAGTTCGGCCGCCGCATCGAGACCCGGGGCCCGGAGCCCATGGAGCGGGGCAAGATCTACGAATACCGCCACCAGCCGGGGGACCTGGTCCTGGCGCTGGCGGAGATCCAGAACCGGGCGGAGCGGAAGATGCCGCCCCCCAAGGCGGCCTTCGCCCAGATCGTCCAGCGGGAGCCCTACCCGGTGGAGAGCAAGGCCCGGGACATCCTCCGCCACCTGAAGCAGGGAGGGATGCTGTGCTTTCTGCAGCTCTTCCGGGGCAGCCGCAGCCGCAGCGAGGTGGTGGCCACCTTCCTGGCGGTGCTGGAGCTCTGTAAGGCATCTGTCATCCGTCTTGCCGGTTCCCAGCAGGACTGCACTGTCAAGCAGCTCCGGGACCTGCCGGACGACATCAAATTCTAAGGAGGAAGCCCCATGGATCTTGACGTGAAGGAACTGGAATCCGCCATCGAGGGCATCCTCTTTGCCTCCGGCGAGCCGGTGCAGATCGACCGGATCTGCACCGCACTGGACCTGGACCGGCCCACGACGGAGCGCATCCTGCAGAAGCTCATGGACTACTACGCCTACGAGCGCCGGGGCATCCGCCTCCTCCGGATGGAGGACAGCTGGCAGCTCTGCTCCTCTCCGGACTACGCGGACGTCATCCGCAAGGCCTTTGAGATCCGCAAGCCCGCGAAGCTCTCCCAGCCGGCGCTGGAGGTCCTCACCATCATCGCCTACTATCAGCCCACCACCCGGGCCTACGTGGACCAGATCCGGGGCGTGGACAGCGCCTATACCGTGGGCCTCCTCCTGAACCGGGGCCTCATTGAGGAGGCCGGCCGCCTGCAGGTGCCGGGCCGGCCCCATCTCTACCGCACCACGAAGAAGTTCCTCCGGGCCTTCCACCTCACCAGCCTGGATGACCTCCCCGAGATGCCGGACCTGGCCGAGGAGGGCCAACTCCGCCTGGGAGAGGACGGCGCCCTCATCGACCCGGAGAACGCCGTGCGGGAGGACCTGCCCAGCGACCCGCCGGAGGCGGAGACCGAGGACTGAGCCTACGCGCGGATCATGATTTCAGGAAGGGAGGGACGCCATGCTGTTTCTGAAAATTCTGGCTGTGCTGGCCCTCCTGATCGCGCTCCTTTGCCTTCTGCGCCTGGGCGTCCGGGCCTCCTGGGGGGCAGAGACCCGCGTCACGGCCATCCTGGGCCCGGTACGGCTCCCGCTTGTCCCGAAGAAAGAAGGGAAACCCGGGAAGGAGAAGCCCAAAAAGGCAAAACAGAAAAAGGAGAAACCCGCCAAGGAAAAGGCCCCAAAAGACCGCCAGCCCCTCCCGAAGCCCGGAAAAGAGGACATCCGGGAGGCGCTGCAGCTGCTGCTCCCGGCTCTGAAGCGAGCCCTCCGCAAGCTGGGACGGGGCATCCGGATCGACCCGCTCTGTGTCTCTCTGGTCCTGGGCGGGAAGAACGACCCGGCGGACGCGGCGGAGAAGTTCGGCTACCTCCAGGCGGCCGTTTGGGCCGGGATGCCCCAGCTGCAGCGGTGGATGCACATCCCGGATCCCCATATCCATACGGATGTCAACTTCGACGCGGAAAAGACCGAGGTCTCCGGCGAGGCGGCGGTGACGCTGCGTCTCGGCACCCTCTTCGCCATGGGCTTTGCCCTGCTGATCCCGGCCGTCAAGTGGTTCCTCCACTACCGCAAGCGCCACCGGGAAGACGACACCAAGGAAAAGACCCCGCCCGTCAGGGCGGAGGAGCCGCCGGAAACGGCAGCGTAAGAAAGGACGGTTTTCATGGAACAGATGGAGCGGAAATCCCCCCTCAGCGACCTGATGCGCACCGCCATGGAGAAGGTGCACGAGATGGTGGACACCAAGAGCATCGTGGGCGAACCCATCGTCACGGCGGACGGCGTGACCCTCATCCCCATCTCCCGGGTGTCCGTGGGCTTCGGCAGCGGCGGCGGTGACTACGGAAAGACCGGCCAGAGCTTCGGCGGCGGCAGCGGCGCCGGGGTCAAGATCGATCCCGTGGCCTTTCTCGTCATCAAGGACGGCGTCACCCGGGTGATGCCCGTGGCCGTGCCTCCCATCAGCACCGTGGACCGGGTCATCGATCTCGTGCCGGAGGTCATGGACCGGGTGGAAAATTATCTCGACAAAAAGAAGGGGACAGAGACCCTCTGACGGGGTATACTGATAGCACCTTTTGAAACGGGGTGATATCAGTTGAAGTGGCGCAAACGCCTTTTTCGCTCCCTGCTCTGCCTGCTGCTTCTGTTAAGTGTTTTGCCTTGCCGGACGGCAGCGGTCAGTACTTCCGCGGTTTCTGCCGTCCTGATGGACGCGGACAGCGGCCGGGTGCTCTACAGCCAGAATGCCGACGCCAGGATGCGCATCGCCTCCACCACGAAACTGATGACGGCTCTCGTGGCCATCCGGCACGCGGATCTTAACATGGTCTGCACCGTGGGCCGGGACGCCGCCGGGGTGGAGGGCAGCTCCATGTACCTGAAGGCGGGGGAGAAGCTGACGCTGGAGACCCTGCTCTACGGCCTGCTGCTCTCCTCCGGCAACGATGCCGCCGTGGCCATCGCAGATGCGGTGGCGGGGGACGTGCCCCATTTCGTGGCACTGATGAACGAGACGGCGGCGGAGCTGGGGATGACCAATTCCTCCTTCGCGAATCCCAACGGCCTGGACGCCGAGGGACATTACTCCACGGCCCTCGACATGGCGAAGCTGGGCCGGGCCGCGGCGGCGGACCCCACGCTGCTTCGCATCGCCTCCACCCGGAGCGTCACCATCGGCGGGCGGACCCTCACGAATCACAATAAGCTCCTCAGCTACCGTGCGGACTGCGTGGGTCTCAAGACCGGCTATACCCGTGCCGCCGGGCGGACCCTGGTCTCCTGCGCGGAGCGGGACGGCCAGCGACTCATCGCCGTCACGCTGCAGGACGGCAACGACTGGGCGGACCACTCCGCCCTCTTTGACTATGGCTTCTCCGCCTACCCCGCCAAGACCGTGGTGGCCCGGGGCGAGATCCTGGGCTACGCCCGGGCGGAGGGGCAGGACATCCCCCTCCGGGCGGGGGCAAGCTTCCGCTGGCCCACCTCGGCGGAGGAGACCGTCACGGTGAAAGCCAGCTTCCCGGAGACTCTGGCGGACGCCCCCCTGGGGGCGGAGGTGGGGGAGGCTGTCATCACCTGCCGGGGCAAGGAAGTGGGAAGCGTCCCGCTTCTCTGCGGAAAGAGCGTACCGCCCCGGCTGCCCAGCGCCACGGATTGGCTCCACACACTGGAAAAGGAAGGATAATACCATTGGAGGAACGGCTGCAAAAGATCCTCTCCGCCGCGGGGCTCTGCTCCCGGCGGACGGCGGAGACCTGGCTCACGGCGGGCCGGGTCACGGTGAACGGCGTTCCCGCCGCCCTGGGGGACAAGGCGGATGCGGAGAAGGACGCCATCGCCGTGGACGGAAAGCCCCTCCCGAAGGCGGAGAGCTTCCGCTACCTGATGCTCCACAAGCCCCGGGGCTACGTCACCACCCTCTCGGATGAGCGGGGGAGAAAGATCGTGGCCGACCTTGTGGCGGACGCCGGGGTCCGGGTCTACCCCGTGGGGCGGCTGGACCGGGACTCCGAGGGGCTGCTGCTCCTGACCAACGACGGCGCCCTGGCCCAGCGCCTGACCCACCCCAGCCATGAGATCTCCAAGACCTATCAGGTGACGGTCCAGGGGGACACCGACGGCGCAGCGGAGCGTCTTGCAGCCATGCGCTCCCTGGAAGGGGAGCCCATTGCGCCGGTGCGCGTCCGCGTTCTGCGGCAGGAGGAGGGCCGGGCCCTGCTGGAGCTGACGCTCCGCCAGGGGAAGAACCGCCAGATCCGCCGGATGTGCGCCCAGTGCGGCCTCACGGTGCTGCGGCTGCGCCGCATCCGGGAGGACTGCCTGACCCTCGGCAGCCTGAAGGCCGGCACCTGGCGGGACCTGACGCCGGAGGAGGTCTCTGCCCTGAAGGGGGAGACTCCCAAGTCCGCCAAGGGACTTCGCCCCGGCAGATGAACATCAGCGCCCAGGGCGCGGGGGAGACCCCGCGCTCCCTTTTTGCCCTGGGAAAAGGGGAGAATTTCCGGCAGAAAGTCATTGAAACCGGGCAGGGAAAATGCTATTATGATATCTTGATGAAAACTGCGCCGCCGGGCCTTTCCCCGGCGGCATCCCCCGGCATCTGCCGGGAATGGGGCCGACTGCCCCGGAGGCGAGGAACGTGACGAAGAACATCCTGCATACCATCCAGCGCGATCTGGGGAGCTTCTCCAAGGGGCAGAAGCGGATCGCCGCCTTTATCCTGGAGAATTTTGACCGGGCCGCCTTCCTGACCGCCAGCAAGCTGGGGCAGGAGGTGGGCGTCAGCGAGTCCACGGTGGTCCGCTTCGCCGCCGAGCTGGGCTACGACGGCTATCCCAGCATGCAGAGGGCCCTGCAGGAGATGATCCGGGGCCGCCTGACCTCCACCCAGCGCATCCGGGCGGCGGACGACCTCCTCCTGGGCCAGGACGTGCTGGACACCGTCCTCCAGCGGGAGAGCGAGCGCCTTCGCTCCATGGCGGAGGAGACGGACCGTGCCGCCTTCCAGGGCGCGGTGGAGCAGATCATCGCCGCCCGGCACATCTACATCCTGGGCCTCCGCTCCTCCCACTTCATCGCGGAGTACCTGAACTTTTACCTCCACCTGATCTTCGAGAACGTCACCCTGGTGCAGAGTAACGCCGCCGGCGAGATCTTCGAGCAGCTCTTCCGCATCGGGGAGGGAGATGTCCTGGTGGTCATGTCTTTCCCCCGCTACTCCCAGGTCACCATGAACGTGGTGAAGTTCGCCCGGGACCGGGGTGCCGCCATCCTGGGCCTGACAGACAGCAAGGTCTCCCCCCTCTACCAGCTGGCGGACAACACCCTGCTGGCTGCCGGGGAGCTCATCTCCTTCGTGGATTCCATCACCGCCCCCCTAAGCATGGTCAACGCCCTCCTGGTCTCCATCGGCCAGCGGATGGGCCAGGACGTGACGGCCACCTTCGCCCAGCTGGAGGACATCTGGGGCGAGTACGGCGTCTTCGGAAAGGGCGACGATGAGTAAGCGGGTGGTGGTCGTCGGCGGGGGCCCCGCTGGCATGATGGCCGCCATCACGGCGGCGGAGAGCGGCGTGCAGGTGACGCTGCTGGAGCCCAACGAGCGCCTGGGAAAGAAGCTGAACATCACCGGCAAGGGCCGCTGCAACATTACCAACGACACGGATCTCCCGGGCCTTCTCGCCAATATCCCACGTAACGGAAAATTCCTTTACAGTGCCTTTACCCGCTGGGGAAGCGGGGATACCATGGCCTTCTTCGAGCGCCTGGGCGTCCCGCTGAAGGTGGAGCGGGGAAATCGGGTCTTTCCG
Source organism: Clostridiales bacterium (assembly GCA_004553545.1). Taxonomy (GTDB): domain Bacteria; phylum Bacillota; class Clostridia; order Oscillospirales; family Oscillospiraceae; genus Oscillibacter. The sequence continues at coordinate 38,819 of SFLD01000005.1, read as the reverse complement.
GTCTCCGACCGTGCCTTTGACATCAGTGCCGCTCTGGAGCGGCGGCTGAAGGCCCTCCATGTCCGCTGGGCCCATGACCGGGCCTTGGACATCGAGACGGCGGACGGCGCGGTTTGTGCTGTCCGGGGGGAAGGGGAGAGCTATCCCGCCGACGCCGTGATCCTGGCCACCGGCGGCGTCAGCTATCCCGCCACCGGCTCCACCGGGGACGGCCACCGTCTGGCGGCGGCCCTGGGCCACACGGTGACGGAGCTGGACGGCTCCCTGGTGCCCCTGGAGGGCGTCATCGCCCCCGGCGTCCCCTGCGCCCGGCTCCAGGGTCTCAGCCTCCGGAACGTGGGCCTCACGGTCTATGAGGGAAAAAAGAAAATTTACCAGGACTTCGGCGAGCTGCTTTTCACCCACTTCGGCGTCAGCGGGCCCCTGGTCCTCTCCGCCTCCGCCCATATGCGGCACTTCGGGAAGAAGGATTACCGCTTTGAGATCGACCTGAAGCCCGCCCTGGACCAAAACCAGCTGGACAAGCGCCTCCTCGCGGACTTCCAGAAGTATCTCAACCACGACTTCCGCAACGCCCTGGATGACCTCCTGCCCCAGAAGCTCATCCCTGTGGTCATTGAGCTCTCCGGCATCCCGCCCCAGGAGAAGGTCCACGACATCACCCGGGAGCAGCGCCTGGCGCTGCTGGCCGTCCTCAAGGCATTCCCGGTGGCCATTACCAAAAAGCGCCCGGTGACGGACGCCATCGTCACCACCGGCGGCGTCAAGGTGGGGGAGGTGGACCCCAAGACCATGGAGTCCAAGCTCTTCCATGGCCTCTACCTCGCCGGGGAGCTCCTGGACGCGGACGCCTATACCGGCGGCTTCAACCTGCAGATCGCCTGGGCCACCGGCCGGGCGGCCGGAGCCGCCGCAGCACAGCAAGAAGGGAAGGAAACGCAATGAAGCACATCAATGTCGCCATCGACGGCCCCTCCGGCGCAGGGAAGAGCACCATCGCCCGGGCCGCCGCCAAGGACCTGGGCCTCCTCTATGTGGACACCGGGGCCATCTACCGTAGCATCGGATACTACCTCCTGCGCCACGGCGTGGACCCCAAGGATAAGGACCGGGTGGTCCCCCTGCTGCCCGGGATCCGGATCGCCCTCCGCTATGAGGACGACGGCCTGCAGCACATGCTCTTAAACGGCCAGGACGTGACGGCGGAGATCCGCTTCCCGGAGGTCTCGGCCTACGCCTCGGATGTCTCCGCCCACGCGGAGGTCCGCTCCTACCTTCTGGAGATGCAGCAGGACCTGGCCCGCCGCCACAGCGTCATCATGGACGGCCGGGACATCGGCACCGTGGTGCTGCCGGAGGCGGAGCTGAAGATCTTCCTCACCGCCGCGCCGGAGGAGCGGGCCCGCCGCCGCTGCCGGGAGCTGGAGCTCCGGGGCACGCCGGAGCCCTATGAGAAGGTCCTCGCGGATATCCAGCAGCGGGACTATAACGACACCCACCGTGCCGCCGCTCCCCTCCGCCAGGCGGAGGACGCCGTCCTGCTGGACAGCACCCATCTCGATTTCGACGGGACCCTCCAGGCGGTGGAGGCGCTGATCCGGGAAAGGAGCCAGGATGTTCTTTGAGTTCCTGTACTGGACCGTCGGGCGGCTCATCAAGTGGATCTTCCGCCTCCAGCCGGAGGGTCTGGAAAACCTGCCCCGCCACGGCGTTCTGCTCTGCCCCAACCACGCCAGCAACTGGGATCCGGTGCTCATCGGTGTCTGCCTGCCCCATAACTATCACCTCCGCATCATGGCGAAGGAGGCCCTCTTCCACAACAAGGCCCTGGCCTGGCTCATCCGCAAGCTGGGCGCCTTCCCGGTGACGAGAGGCACGGCGGACATCCAGTCCGTGAAGACCGCCATGCAGGTCATCAAGGATGGCCAGAACCTCCTGATCTTCCCGGAGGGCACCACCATCCGCAATGGCCTTGGCTATGTGGACGGCCTGCCCCCCCACGCCCACTCCGGCATCGCCGTCATCGGCGTCCGCAGCGGCGCGACCCTGGTCCCCGTCTTTGCAGACGGCCCTAAAAAGCCCTTCCATAAGCACCGCATCATCTTCGGCAAGCCCTACACACCGGTCTATACCGGCCGCCGGGGCACCTCCGAGGAGATGCAGAAGATCGCCGACAACATTCTGGAAGAGGCCTACGCCCTGGGCGGCCAGAAGGTGGGAGGCGAGCCCCTGTGAGAGTGATCCTGGCCGAGAGCGCCGGCTTCTGCTACGGCGTCCACCGGGCGGTGGACCTGGCCCGGGCAGCGGCGAAGGAATACGGCCGCTGCTGGATGCTGGGGGACCTCATCCACAACGCCCACGTGGTGGAGGAACTCCGCTCCGCCGGCATTGAGAAGACCGAGGACCCGGATGCCCTGCGAAGCGGCGACACCGTCATCCTCCGCTCCCACGGCGAGCGCCGGGACGTGCTGGAGGCCCTGGCGGCCAAGGGCGTCCGGATGGTGGACGCCGCCTGTCCCAATGTCACCCGCATCCAGAAGCTGGCCGCGAGGGCGGGGGAGGAGGGGAGGACCTTCGTCCTCATCGGCGAGGCCCGCCACCCGGAGGTCATGGCCATCGCCAGCTACTGCCCCGGCACCGTGGTGCTGGACGGCCCGGAGGCGGCGGAAACCTGGCTCCGGGAGGACCCCGCCCGCCGGGATCTCCCCCTGACGGCGGCGGCGCAGACCACCTGCATCCGAGAAATTTTTGAAACTTCTCTGAAAATCTTAAAAAAAGAGTGTACAAACGTAGAATTCTTTGATACAATATGTAATGCTACGCATAAGCGTCAATCTGAAGCGGCGTCCATCGCCGCCCAGGCGGACGTGATGGTGGTGGTGGGAGACCGTAAAAGCGCTAACACCAAACATTTGACGGAGATTTGCAGAGGGAACTGCCGCCGTGTCTACCAGGTAGAGTCGGCGGACGAGCTCCTGCCGGACTGGTTCAATGGTTGCTCTGTTGCGGGACTTACGGCTGGCGCATCCACGCCTGCTGGCATTATTAAGGAGGTATATGCAACAATGAGTGAAGAAATCAAGACCCAGGAAGGCAAAGAGGAGTCCTTCGAGGAATTACTGAATCAGTCTTTCAAAACTTTAAATACAGGAGAGAAGGTCACCGGTACGGTTCTGGCCATCAACCCCACTGAGGTGCTGGTGGACGTGGGCGCCAAGCAGTACGCCTACATCAAGCTCAGCGAGCTGAGCGACAATCCCAACGTCAAGCCCGAGGATGTCGTCAAGGTCGGCGATGAGATCGAGACCTACATCGTCCGCGTCAACGACGTGGAAGGCTATGCCGAGCTCTCCAAGAAACGCCTGGACGCCGTCAAGGTCTGGGAGAACATCGAGAAGGCCGTCGAGGAGAAGACCGTTCTCGAGGGTACCGTCACCGAGGAGAACAAGGGCGGTCTCGTGGTGTCCGTCAAGGGCGTCCGCGTCTTCGTCCCCGCCTCCCAGAGCGGCCTGCCCCGGGGCGCTGACCTCTCCAGCCTCATCAAGCAGAAGGTCAACCTCCGCATCACCGAGGTCAACCGTGCCCGTCGCCGCGTTGTGGGCTCCATCCGCGCCGTCCAGGCCGAGGAGCGCGCCGCCAAGCAGGCTGAGATCTGGGCCAACATCGAGGTCGGCAAGCACTACACCGGCGTCGTGAAGTCCATGACCTCCTACGGTGTCTTCGTGGACATCGGCGGTGTGGACGGCATGGTACATATCTCCGAACTCAGCTGGAGCCGCATCAAGAACCCCGCCGAGGTCTGCAAGGTGGGCGACACCCTGGATGTGTACGTCATCTCCTACGATCCCGAGAAGCGCAAGATCTCCCTGGGCTGCAAGGATAACTCCGTGGATCCCTGGCAGACCTTCCTGGACAAGTATCAGGTGGGTGACGTCGCTTCCGTCAAGATCGTGAAGCTCATGACCTTCGGCGCCTTTGCCGAGGTCGTTCCCGGCGTGGATGGTCTCATCCATATCTCCCAGATCGCCGACCGCCGCATCGACAAGCCCGAGGACGTCCTGTCCGAGGGTCAGGTGGTGGACGCCAAGATCATCGCCGTGGACGAGGACAAGAAGAAGATCTCCCTCTCCATCCGCGCTCTGCTGGACCCCTCCGCTGAGACCGAGGAGGACGGCGAGGAGTAATTCCGCCCATTTTTGAGCATAGTTCGCTCAGCGAGGCAGGCATCATCGAGAACGTGTTGCCTGCCTCGCTTTCTAACGAGAGAGAATAGACATCGTTTCAAAAATCAGACATCATGCAAAAGGGGAGTACTGTCATGAACTTTCAGGAAATGTACCGTCAGAAGCTGACCACGCCGGAGGAGGCTGTCAAGGTCATCCGCTCCGGTGACTGGGTGGACTATGGCTGGAGCACCGGCACGCCGGACGTGCTGGACAAGGCCCTGGCTGCCCGTGCCGAGGAGCTCACCAACGTGAAGATCCGGGGCGCCATCCTGCTGCGCCGTCCCGCCATCGCGGACGTGCCCAACGCCAAGGATCACTTCATCTACAACTCCTGGCATTCCTCCGCCATCGAGCGGCAGATGGTGAAGGAGGGCATGGCGTACTACGATCCCATGCGCTTCTCCGAGATCCCCAGCTACTACCGTGACTGCCTGCCTCCCGTGGACGTGGCCATGATCCAGGTCACTCCCATGGACGAGCACGGCTGGTTCAACTTCGGTCCCTCCGCCACCCACGAGGCCGCCATGCTGGAGAAGGCCAAGTGCATCATCGTGGAGGTCAACCCCAACCAGCCCTACTGCTACGGCGGCTTTGACTGCGGCATCCGCATCGACGATGTGGACATGATCGTGGAAGCTCCCGACTCCCCCATGGGCAAGCTGGTGGTCTCCGCCGAGCCCGGCGACAGCGAGTGGGCCATCGCCCGTCAGGTGGTGGAGGAGATCCCCAACGGCGCCTGCATGCAGCTGGGCATCGGCGTGCTGCCCACCGCCGTGGGCCGCCTCATCGCGGACTCCGACCTGAAGGACCTGGGCGTCCAGACCGAAATGTACGTGGACGCCTTCGTGGACATGGCGCTGGCCGGCCGCATCACCGGCAAGTGCAAGAACTACGACAAGGGCCGTCAGACCTACTCCTTCGCCTCCGGCTCCCAGAAGCTCTATGACTATCTGGACCACAACCCCGAGTGCATGAGCGCTCCCATCGACTACGTCAACAACATCACCAACGTTGCCGCCCAGGATAACTTCATCTCCATCAACGGCGCCGTGGATATGGACCTCTTCGGCCAGGTCTCCTCTGAGTCCTCCGGCACCCGCCACATCAGCGGCTCCGGCGGCCAGCAGGATTTCGTCATGGGCGCTTACCTCTCCAAGGGCGGCAAGAGCTTCATCTGCTTCAACTCCACCGTCAAGGACAAGAAGACCGGCGAGCTGAAGTCCCGCATCCGTCCCACCCTGGTGCCCGGCTCCGTCACCACCTGCACCCGTACCAACACCCACTATGTGGTCACCGAGTACGGCAAGGTGAACCTGAAGGGCCTCACCACCTGGGAGCGCGCCGAGGCCATGATCTCCATCGCGCACCCCGACTTCCGGGAGGAGCTGATCCGGGAAGCCGAGAAGATGGGCATCTGGTCCAAGGCCAATAAGATGATGTACTGATTTCGCTGAAACGCGGAGCGTTCCAGCGAGGAAAGCCCCGTACCTCCCATCCATTGGATGGGAGGTACGATGGCATTGCACTCCGCTTTGGCGCAAAAAGGGTCCAGCCCTTCCGGGCTGGACCCTTTTCACACGTCGCTTCGTGAGGAGTATTTTTCCCGCCGTACATGCCACCGGGAAAAATGATTTGGATCCTTTCCGCCGCTGGGGGCGGCGGAAACCAGGAAGGGGCTTCGGTCCCTTCCTTGAGTTTCCCCGGGACGGAGGACGGGGGGTCCCCGGTCGGCTGCCTGCTTCTGTGGGAGGTGTTTGCTGGCCGCGGGGCCGTGGGGGCGGCTTCGGCGGCGGGGCTTTGGAAAATCCGCCGGGATGGGGACGACCTGCGGGAAAACGCTTGTATTGGGCGGGCGGGGAAGGTATAATGAGCAAGAAATACCCTTCCCCGAAAACGGGGAGGATGGGAGGTCAGCATGGCTTGGTTCAAACGGATCCGGGAGGCCCAGCGGCCCTTCTGCACGGCGCTGGTGGCGGCGGGCGGCAGCTCTGCGCGGATGGGGACTGGCCGCTCCAAGCTCCTGGAGCAGCTGGACGGCATCCCCGTTCTTGCCCATACCCTGCGGGCGCTGGAGGAGGCGGAGACGGTGAACGCCATCGTCATTGCCGCCCGGGAGGAGGACATCCTGCCCTTCTCGGAGCTCTGCAAGAGCTATGGCATCACGAAGCCCGTGAAGATCGTACTGGGCGGGCGGGACCGGGAGGAATCCGTCTACCGGGCGGCGCTGGAGGCGGACCCCAGGACGGAGTTCCTGGCGGTGCAGGACGGGGCGAGGCCTCTCGTGACGCCGGAGCTCATCGACGCCGTGGTGACGGCGGCCTTCCGCTGCAACGCCGCCGCCCCGGCCGTGCCGGTGCGGGACACCATCAAGCGCCGGGAAGGCGACCGGGTGACGGAGACCGTGGACCGGGAGAGCCTCGCCGCCGTGCAGACGCCCCAGGGCTTTGAGGCGTCCCTTCTGAAAGCGGCGCTGCAGTCCGCCATGGAGGCGGGGGCCGCCCTGACGGACGACTGCTCCGCCGTGGAGCGGCTGGGGAAGATCGTCTACCTCGTGGAGGGCGACCCGGAGAACCTGAAGATCACCACCCCGCTGGACCTGGTGCTGGCGGAGGCCATCCTGGAGGATCGGAGGCGGAGAGCATGACGAATCTGCGCATTGGCCAGGGCTACGATGTCCACCGGCTGACGGAGGGGCGGGCCTTGATCTTAGGCGGCGTCACCGTCCCCTATGAGCGGGGACTGGACGGACACTCCGACGCCGACGTGCTGACCCACGCCATCATGGACGCCCTGCTGGGGGCGGCGGGCCTGGGGGACATCGGAAAGCTCTTCCCGGACTCGGACGAGCGGTACCGGGGCATCTCCAGTCTGCTGCTGCTGAAAGAGGTGGGGAAGCGCCTGAGGGAGAATGGCTGGCAAGTGGTGAACCTTGACAGCACCATCGTGGCCCAGGCCCCGAAGCTGGCCCCCTACCGGGAGACCATGCGGCGGAACCTGGCGGAGGCGCTGGGGCTGGACGTCTCCCAGGTCAGCGTGAAGGCCACCACGGAGGAGCGCCTGGGCTTCACCGGGGACGGCTCCGGCATGGCCGCCCAGGCCATCGCCCTCCTTGAGAAAGTCGAAGGAACGCCGCGCGACGGCAGAAAGGAAAGCGCATGAAAAGACTGCAGTTTCTGCCCCTGGTCCTCCTGCTGGTCCTGTCCCTCACCGCCTGCGGCGGCAATGGCGGCGCCAGTCCCAAGACGGCGGAGCCCCTGACGGAGGAGGAAGCTGCCGCCATCGCCGAGCCCTACTTCCGGGAAAACTACGGCATGGAGGTCTACGGATTTCCCGTCATCTCCGTCCAGACCAAGAACAACGGCATTCATAACTGTATCCAGGTGGCCCAGGTAAACGGCGGGAGCTACCTCTATTCGCTGCTGCTGGACCAGAAGAACGAGCCCTGGATGGACGACGTGGCCCAGGTAGAGGAGATCCAGGCCATGGAGGAGCGGTACCCCGACGGGCTGAAGGCGGAGGGCGCCCTGCCGAACTATGACGGGGGCGTCCTCGGGACCTGCTTCCACAGCGAGGACCAGGTGTTCCAGACGAGGCTCACCCTCACCACCCACGACCTTCCCAGGAGCGAGGACGCGGACGCCGTCTGGGAGCTGCTGCAGGCCTGGAAGGAGGCCGGCGGCGAAAAGCTGGAGCTCTGTGTCGGGCTGCCGGATTTCCTGCCTCAGGAGAGCGGCCCCGAAGTGGGAGCACTGCTGTCCTGCGATCTATTCCCGGAGATGAGCCGGAAGGAGTTTGACGCCGCTTACGCCGACTACGTGGACGGCATCTTCTGGGACGAGAGCATGTTCCAGGAGATGACGGGGCGGCTGGAGGAGGCCGGGTACCAGGATGTCTCTTGTGAGGTCACGGGCTACGACGAGGAGAGCCGTACGCTGGAGATCGGCTGCGATGTCCGGATGCCGGAGGGCGTTACGGAGGACACCGCGCTGAGCCTGGTGCCGGAGATGGAGGACGAGATCTACCTCCGGATCCGGGATAAGACCGTGGGCGTTTCCCTGTACATCTGCGACTGATGGCTTGACAAAGGGCGGATCTTATGGCAGTATGAACTGTACTAGTACAGTTCATGCTGCCGTTCCGGTTTCCGGTGTGGCGGAAGGGGGGACACCGTGTATTTTCCGGACAACATGACCTGGCAATACTTTTTCCTGGACACCTATCCCGGGTACTTCCTGCAATTGCTGCCCCTGGCGCCGCTGGCGGGGGCGGTCTACGCCGCCCTCCGGTTCCGGAGGGGAGGGAAGACGAAGCCGGTCCTCCTGGCGAGCCTTTTCGTCTGCTATCTTGCGGGGCTCTTGGGGGTGACGCTCCTGCTGCGGCCCATCAGCATGGGCTGGTACCGCCTGCTCTACCACCGGGAGAGCGGCATGTCCGTCCACTGGTTCGGGGGCAGCTTCGATTTCGCGCTGGGGCTGGATCTCGGGGCGGAGAACCTCTTCAACCTGCTGCTCTTCCTGCCCTTCGGCGTCCTCTACCCGCTCTTCCGGCGGGAGGCGACCTGGCGGCGGACGGCGCTGACGGGGCTTGGGCTATGTCTGGGCATTGAGCTTTTGCAGCCGGTCTTTGGCCGGAGCTTTGATTTGAACGACGTCCTGCTGAACGGGATCGGGATCGCGGCCTCCACGGCGCTCTGCTTCGGGCTGCGGCGCTGGCGAGGAAAGGAGAAACCATGCTGAATGAGAAGGGCTTTGACCGCTGGGCGGAGGACTATGACGCGGATGTGGCGAGATCCGACGGGGAGGGGAGCTACCCCTTTGCGGGCTACCAGCGGGTGCTGGATGCCATCGCCCGCCGGGTGCTGGAACGTGGGACGCCCCGGGTGCTGGACCTGGGCTTTGGCACCGGGACGCTGACGGAGCGGCTTTACCGGGCGGGCTGTCAGGTCTTCGGCCAGGATTTCTCGCCGGAGATGCTCTCTGCCGCCCGGAGAAAGATGCCGGAGGCGCAGCTCTTCCTGGGAGACCTTTCCCATGGGCTGGTACCGGAGCTGGCGGGACGGGACTACGACTGCATCGTGGCCACCTACTCCCTCCATCATCTCGCGGACGGGGAGAAGGTCCGCTTCCTGCGGGAGCTGCAGGCGCATCTGCGGCCCGGCGGAGCCATCCTCATCGGGGATGTGGCCTTTGCCACCCGGGCGGAGCTCGCAGCCTGCCAGGCTGCGGCAGGGGAGAGCTGGGATGAAGAGGAGGTCTATTTCGTGGCCGATGAGCTGCGGGAAGCCTTCCCGCAGCTGCGGTTTGAGAAACTGTCCCCCTGCGCAGGGCTTCTGACCCTGGAAGAATGAACGCACCCGCCCCGCCGCACCGGCGGGGCTTTTTCCTGGGGCGAAGGGGTTCCTGCCGCCCGCCTTCGGCATAGGATGGCGGGAGAGGAGGAGTGTCTCTTGGAGCAGTATCTCATCATCGCCCGCTCCGTCACCTGCGGGCCGGGGCTGCGCCTATGCCCTGGCCGTCGCCCCCGCCGCCATCCGGGCGGCTCTGCAAGCCATTGACGGGATGCGCCTGCGTCCCGCTGCCATATACTTTCAGGATGGGAACAGATACCGGGAGGTGGCGCTATGATCTATCTGGACAGCGCCGCCACCAGCTTCCGCAAGCCCCGTTCCGTGGCCCGGGCCGTGGCGCGGGCCATGGAGACCCTGTCCTCCCCGGGGCGGGGAGGGTACGAGAGCGCCATGCTGGCATCGGACACGCTGCTGGAGTGCCGTCTGGCGCTTCAGCGGCTTTTCCATGTCCCGGAGGCGGAGGGGGTGGTCTTTACCCTGAACGCCACCCACGCCCTGAATATCGCCATCCGCTCCCTGGTGCCGCCCGGGGGACGGGCGGTGATCTCCGGCTGGGAGCACAACGCCGTGACCCGGCCCCTCCATGCCCTGAGGGCGGAGCTGCGGGTGGCCCGGGGGCGGCTCTTCGACGACGCGGCCTTCCTGGAGGACTGGGAGCGGGCCCTGGGGGAGGGGGCGGACGCCGCCGTCTGCACCCAGGTCTCCAACGTCTTCGGCTGGGCGCTGCCCCTCCGGGAGGCGGCGGAGCGCTGCCGGGAGCGGGGCGTGCCCCTCATCGTGGATGCCTCCCAGGGGGCGGGGGTGCTGCCGCTGGATGCGGAGGGCCTGGCCTACGCCGCCATGCCGGGGCATAAAGGGCTTCTGGGTCCCCAGGGGACGGGGGTGCTGCTCTGCGGCGAGGGGCAGACGCCGGAGCCGATCCTGCAGGGGGGCACCGGGAGCTTATCCCGCCAGCAGGACATGCCGGACTTCCTGCCGGACCGGCTGGAGGCCGGGACCCACAACGTGCCGGGCATTGCGGGGCTCCTGGCGGGGGTCCGGTTTGTGGAGGAGATCGGGGTGGACGCCATCCGGGAGCACGAGCGCGCCCTCTGCCGGCAGGCGGGGGAGGGGCTGGCCGCCATCCCGGGGCTGGAGGTCTTCCGGGGGCCGGGGCAGACGGGGGTGCTGTCCTTCCGGCACCGGGAGATCCCGGCGGAGACGCTGGGGGAAACCCTTTCCCGCCGGGGCATCGCCCTGCGGACAGGGCTCCACTGCGCGCCCCTGGCCCACGAGAGCGCCGGGACCCTGGAGACCGGAACTCTGCGGGCCAGTTTCTCCCTCTTTAACCGGGAAGAGGAGGTGGAGGCGTTTCTTGCGGCGGTGGAGGAGGCCTGTGGGGGAAAATCTTGAACAGACCGTGAACTTTTCGGGGGATTTCCTTGCATCCGGAGGGTATGTCCGGTATAATATGATAATTAAAGAATGTCCAATGGCGATCCCAGGGCCCTGGCCTGAGGCGGCATCGGGACGGGAAAGGAAGTTGATGCGCCGGTGGTTTCCGTTTGGATCGAAAACGTGTGGAGGTACCTGTTGCTGACCAGGTTCACGGACATCCTGGACGTGGCTCTCATGGCCTTCCTCCTCTATAAGCTGCTGACCCTGCTGAAGACCACCAGCGGCACGAACCTTCTGAAGGGCGTGCTCATCTTCCTGGCGGTGCTGTTCCTCTCCTCCATCCTGCACCTCAACGGCATCAGCTTCATCCTGAGCCGGATGCTGGAGTGGGGCGTGCTGGCCCTCATCATCCTCTTCCAGCCGGAGATCCGGCGGGTCCTGGAGCAGGTGGGCAGCCAGCGGCTGAAGTTTTTGAACCTCTTCTCCCGGGAGGGGACGGTCTCTGAGATGGAGCGCACCATCGCTCAGACGGTGCTGGCCTGCACGGAGATGTCCCGCAGCCGCACCGGCGCCCTCATCGTCTTTGAGCAGAAGATGCAGCTGGACGACATGGTGCGCAGCGGAACCGTGCTGGACGCCGCGGTCTCCAGCGAGCTTCTGAAGAACATCTTCTTCGTGAAGGCCCCCATGCACGACGGCGCCGTCATCATCCGCCACGGGCGGCTGCTGGGCGCGGGCTGCATGCTGCCCCTCAGCAAGAACGTGAACCTCTCCCGGGATCTCGGCATGCGCCACCGGGCGGGCATCGGCATGAGCGAGAACTCCGACGCGGTGGTGGTCATCGTCTCGGAGGAGACGGGCTCCATCAGCGTGGCCATCGGCGGGATGCTCCGCCGGCACCTGATGCCGGAGACCCTGGAGAACATCCTCCGCAACGAGCTGATGCCCCAGGAGGAGGGCGAGCAGCCGGAGAAGCGCCGCTTCCTGGCAAAGCTCCTCTCCGGGAGAAAGGAGGACGGCAATGAGCAGTGATAAGCGCCGCAGCAGCTTCTACCTTGTCATCTCCATCCTGGTGGCCGTGGGCATCTGGGTCTACGTGGACCTGACCCAGGGCATCACCGCCAGCAAGGAAGTCTATAACATCCCCATTGAGTTCCAGGGGGAGGACACCACCCTCGCTGAGCGGGGGCTCATGCTCCTGGCGGACAGCGAGACCACCATCGATCTCAAGCTGGAGGGCGCCAAGCTCATCCTGGCCCAGCTGGATACCTCCAAGCTCCGAGTCCAGGCGGACCTCTCCGCCGTGACGGAGACCGGGGTGCAGACCGTCACCTGCCGGGTCGTCTATCCCGAGTATAAGTTCAGCAGCCGCCTGACGGCCACCACGCCCACCAACTCCTTCAACATCACCATCGACGTGGGCGAGCTCTACAGCCGGGAGGTGGAGATCCGCTGCGATATCCAGGGCACCGTGGCCGAGGGCTACATCGCCGGGGAGCTGCAGCTGACTCCCGAGAAGCTGGAGCTCCGGGGTCCCCAGGAGCAGGTGGACGCCGTCAGCTACGCCAAGGTTTCTCTGAACATCGAGGATGCCGTGGAGACCGTGGACCAGGCGCTGCCTTATGTCCTCTACAACGAGGCCGGAGAGCCCATCTCCGGCGGGGACATCCACGCCGTGCAGGATGAGATCCGGGTGGTGCTGCCGGTGGACGTGGTGAAGGAACTGCCCCTGGAGATCGACTTCCAGGAGTATCCCGGCCTCAGCAAGAGCAATGTGAGCTACAAGATCGAGCCCGAGTCCATCATGGTCTCCGGCGAGGCGTCCCTCCTCAGCGGGGTGGACCGGCTGGTGCTGGACAGCTTCGACCTCTCCCAGCTGGGCGGCAGCGAGGTCTACCACTACGTGATCCAGCTGCCGGAGGGCTGCTCCAACCTCAGCGGCGTCACGAGAGCCACCCTGACCATCTCCTTCATCGACCTGACGCAGGACACCCGGACGGCCACGGACTTCCAGGCCCAGAACGTGCCGGAGGGGAAGACCGTCACCATCCTGACGGATGAGCTGGCGGTCCGCATCCGGGGCACCAGCGCCGATGTTGCCTCTGTCCAGGACGGCGACATCACGGTCCTGGCGGACCTGCAGGAGATTTCCGGCGCCAGCGGAACCTATACTGTCCCGGCGGAGATCCTGATCAATACCGGCGCCGACGTGGGCGTGGTGGGGACCTATCAGGTCACCGTGACCATCAGCAATTCCACAGAGGAGGACCCCACGCCGTGAGGTCCCGGATCCCCTGGCAGACGAAAGTGAGAGCAAGACAATGACACAGATCGCAACCGTTGAGAAAATTCTGAATGAAGGCTACGCGGAGGTCTCCGTACCCCGGAAATCCGCCTGCGGCCATGACTGCGAGGAGTGCGCCGGCTGCGGCGTCACTGGCACCGCCGTCCACGCCCGGGCCCGAAACCCCATCGGGGCCCAGCCGGGGCAGAAGGTGGTGGTGGAGAGCAGCACGGAAAAGCTCATGGGTATCATCCTTCTTGTCTACATGGTGCCGGTGGTGCTCTTCTTCCTGGGCTACGGCGTCTCCGCCCTGCTGGGGGCCAGGAGCGGCGTCCGGGCGGCGGCGGGCATCCTGGGCTTCCTCCTCGGCATCATCCCCGCCGTCCTCTATGACCGGCGGCTCCGGGCCCAGGGCGGGCTGGTGTTCCGCATCGTGCGGCTATTCTGAGATGTTCGGCTATGTGCTGCCGCCCCTGGAACTCCTCCCGGAGGAGGAGCAGCGGCGCTTCCGGAGCATGTACTGCGGCCTCTGCCGCTGCCTTGGGCAGCGCTGCGGCCAGGGGGCCCGGATGATCCTCAACTACGACTTCACCTACCTTGCCATCCTGCTCTCGGGCGGGGGAGCGGGGGAGGAACGGGAAGGGCGCTGTCTGCCCCATCCCGTGAAGGCCCGCCCCTATCTCGCGCCCACCCCGGCCATGGAGCTGGCGGCGGACGAGAGCGTGATCCTGGCCTACTGGCAGCTGAAAGACGGCATCGCCGACAGCCGGGGCCCAAAACGGGGAAAGTACCGCCTGGCGGCCTCCGCCCTGCGGGGCGGCTATGAGCGGGCCGCGGCGGCGAGACCGGGCTTTGACGCCGCCGTGCGGCAGCGCCTGGGAGAGCTCTCGGCGCTGGAAGCGGAGCGCTGCCCCAGCCTGGACGCCCCGGCGGACGCCTTCGCCCAGCTCCTTTCCGCTGCGGCGGAGGAGGCCGGGGAGGAGCGGGAGCGGCGGGTGCTGCGGCAGCTCCTCTACCATCTGGGCCGCTGGGTCTATCTCATCGACGCGGCGGACGACCTGCAGGAGGATTTCGCCGGCGGCGGATATAACCCCCTCATCTGCCGCTACGGTCTCACAGAGGGGAAGCTCAGCGAGGAGCAGCAGCAGGATTTCGCGCGGACGCTGGACCACTCCATCCACATGATGGCCACGGCCTTCGAGCTGGGGGATTTCGGCTGCTGGACGGAGATCCTGGAGAAGACCCTCTACCACGGCCTCTTCCAGGTGGGACAGGCCGTGCTGGACGGGACCTTCCACCAGAGGGAAACACGAAAGAAAGATCAGGAGACAGTATGAACGATCCTTACAAGATCCTGGGCGTACCAGAGACCGCCAGCGACGAGGAGGTCAAGAAAGCCTACCTGAAGCTGGCCCGGAAGTACCATCCGGACAACTACCATGAAAATCCCCTGGCGGACCTGGCCCAGGAGAAGATGAAGGAGATCAACGCCGCCTATGAGGAGGTCCAGAAGAGCCGGGGCAACCGGGGGGACCGGGGCGCGGGCTCCGCGGCATCCAATGGGAGCTACGGCCAGGGCTACGGCGGCTATACCGGTTATACCGGCTACGCAGGCTATGGCGGCGGGTACGGGCAGTCCTCGTCCTCCGTCCTCCAGCAGGTGCGCATCGCCATCCAGACCGGGGACCTGAGCCGGGCGGAGGGACTGCTGGCAAGCTATGAGGACCACAACGCCGAGTGGAACTTCCTGAAGGGCTCGGTCTGTTACCGCCGGGGCTGGATGGACGAGGCCAAGCGCTACTACCAGAACGCCTGCCAGATGGACCCGGGCAATCCGGAGTATCAGCGGGCGCTGGACTATATGGAGCACGGCACCCAGACGGCGTACCACCCCAACGGGACCTTCGGCACCCAGGTCTGCGGCGGCGACCTCTGCAGCCGCCTCTGCTGCGCCTGGGCGGCCATGAACATCTGCGGCGTGCCCATCATCTGCTGCTGATTTTTGGAATGAAACGCCGCCCGTCGGCGGCGATCAAGGAGGAGAGTTAACTTTGGTCAAGAGTATGACAGGCTACGGCCGTGCCCGCGCCACCCGGAACCTCCGGGACATCACCGTGGAGGTCCGCAGTGTCAACAACCGATATCTGGACTGCACCGTGAAGATGCCCCGGATGTACGCCTTCGCCGAGGCGGCCGTGAAGAGCCGGGTACAGAAGGTAGTCTCCCGGGGGAAGGTGGACGTTTTCATCACCGTGGATGCCACGGCGGCGGATACCGTCCAGGTCAGCGTGAATACCGCCCTTGCGGCCCAGTATGCCGAGGCCCTCAAGGCCCTGGCCGCCGTCTGCGGTACGGAGGAGCGCGTCACCCCGGAGCAGCTGGCCCGGTTCCCGGACGTGCTCACCGTCACCAAGGCGGAGGAGGACCTGGAGACCGTCAGTGAAGATCTCTGTGCCGTGGTGGACGAGGCATTGGATGCCTTCAACGCCATGCGGGCGGTGGAGGGGGCGAAGCTGGCCGAGGACATCGGCGGCCGCCTGACCACCATCGAAGGGCTGGTGGCCCAGGTGGTGGAGCGCTCGCCGGAGACGGTGAGCGAGTACCGCCGCAAGCTCACCCAGCGGATGCAGGAGGTGCTGCAGAGCACCTCCATCGACGAGCAGCGGATCCTGCAGGAGGCCGCCATCTACGCCGACAAGATCGCCGTGGACGAGGAGACCGTGCGGCTACGGAGCCATGTGGAGCAGCTGCGGGGGATGCTGCAGCGGGAGAAGCCCACGGGCAAGGACATGGACTTCCTGATGCAGGAGTTCAACCGGGAGTCCAACACCATCGGCTCCAAGTGCTCGGATCTCGCCATCTCCGAGGTGGTGGTGGCCCTGAAGGGCGAGGTGGAGAAGATCCGCGAGCAGGTCCAGAACATCGAGTGATATGAAGCTGGTGAACATCGGGTTCGGCAATCTCATTGCCAGGGAGCGGATGGTGGCCGTGGTGACCCCGGATTCCGCCCCCATCAAGCGTCTGGTGCAGGAGTCCCGGGAGCGGGGCATGCTCATCGACGCCACCTACGGGAGAAAGACCGCGTCCATCTTCATCATGGACAGCGACCATGTGATCCTCTCCGCCCTGCCGCCGGAAAAGCTGGCGCCCCGGCTGGACGAGGACTGGGAGAGTAAGGAGGAAGAGGCATGACAAGAGGGAAGACCTTCATCGTGTCCGGCCCCTCGGGGGTCGGGAAGAGTACGGTGCTGAAGGCGCTGATGGAGAAGCGGAAGAACCTGTATTTCTCCATCTCCGCCACCACCCGGGAGGTCCGGGAGGGCGAGGTGGACGGCATCCACTACCACTTCATCAGCGTGGATGAGTTCCGGGACTGGATCGCCCGGGACGAGTTTTTGGAGTACGCCGAGTATGTGGGGAACTTCTACGGTACCCCCAAAAAGTTCGTGGACGCCGCCATGGATCGGGGGGACGACGTGATCCTGGACATCGAGGTGCAGGGCACGCTGCAGGTCTGCGCCAAGCGGCCGGAGACCGTGCGCATCTTCATCGCGCCCCCCTCCTGGGAGGAGCTGGAGCGCCGGCTCACCGGCCGGGGCACCAACACGCCGGAGGACATCCAGAGCCGCCTGCTCCGGGCCAAGGTGGAGTTCCAGACCGCCGACACCTATGACTACTTCGTCATCAACGACAGCGTGGAGAACGCCGTCCGGGAGCTGGACGCCATCATCACGGCGGAGCACTGCAAGCCCGCCGACCGGATGGAGATCATCCGGGGAAAGTAAGCCGAAAAATCAGGAGAATTCCGGCGTTTTCACGCCGAGGACGAGAAGGGAACGATCATTATGGATTTCAATACCAAGAAAACGGGAATGCTCTATCCGGCCATGGGCCGTCTCACCTCCTATGTGCCCAACCGCTACCTCCTTGTGAACGTGGTGGCCCGCCGGGCCCGCCAGATCGCGGAGGAGGCCGAGGAGGCCGGGGAGCATCTCGACGAGAAGCCCGTGACCCTGGCCATCGACGAGGTGGCAGAGGGCCGGATCAACGCCTCCCAGATGGACCTCACCATTGAGGAGGAGAACGTGCCCGAGGAGGCCGAGGACGGCCACCTCCTGCGCTGAGTTTTGTGACGCTGCTTGCCAAAACAGCGGTGGCCGCCGCGCCCTACGGCATCGACAAGCCCTATGACTACCGGGTGCCGGAGGAGCTGGAGGGAAAGGTCCTGCCCGGCGTCCGGGTGATGGTGCCCTTCGGCCGGGGGAACCGGCTGTCGGAGGCTGTGGTGCTCCTTCTCGCGGAAGGGGCGGCTCCCCGGGGCTGCAAGACCATCGCCTCCGTGCTGGACGAGAGCCCGGTGCTGACGGAGGACGGCATCGCCCTGGCGTCCTTCCTGCGCCAGCGCTGCTACTGCACCATGTTCGAGGCCGCCCGGACCATCCTGCCGGCGGGGCTCTGGTTCCGCAGGACGGAACGCTGCGCCCTGGCGGAGGGACTGGACGAGGCGGAGGCCATCCAAAAGGCGGGGAAGACCCCTCTGGGGCCGGAACTGATCCGGGCTTTGGCGGCCCGGGGCGGCAGCGCCGACCTCGCAGAGCTCCAGCGTGAGCTGGGGGAGGGAGTGGACGCTGCTGCGGCGGCCCTGCGGAAAAAGGGCATCCTCACGGTGGAGGCCGGGGCCAAGCGCCGCCTCCAGGACAAGACCCACCGCCTGGCGGAGCTGGACTGCCCCGCCGAGGAGGCGGAGGCCGAAGCGGAGCGCCGGGAGCGGAAGTCCCCGGGGCGGGCGGCGGCCCTGCGCTTCCTCCTGACGGCGGGGAAGACCTCCCTCCACGAGCTCTGCTACCAGACCGGGGCGTCCCCCCGGACCGTGGAGGCCCTGGCCAAGGCGGGCTTCGTCCGCCTGACGGAGGAGGAAGTCTTCCGGGTTCCGGAGCTCACGGACCTGCCTCCAGCGGCGTCCATTGCCCTGAACGAAGAACAGCAGCGGGCCTATGACCGTCTGCTGCCCCATCTGGATGCCCGGAAGCCCGCCGCCGCTCTGCTGGAGGGCGTCACCGGCAGCGGCAAGACGGAGGTCTATCTCCGGCTGGTCCAGGCCTGCCTGGACCGGGGCCGCAGCGCCATGGTGCTGGTGCCGGAGATCATCCTGACCCCCGGTATGATGCGGCGCTTTGCCTCCCATTTCGGGGGGAAAGTCATCATGCTTCACAGTGCGCTGCGGATGAGCGAGCGCTACGACCAGTGGAAGCGGCTGCGGCAGGGAGGCCCCTGGGTGGTCCTTGGGACCCGGAGCGCCGTTTTCTCCCCCCTCACGGACCTGGGTCTTCTGATCCTGGACGAGGAGCAGGACGGCAGCTACCAGTCCGAGACCGTGCCCTGCTATCATACCCGGGACGTGGCGAAGTTCCTCTGCGCCCGGCAGGGAGCCTTGCTGCTGCTGGGCTCCGCCACCCCGGCCATCGAGAGCGCCTATGCCGCCCGGCAAGGCATCTATCAGCACGAGCGGCTGCGGAGCCGCTATAACCAGCGGTCCCTGCCCCAGGTGGAGATCGCCGACCTCCGGCAGGAGGTCCGGAATGGCAATCCCGGCAGTCTCAGCGCCCTCCTCCGGCGGGAGCTGGAGCGGAACCTGGAGACCGGGGAGCAGAGCATCCTCTTTCTCAACCGCCGGGGCAGCAGCCGGATGCTCCTCTGCGGGGAGTGCGGCGAGGCCCCCCAGTGCCCCCGCTGCAGCGTGCCCCTGACGTATCACTCCGCCAACGGGCGGCTCATGTGTCACTACTGCGGCCATTCGGAGCGGGCGGTGGAACGCTGCCCGGTCTGCGGCGGCGTGATGAAGCACGTGGGTGTCGGCACCCAGCGGGTGGAGGAGGAGCTGAAAGAGACCTTCCCCGGGGTGGAGATCCTGCGGATGGACGCGGACAGTGCCGCCGGAAATCACGAGGCGCTGCTGCGGAAGTTTGAGACGGAGCGCATCCCCATCCTCCTTGGCACCCAGATGGTGGCCAAGGGGCTGGATTTTGAGAATGTGACCCTCGTCGGTGTGCTGGGGGCGGACCTTTCCCTCTACGTGGACCACTACCGGGCCGCGGAGCGGACCTTCAGCCTCCTGACCCAGGTGGTGGGCCGGGCGGGCCGGGGCGGCAAGCAGGGAAGAGCGGTCATCCAGACCTACACCCCCTCCAGCGAGGTCATCCGGGCCGCGGCGGAGCAGGACTATGAGCGCTTTTACGAGAGCGAGATCCGGCTGCGGAGAGCCCGGCGCTGCCCGCCCTTTGCCGACCTGACCATCCTGACCCTCTCGGGCCTGGACGAGGCGGCGGTGCTGCGGGGCGCCGTGTGGCTGCGGCAGGCGGTGCTGGACCGGGTCCGGGACATCCCGGAGACAGAGGTCCTGGGGCCTGCCCCCCATCCCGTGCTGCGGGTCAACAACCGCTTCCGCTACCGGCTGACGGTGGTGAGCAAGGCGGAGAAGGCCCTGCGCGCCGCCCTCTCTGACGCGATGCGGGACTTTGCCCGGCAGGGACAGCACCGGGGCGTCAGCTGCTTTGCGGACTGCAATCCCATGGACGGGTGAGGATGCCCTTGTCAACGGAGGGTACTATGAATTACGAAAGAAAACGGCGGAGACCCCGCCGGGAGAGAAGGACAAGAACTATGGCATTGAGAACCATCGTACTGGAAGGGGACAGCTGCCTCACCAAGGTCTGCCGCCCGGTGACGGCCTTCAACGGCCGCCTGCATCAGCTGCTGGACGACATGGCGGAGACCCTGGCAGACGCCAACGGCGCCGGCCTGGCCGCGCCACAGGTGGGCATCCTGCGCCGGGTCTGTCTGGTGCTGGACGAGGCCAACGAGTGCTATCTGGAGCTCGTCAATCCCGAGATCATCAAGACCGAGGGCAAGCAGAGCGGTCTCGAGGGCTGCCTCAGCGTGCCTGGGAAGTTCGCCGTGGTGGAGCGGCCCAACATCGTCCGGGTCCGGGCTCAGGACCGGGACGGCAACTGGTTTGAGGCGGAGGCCCAGGGCCTCACCGCCCGGGCCTTCTGCCACGAGATCGAGCACCTGGACGGCCACCTCTTCGTGGAGCATGTGGACCACTTCCTGACGGAGGACGAGATCGAGGAATACCTGAAGGAGCACGGTGAGGAATGAGGATTCTCTTCATGGGCACACCGGACTTTGCGGCGGTGTCGCTGGAGGCGCTGGTGGCTGCGGGCCACGAGGTCTGCGGCGTGCTGACCCAGCCGGACAAGCCCCGGAACCGGAACAAAGTGACCTATTCGGCGGTGAAGGAAGCCGCCCTGGCCCATAGTATCCCCGTCTACCAGCCCATCACGGCAAAGGACGAGGCGACCCAGAAGCTGGTGGAGGACCTGGCTCCGGAGCTCACCGTGGTGGTGGCCTACGGCCAGATCCTGCCCCAGAAGCTCCTGGATGTGCCGAAGTACGGCTCCATCAACGTCCACGCGTCCCTGCTGCCCAAGTACCGGGGGGCGGCGCCCATCCAGTGGGCGGTGCTGGACGGGGAGGCGGAGACCGGCGTTTCCATCATGTATATGACGAAGCGGCTGGACGCCGGGGATGTCATTTCCACGGCGAAGACCGCCATCGGGGCGGAGGAGACGGCACCGGAGCTCTGGGACCGCCTGGCAAAGTTGGGCGGGGAACTGTTGGTCGGGACCATCCCCCATCTGGCGGACGGCACGGCTGCCCGGACGCCCCAGGACGAGTCCGCCTTCACCTACGCCCCCATGCTGACGAAGGCCATGTCCCCGGTGGACTGGAGCTGCCCCGCCAGCGCCATCCACTGCCAGATCCGGGGCCTGCAGCCCTGGCCCTGCGCCATCGCCGAGATCGACGGCCGGAGCTGCAAGCTCTTCCGCTCGGTGATCGGCGGCGAGACCGCCGCTGCGCCGGGGACCATCCTGCGGGCGGACAAGCGGGGTATCGAGATCGCCTGCGGCGACGGGCGGAGCCTCCGCATCCTGGAGCTCCAGGGCGAGGGCGGCAAGCGCATGAACGCCGCCAGCTACCTGAACGGACATCCCATCCAGCTTTGACCTCCCCCAGCGGGGAGTATCCCATCGCAAAGGAGCGGAAGACCTATCAACGACTATTCCTACTTTCTGGCCCAGAACCTTTACTGCATCGTGCTGATCCCCATCCTGATCCTCAGCGTCGCGGCGCAGATCCAGGTGAACGGGAACTTCCGGCGCTACAGCGCCGTCCGGAACCGCAGGGGCCTTACCGGGGCCCAGGCGGCGGAGGCCGTCCTGCGGACCCACGGGGTCACGGATGTTGCCATCCGGCCCGTCCGGGGCAGCCTCACGGACCACTATGACCCCCGGGACAACACCATCTACCTCTCCGAGACCGTCTACGCCGCGGATACCGTGGCGGCGGTGGGCGTCGCCGCCCACGAGGCAGGCCACGCCGTGCAGTATGCCGAGGGTTATGCCCCCGTGCGGCTGCGGAGCGCCATCGTCTCCGTGACGAACCTCAGCTCCCAGGCCTCCATGGTGCTGCTCTTCATCGGGCTCTTTCTCTACAGCCAGATGCTCTTCGGCATCGGCATCCTGCTGTTCTCTGTCACCACGTTTTTCCAGATGGTGACGCTGCCGGTGGAGTTCAATGCCTCCCGCCGGGCCATGGATACCATTGAGGGTCAGGGCCTGCTGGACGAGGAGGAGGCCCGGGGCGCGGGCCGGGTACTGAAGGCCGCCGCCATGACCTATGTGGCGGCGCTGCTGACGTCCCTTCTGCAGCTGCTGCGCTTCCTTCTCATCTTCCTGGGCCGGGGCGGCGGCAGCGACCGCCGGGGAGGCCGGAGATGAGGGAAGAACGGAACGACGCCCGCTCCGCGGCCCTGCGGGTGCTGCGGCAGATGGACCGCGCCGCCGCCTGGGCGGACGCGGGCCTGGACGCGGAGCTCCGGCGCAGCGGCCTTGCGGGCCAGGAGGCGGCTCTCGCCGCCCGCCTGGTCTACGGCGTGCTGCAGAATCGGGCGCTGCTGGACCATTATCTGGGGGCCTACTGCTCCCAGAAGATCGACCATCTGCAAAAGCCCTTGGCGGACATCCTGCGGCTGGGAGCCTATCAGATCGTCTTTCTGGACCGTGTGCCGGACAGCGCGGCGGTGAATACCTCTGTGGAGCTCTGCCGGGACTGCGGCCGGGGCCAGGCCTCGGGCTTGGTCAACGCCGTGCTCCGGAAGGTGGCTGCCAACAAGGATAACCTGCCCCCGGTGCCGGAAAAGGACGCGGTCTCCTACCTTGCCACCCGCTACAGCCATCCCAAGTGGCTGGTGCGGCGGCTGCTGAGCCTGGTGGGCCGGGAGGAGGCGGAGTGCTTCCTCCGGGCGGACAACGCTCCGGCGCCCATCACCGTCCAGACCAACACGATCCTGACCGCGCCGGAGGCCCTGCGGGCCTCGCTGGAAGCCGAGGGCGTCCAGGTGACGCCGGGGCTGCTGCCCGGGAGCTTCCAGCTCCGGGGCACCGGGAATCTGACGAAGCTCGCTGCCTTTCAGGCGGGCCACTTCCAGGTCCAGGATGACGCTGCGGCCCTCGTCACCGAGGCCATGGACCTTCGGGGCGGGGAACAGGTGCTGGATGTCTGTGCCGCCCCCGGCGGCAAGAGCTTCCGCTGTGCCATGGCCATGGGGGATAAGGGCCGGATCGTGGCCTGCGACCTCTATGAGAACAAGCTCCGCCGCATCGAGGCGGGTGCAAAGCGTCTCCACTTGACAGCCATTGAGACGGCGGCCCTGGACGGGCGTTCCTTTCGGGCGGAGTGGGAGAACGCATTTGACCTCGTTCTCGTGGACGCCCCCTGCTCGGGGCTTGGCATCATCCGGAAAAAGCCGGAGATCCGCTACAAGAAGGCGGACGATCTCTTCGCCCTGCCGGTGGTACAGACGGCGATCCTGGAGAACGCCAGCCGCTATGTGAAGCCCGGCGGGCTGCTGCTCTACTCCACCTGCACCATCCTGCCGGAGGAGAACGGCCAGGTGACGGACGAGTTCCTGGCCGGGCATCCGGACTTCCGCCGGGAGAGCTTTGCCCTGCCCGTCGGGGAGGTCCCGGAGGGACAGATCACCCTCTGGCCCCAGCGGCAGGGGACAGACGGCTTTTACATCTGCCGCATGAGGAAAGCGACATGAATGACATCCGATCCATGACCCAACAGGAGATCACGGAGCTGCTCCGCTCCCTGGGGGAGCCCGCCTTTCGGGGCAGACAGCTCTTCGCCTGGCTCCAGAAGGGGGCGGAGAGCTTCGACGAGATGACGAACCTCTCCAAGCCCCTGCGGGAGAAGCTGCGGGAGACCTGCCTCCTGACGCCGCCGGTGGTCGCCCGGAAGCAGACCTCCAAACTGGACGGCACGGTGAAATACCTCTGGGAGCTGGCGGACGGCAACTGCATCGAGTCGGTTCTGATGCAGTACCACCATGGGAACACCGTCTGCATCTCCTCCCAGGTGGGCTGCCGGATGGGCTGCGCCTTCTGCGCCTCCACCATCGCGGGCAAGGTCCGGGACCTGACGCCGGGGGAGATGCTGGACCAGGTAATCTTCGTCCAGAAGGACTCGGGGCTGCCGGTCTCCAACATCGTTTTGATGGGCATCGGTGAGCCTATGGATAACCTGGATAACGTCCTCCGCTTTCTGGAGCTCGTGAACCATCCGGAGGGGCAGAACATCGGCATGCGGCACATCTCCCTCTCCACCTGCGGCGTGGTGCCGGGCATTGAGCGCCTGGCGGAGCGGGACCTGCAGCTGACGCTGTCCGTCTCCCTCCACGCGCCGGACAGCGAGACGCGATCCAGGATCATGCCCGTGAACCGGGCCTGGGATGTGGAGGAGCTCTTCCGGGCCTGCCACCGGTACTTCCAGAAGACCGGGCGGCGCATCAGCTTTGAGTACGCCATGATCGACGGCGTCAACGATCACGACTGGCAGGCGGACCTCATCGCCGAGAAGCTCCGGGGGATGCCGGGGCATGTGAACCTTATCCCCCTCAACGACGTGGCGGAGAGCCCGCTGAAGCCTTCCAAACGGGTGGCGGCTTTCCAGAAGCGGCTGGAGTCCCACGGACTGACGGCCACCGTCCGCCGGAGCCTCGGCGGGGATATCGACGCCTCCTGCGGACAGCTCCGCAGGAAGGCCATGCAGGAGAAAGGGGGAAACCCATGAAGATCTGGGGCATCACCGACGTGGGCCTGGTCCGCAGGGAAAACCAGGACGCCTACGCCGTGGAGAGCCGCAATGGCTTTGACATCTGCGTCGTCTGCGACGGCATGGGCGGCGCCGCTGCCGGGAAGCTGGCCAGCGAGATCGCCGTCCGGGCCTATCGGGAGGCCCTGGGGGAGACGCTGCGGGAAGGCATGGACCTGGATGCCGTCCAGGCGGCCATGGCGGCGGCGGCCTCTCAGGCCAACCGGGCCATCCGGGAGGAGGCGGCGAGAAAGCCGGAGTACGCCGGCATGGGCACGACGCTGGTATCCGCCGTCAGCGGGAAGGACGGCATCGTGCTGGTCAACGTGGGTGACAGCCGGGCCTACCGCATCACCGCCGAGGGGATCCAGCGCATCACCCGGGACCACTCCCTGGTGGAGAGCATGGTGGAGCGGGGCGACATCACCGAGGAGGAGGCCCGCCGCCACCCCAACCGCAACCTCATCACCCGGGCCCTGGGCACGGACGAGACCGTGGAGAGCGACGGCTACCGGACGACGCTCTCGGAAGGAGAGTACCTGCTCCTCTGCACGGACGGGCTCACCATCACCGTGACAGACCAGGAAATGCTCTTTGAGATCCTCCACGGCGGGGATGAGGAGAGCTGCCTTTCCCGGCTGCTGGCCATCGCCAAGGAGCATGGCGCGCCGGATAATGTGACTGCCGTTCTCATGCGGCAGACGGAAGGAGGCCAGTGACCGTGGACCAGTACATCGGAAAAATGCTGGATAACCGCTATGAGATCTTAGAGCGCATCGGAACCGGCGGCATGGCGGTGGTCTACAAGGCCAAGTGCCACTATCTGAACCGGCTCGTGGCCATCAAGATTCTGAAGAGCGACCTTGCCCAGGACGAGGATTTCCGCCGCCGCTTCAACGCGGAGTCCCAGGCCGTTGCCCAGCTCTCCCACCCCAATATCGTCTCGGTCTACGATGTTTCCAAGGGCGGCGATGTGGAGTACATCGTCATGGAGCTCATCGACGGCATCACCCTGAAGCAGTATATGGAGAAGCGGGGCCAGCTCAGCTGGCGGGAATCCCTGCACTTCATCACCCAGATCATGCGGGCGCTGTCCCACGCCCACAGCCGCGGCATCGTCCACCGGGACATCAAGCCCCAGAACATCATGGTCCTGCGGGACGGCAGCGTGAAGGTGGCCGATTTCGGCATCGCGTGCCTGGAGAACTCCGCCCAGACCCTGACCCAGGAGGCACTCGGCTCCGTCCACTATATCTCCCCGGAGCAGGCGAGAGGCGACCGGGCCGACGCCCGCAGCGACATCTACTCCTCCGGCGTGGTGCTCTATGAGATGCTGACGAACCGCCTGCCCTTTGAGGGGGAGAGCGCCGTGTCCGTTGCCATCCAGCACCTGAGTTCCATCCCCCTGGCCCCCCGGGAGATCAATCCCGATATCCCGGAGGCCCTGGAGCTCATCTGCATGAAGGCCATGGCCCAGGACATCAACAAGCGCTACCCCTCGGCGGATGCCATGATCGCGGACCTGGAGGACTTCCGGAAGAATCCCGGTGTCAGTATGGATTTCTCTCTGGAGGACCTGCGGCCCTCCACCGACGAGCCCGATGAGCCTACCCGGCTTCTGAAAAAGCCGCCCCACACGGCCCAGCCCGCCCGGCCGCAGCCTCCCCATCGCCGGGAGCGGGACGAGGAGGACGACGAGGAACCCCGGGGCCGGAGCGAAAAGCGCGGCTCCGGCGGACGGACGGCGTTGATGGCCGTGGGCTTCGTGGCGGCTCTCGCTGTGATCTTCTTCCTCTTCCGGGCCATCTTCGCCTCCTTCAGCGGCGGGACCCAGGAGTTCATCGTCCCCAAGGTCACGGGCTACACCGTGGAGGACGCCATGAACCTCAGTGGCGTCAAGGATGTCTTTGAGATCACCGTGGACAGCACGGAGAAGAGCGACCAGCCTGCGGGGATCATCCTATCCCAGGACCCCAAGGACGGCAGCAGCCGCAAGAGCGACCTTGTGATCCACGTGGTGGTCTCCGCCGGGTCCGAGGACGGCGTGATGCTGGATGTCACGGGCCTGGAGGTCCGCAACGCCCAGTATGTCATCCTGAAGGACCTCATCAAGGAGTACGGCCTCACCGTGGAGCAGCAGGAGGAGTATGACGACGAGATCCCCGCCGGGAACGTCATCTCCACCATCCCGGAGAAGGACCAGCCTGTGAGCCAGGGGGACACCATCGTCCTCGTGGTCAGCAAGGGGCCGGAGCCTGTCACCATCCCCAGCTTCCTCACCATGAACGCCGAAAAGGCCAAGGCCGACGCCGAGGGAACCTACGGCCTGGTGGTGGAGCTGAAGGAGGTGGCCAGCGACCAGCCCGCGGGAACCGTGGTGGAGCAGAGCATCGCCCCCAATACGGAGGTCCCCAAGGGCAGCACCATCGTCTTCTCTGTCAGCGCCGCCCCGGCGGTGAAGGAGACCACCGTGGACATCCCCCTGCCGGATGACCGCTCCACCGTGGAGCTCATCGTGGAGCTGGACGGCGTGGAGTTCTTTCACGACACCGTGGACTGCTCCCTGGGCCACATCTCGGTGAAACTCACCTCCACCCAGGATACCGGCTATCTTTCCTACTACTACGACGGGGCCCTGCAGTCCCAGTTCAGCGTCAGCTTTACCGGATGACGGAGGGACGCATCGATAAGGCCCTCAGCGGCTTCTACTACGTGGCCACGGCGGCGGGGGAGACCCTGACCTGCCGGGCCCGGGGGAAGTTCCGCAAGGAGGGCCTCTCCCCCCTGGTGGGGGACCGGGTGGCTGTCCGGGAGCTGGGCAACGGCGAGGGCTATGTGGAGGAGATCCTGCCCCGGCGGAACGCCTTTCAGCGTCCGGCGGTGGCCAACATCGACCAGCTGGTCATCGTGGCCTCCGGAGCCATCCCGGTGACGGACCCCTTCCTCATCGACCGGATGAGCGCCGTGGCCGCCCTGAAGGACTGCGGCGTGGTGCTGCTGCTCAACAAGCATGACCTGGACCCGGCGGAGGAGCTCTACCGGATCTATACCGCCGCCGGATTCCCCACCCTCCGGGTCAGCGCCGAGACGGGGGAGGGGATGGCAGAGCTGGAAGATCTGCTTTCTGGCAAGCTATCCGCCTTTACAGGGAATTCCGGCGTGGGAAAGTCCAGCATCCTCAACCGGCTGGACCCCCGCTTCGCCCTGAAGGTGGGGGAGGTGAGCCAGGCCCTGGGCCGGGGACGCCACACCACCCGGCATGTGGAGCTCTTCCGGCTCCCCAACGGGGCGGAGATCATGGACACCCCGGGCTTCTCCTCCTTTGAGGCGGAGGAGCTGAACTGGGAGCTGAAGCAGCACCTGCCGGAGACCTTTCTGGAGTTCCGGCCCTATCTCGGCCAGTGCCGCTTCGTGGGCTGCAGCCACACCAAGGAGAAAGGCTGCGCCGTGCTGGAGGCCGTCCGCCATGGGGAGATCCAGAAGAGCCGGCATCAGAGCTATCTCCGGCTCTATGAGGAGCTGAAGCCCCTGAAGGAATGGGAACAGAAGAAGTAAGGACCGAGCCCCGCAGCTTACGCTGCGGGGCTCGTGGTTTCAGTTCGGACCTTCAATGTGAGTATCTTTTGATAGATAGATTCCACAAAACCTAGGTTTTGTGGAATCTATTCATTCTTCCTTTCGCTTTGATCTGAAAAAGGAAGGGGGAGGACCTCTCCGTCGGATCGGTCCTTTCAAAGTGCAGCCGCTGCTTCCGGCATTGCATAAAAAGCGCCCCGGCCGCGTGTTCCGCGGTCGGGGCCATATTGCGAGGGAAACGGTAAGCCGGGTTCTGTTTTTGACAGTCATCTATCTAGACGGCCCGTCGCCGGGTCGTTCCAGCCACCCCGGGAGCGGCCGGGCAAGCCTTGGGGCCCGAAGCCCCTGCTCCCATACCGGTGTTGCTCCGGATAGAGTTTACAGCGATGGACACTTTCACGAGCCATCGGGTGAGCTCTTACCTCGCCTTTCCACCCTTACCCCGCCGACGCAAGCGTCAGCAAGGCGGTATCTCTCTGTTGCACTTTTCCTGAAGTTGCCTTCGGCGGGCGTTACCCGCTATCCTTGCCCTGTGGAGCCCGGACTTTCCTCATGGACGGCCTTTCGGCCTGCCCACGCGACTGTCTGTTTGCCTCGCGGGTCTCATTGTAGCGGTTTTTCCCGCCCTTGTCAATGGAAATCAATAGGCGAGGATCAGGCCGCCCTCCATGGCATAGTACCCGGTAAGGCCCCGGCAGGAGCGGATCTCCACGCTGCGGACCGGCAGCTCCTTGAGGATATGCTCCTTCAGGCGGACGGCGCCCACCAGATTTTCGCAGTGGGAGACGATGACCTCCGCTCCCCGGCAGTTCTTGCTCTTTTTCATCTGCTCCACGATGGCCTGGTAGGTCTTTACTTCGCCCCGGGCCTTGCCGGCCACGGAGATGCTGCCCTCCGGCGTTGCCTGGGCGATGACATGGATGCCCAAGGTCTGGAGCAGGGCCCCGGTGATGGGCTTCATCCGCCCCGCCTGGACCAGGTTGTGGAAGCTCATCAGGGTGAAGCAGGTGCGGAGGTTGTCCCGGTAGGTGGTGAGGATGTCGCAGATCTCCTCAAAGGGACGTCCGGCCTCGTAGAGGGCCGCAGCCTTCCGAAGCAGGAGGGCCATGCCCCCGGCGGTGGAACGGGAGTCCAGAACGAAGATCTTCCTCTCCGGGTCCTCCGCCAGGGCCAGCTCCCGGCCCGTAACGGCGGCCTGATAGGTGCCGGAGAGGGGGGAGGAGATGGTGACGCAGATGCTCTCCTTCTCCTGGGCGAAGGCGTCCGCAAAGGCCTGGGGAGAGGGGCAGGCGGTGGAGGAGGGGGCCTTCGCCATGGCCTCCAGCATCTCCCGGAGGTTCAGGTCCTCATCGTCCGGGAAGTCCTTGTGGTCGATATGCAGGTGCATGGGGATCACCTGGAGACGGACCTGGGGTCCGCTGAGTTCAAAGGCACGCAGGTCGCAGCTGCTGTCGCTGATGAGATTCAACATAGTTTTATGCTCCTCATAATCTAGTTTCAAAAACCACATCTATATGGGGCATCATACCCCATCTGCCGGGCTTTGTCAACCATATTGGGGAAAATTCCGGCGTTAAGGCTTTCCGGCGGCGGAAGGCCGTTGTATTTTGCCCGGCTTTGCGATATAATCTTTTTGTATGCCCCCGCAAGGGGGAGGGAAGGAGCGAGAAAATTTGGACTTTGAGACATATCTCGAGGGGCTGCAGGGCAAGACTGCCGCAGTCATCGGCATCGGCGTCAGCAACCGGCCCCTCATCGAATTGCTGCTGCGCCGCCATGTGGCGGTGACCGCCCGGGACCGGAAGAGCTGGGAGGCGCTGGGGCCTCTGGCGGATGAACTGGCCGCCATGGGCTGCCGTTTCCGCCTGGGGGAGGACTACCTCCAGGACCTGACGGAGGACATCATCTTCCGGACCCCCGGCCTCCGGCCGGACGTACCGGAGATCGCTGCCGCCGTGGCCAGAGGAAGCGTCCTGACCTCGGAGATGGAGGCCTTCTTTGAGGTCTGTCCCTGCCACATGATCGCCATCACCGGCAGCGATGGCAAGACCACCACCTCCACGATTATCTCCGAACTCCTGAAAGCGGAGGACAAGACCGTCTGGCTGGGGGGCAACATCGGTCACCCGCTGCTCTGCGACACGCCGAGAATGCGGCCGGAGGACTACGCCGTGCTGGAGCTCTCCTCCTTCCAGCTGATGACCATGAAGCGGAGCCCCGCCATCGCCGTGGTGACGAATCTCTCCCCCAACCACCTGGACGTCCACAAGAGCTATCAGGAGTACATCGAGGCCAAGGCGAATGTCTTCCTGCACCAGGGGAAGGACGGTGTCACCGTCTTCAACGCGGACAATGCTGACAGCCGGGCCTCTGCCCGGAAGGCCCCCGGCGAGGTCCGCTGGTTTTCCCGGCAGGGGAGGGTAGAGAACGGCGTCTTTCTGGAGGACGGCGTCCTCTATCAGGCGGAGGGCGGCAGTGTGACGCCCATCCTGCCCATCTCTGACATTGCGCTGCCCGGGATGCACAACGTGGAGAACTATATGGCGGCCTTCGCCGCCGTCCGGGGCCTGGTGTCGGCGGAGACTATGGACGCCGTGGCCCGGAGCTTCCACGGCGTGGAGCACCGCATCGAGCGGATCCGGGTCCGCCGGGGCGTCCGTTGGTACAACGACTCCATCGCCTCGTCCCCCAGCCGCACCATCGCCGGGCTCCGGAGCTTCACGGAAAAGGTGATCCTCATCGCCGGGGGCAAGGACAAGGGCATCTCCTACGATGCCATCGGGCCGGAGATCAACGAGCACGTGAAGTACCTGATTCTCTGCGGCGCCACCGCCGGGGTCATCCGGGAGAGCGTGCAGAAGGCCGCCAACTACGCCGGGCTCCCCATCCGGGAGGTCCAGGACTACCACGAGGCCGTGGCTCTCGCCGACGAGGTCAGCGGGGAAGGGGACGTGGTGATCCTGTCCCCCGCCAGCACCTCCTTCGACCGCTTCGCCAACTTCATGGAGCGGGGAAGTGTCTTCAAGGACATCGTGAACGCCCTGCCGGACTGAGTTTTCCCGGGGAAAGCGGGAGGATCCGACAGAAAAGGGGAAAAGCCCTCCGCATAGGATATCCCGACAGGGGGGAGGGCAATGCGGCACTATGGCTACGGATACCGGAGAGCGGGCGCCCGGAAGGCGCTGGGCAGGCTGGCGCTGCTGCTCCTGCTGCTGACGCTCTTTGTGGCGGCGGCCTTCGGCCTCCGGCGGATGCAGGGACTGCTGCGGGAGCTGGCGGTGGCCCGGGTCTCCAACTCTGTGAGCCGGGTCATCTCCGAGGCGGTGGGGGACGCCATCGCGGACGGCAGCTTTCAGTATGACCGGATGATCGCCTTTGAGACCGACAACGAGGGCCGCATCACCGCCGTGAAGAGCAATATGACGGAGTTCAACCGCCTGCAGACCGTGGTGTTGGACCAGGTCCTGGCCCGGATCTCGGAGGTCTCCACCCGGGAGCTGTCCATCCCCATCGGCAGCCTCACGGGGACGGCGCTCCTGGCGGGCCGGGGGCCCAGGATCACCGTGCGGATGCAGTCCGTGGGCTCCTCCACAGCGAATCTCCGGAACGAATTCACATCCTCCGGCATCAACCAGACCCGGCACCAGATCATCATGGATGTGGATGTCCGCATCAGCGTGCTGCTGCCGGGCTGCGTCACCTCCGTCCCGGTGAGCCAGAGCTTCAGCGTGGCGGAGACGGTGCTGGTGGGGGCCGTGCCGGAGAACTACACCTATTTCAGCGCCCGGGAGGATCTCACCTCCACGGCAGAGGATTACATCATGAACAACGCCTGATGGGCGGAGAAAGGAAGCGTGACCATGGACTACCGGGAAGAGATCAGGGAGCTGCGGGAGCGGCTGAACCAGAACGCCTACCTTTACTATGTGCTGGACTCGCCGGAGCTCAGCGACTATGAATACGACATGCTGAACCGCCGTCTCGTCCAGCTGGAGACGGAGCACCCCGAGGAGATCACGCCGGATTCCCCCACCCAGCGGGTAGGGGGCTACGCCCTCTCCACCTTCGCCGCCGTGACCCATCCCGTGCCGCTGGAGAGCCTGCAGGACTCCTTCTCTGAGAGCGAGGTGGCGGACTTCGACGCCAAGGTCCGGGAAAAGCTGAGCCGCGTGGAGTACAGCGTGGAGCCCAAGGTGGACGGCCTCTCCATCGCCCTGGAGTACCGGGACGGCAAGTTCGTCCAGGGCGCCACCCGGGGCGACGGCAAGGTAGGCGAGGACGTGACGGAGAACCTCCGCACCATCCGCTCCCTGCCGAAAGAGCTGCCGGACAAGCTGCCCCGGCTCATCGTCCGGGGCGAGGTTTATATGTCCAAGGAGGTCTTTGCCCGGCTCAACGCGGAGCGGGAGGAGAACGGCGAGGCCCACTTTGCCAATCCCCGGAACGCCGCCGCCGGGTCCCTGCGGCAGCAGGACCCCAAGGTGGCCGCCAAGCGCCATCTGGACGTGGCCATCTTCAACCTGCAGCTGGCAGAGGGGAAGAGCTTTTCCACTCATTCCGAGACCCTGGACTACCTCCGCTCCCAGGGCTTCCCGGTGATCCCCAATCTCGTGGTAACAGAGCTGGAGGATGCCCTGGAGGAGATCCGCCGCATCGGCCGGGACCGGGCGGAGCTGCCCTTTGACATGGACGGGGCCGTTGTAAAGCTCAACAGCTTGTCAGACCGCGAGATCCTGGGCTCCACCTCCAAGGTGCCCCGCTGGGCCATTGCTTTCAAGTACCCGCCGGAGGAGAAGGAATCCGTGGTGGAGGACATCGTGGTCCAGGTGGGCCGCACCGGCGTCCTGACGCCGAAGGCCGTCCTCTCCCCGGTGCGGCTGGCAGGCACCACCGTCACCAATGCCACCCTCCACAACCAGGATTTCATCGCGGAGAAAGATATCCGTGTCGGGGATACCGTCCTGGTCCGCAAGGCTGGGGAGATCATCCCGGAGGTGGTGCGTGTCCTGCCGGAGAAGCGGCCGGAGGGAGCCATGCCCTACCATCTGCCCACCAGCTGCCCCGTCTGCGGCGCTCCGGTCTACCGGGAGCCCGGGGAGTCTGCCACCCGCTGTACCGGGGCAGAGTGCCCGGCGCAGCTTCTGCGGAACCTCTGCCACTTCACCTCCCGGGAGGCCATGGACATCGACGGCGTGGGTCCGGCAGTGCTGGAGCAGATGGTGAACGCGGGCCTTGTCCATAACGCCGCCGACCTCTACTCCCTCACCGTCCAGGACATCGCCCAGCTGGACCGCATGGGGGACAAGTCCGCCCGGAACGCTGTCCACGCCATTGAGGAATCCCGGAGCCGGGACCTCTCCAAGCTCCTCTGCGCCTTGGGCATCCGGCAGATCGGTGCCAAGGCCGCCCAGGTCCTGGCCCGGCACTTCGGGAGCTTCGATGCCCTGGCCGCCGCCACGGAGGAGGAGCTCACCGCCATCGACGATGTGGGCGGCATCACGGCGAAGTGCCTGCGCCAGTGGCTGGAGAGCCCCCAGTCCCAGGACCTGATCTCCCGCCTGAAGGCTGCCGGGGTCAACATGGAATGCCATGATATGCCCACGGCGGACACCCTGACCGGGAAGACCTTCGTTCTCACCGGAACCCTCTCGTCCCTGGGGCGGAAGGAGGCCGAGGAGGCCATCGCCCGTCTGGGCGGCAAAGCCAGCGGGTCCGTCTCCAAGAAGACCAGCTACGTGGTGGCCGGAGAGGAAGCCGGTTCTAAGCTGCGCAAGGCCCAGGAGCTGGGCATCCCCGTCCTGAGTGAGGCGGAGTTCCTGGCCATGATCGGTCAGGAAAGTTCCGAGGGACAGCAGGAAAGCCTTCTGTAAAGGGAAACTATTTCACAGAGATAGCCCGGCGTTTTTGCCGGGGAAGGAGCGTTTTATGCCGAAAGCCGTGGAGGTGGTGGCGGCGCTGATCTGGCGGGGAGACCGGTTCCTGGCCTGCCAGCGGCCCGCCCACAAGGCCCGGGGACTCCTCTGGGAGTTCGTGGGCGGTAAGGTGGAACCGGGGGAGACCAAAGAGGAAGCCCTGGTCCGGGAGTGCCGGGAGGAGCTGGGCGTCACCGTCCGGGTGGGGGAGGTCTTCACAGAACTCACCCACGTCTATCCGGATCTGACGGTGCATCTCACCCTCTTTCACGCCGCCATCCCGGAGGGAGAGCCCCGGAAGCTGGAGCACAATGACCTCCGCTGGATCACGGTGGGGGAGATGGACGCCTACCCCTTCTGCCCGGCGGATGAGACCATCCTCCAGAAGCTCCGGGAGCTCTACGGAAACTGAATTTCTGCGGAAGCGGACGGGAAGCCGTCCGCTTCTGTCCGTCTTTTGGGACACTTTCCCTGCTATCCTGAGACCAGAACAGGGAAGGAGGGCCTGAAAATGAAACGATTCCTCTACTGGACATCCATGGTGATCCTTTGGGTAGGCTGCCTCTGGGGCGCCTACGGCATCCGGGAGACGTACCGGGGCACGGACCTCATCCTGGCAGGGAGAACGGCGGAGGCCCGGGAGGTCTTCCTCCGGGCCAGCCGGTACTGCCATTATCTTGAGGATCTGGTGGATTACTGTGACGCCTGCGGGTACTATGATGACGGAGACCTGAGCTCTGCCGCCACAAAAGCCTACTCTATCCGCTATACGGGATTTGACCCGGAGGCGAAGCAGAGCATTCAAACAAGAATTCAGGAGATCCGCAAAGCGGAGCAGGATGCCCGCGAGGCACAGGAAGCCAAAGAGCGGGCACACGCCTGGGCCAAGCAGCAGTTTGAAAAGGCGAAGAACGTAGACTGGAACCGTCAAAAATCGCAGTCTTCTTCCTCCACCTTCCGTCCCACCAGCCGCCCGTCCGCCAGCTCGGACCCCTACAACGCCAGGGACTACAGCGGAGCGGACGAGTTCTACGACGATCATTACGACGATTTCTTCGATTATGAGGATGCCGAGGACTACTGGTACGGCAACCATTGACGGGAAAGACGGGGAAGTCCACCGGACTTTCCCGTTTTTCTTGGATTTTCTATTGAATTTGCCGGAGTTGTGGGGTATAATATCTCCGTCAATTTTTGCGCTTTCGCGCGTGGACACGGAGGATATCATTATGATCGAGATCACCAAGGACACCATCATCGGCGAGGTGCTGGACATCGCGCCCCAGACCGCTCCCATCTTCCTCTCCATCGGCATGCACTGCCTGGGCTGCATGGCATCCCGGGGCGAGACCGTGGAGGAGGCCTGCGCCGTTCACGGCGTGGACGTGGACAAGCTGCTGGCCCTGGTCAACGAGGAAGCCAACAAGGAAGTCAAGTAAAACGGCAAAACGCATACGGAAGACCTCCGTATGCGTTTTCCCTGACAGGCCGCGCTCCGGGAGACCGCGGAGCGGCGCGCGAGCGGAGGAAGCATGAAGCTGGAACTCACCCCCCGCCTTGCCCTGCTGGCATCCTGGGTGCCGCCGGGGGCGAGGCTCATCGACGTGGGCACGGACCACGGCTATCTCCCGGCCTGGCTCATCCAGAACGGGCGGATCGAAGAGGCCCTGGCCAGCGACCTGCGGCCGGGTCCTCTCTCCCGGGCGGAGGACACCGCCCGGCGCTGCGGCGTGGAGGGAAAGATGCGCCTGCGGCTCTGTCCCGGCCTCTCTGCCATCCGGCCGGAGGAGGGAGACACCATCGCCATCGCCGGGATGGGCGGCGAGAACATCGCCATGATCCTCTCCGCCGCCCCCTGGACGGCGGATGGGCAGCATACCCTGCTGCTCCAGCCCCAGAGCCGCAGCGAGGTGCTGCGGCGCTTCCTCCAGGACCGGGGCTACCGGATCCTCCGGGAGCAGCTGGTCTGGGACCGGGGCATCCTCTACCCCGTGCTGGAGGCGCGGGGCGGGGAAATGCACCTGGACGAGGGACGGATCCTGGCAGGTGCCTGCATTGAACGGGACCCCCTGGGGGACCGCCGTCTCATCGCGCTGATCCTGCGGGACTTCGCCGCCCTCTCGGGCCTGCTCCGTGCCGGAGCGGGGGAGGGGGAGAAGGCCGAGTCCCTGCGCCGGGAGATCACCCACCTCATCACTCTGCGGGAGGAGTGGCGACATGCCAACGGTACAAGCAATTGAATCCGCTCTCTTCGCCCTGGCTCCCCGGGAACTGGCCATGGATTGGGACAATGTGGGACTGCTGCTGGGAGATCCGGCGGCAGAGGTGACCTATGCCCTCCTGGCCCTGGACGTGACGGACGCCGTGGCGGCGGAGGCCAAGGCCAAGGGCTGCCAGCTCATCGTATCCCATCATCCGCTCATGAATGTCCGCTGGCACCAGCGGGAGATGCAGACCCTGCGGCCGGACCGCCGTCTGGGCCGTCTCCTCACAACACTCATCAAGGATGACATTGCCGTCATCTCCCTGCATACCAACCTGGATGCCGCCCCCGGCGGCGTCAACGATGCCCTGGCTGCCGCCCTTGGTCTGGAGGACCCTGGGCCTCTGCCCGGGGACGAGAGCGGCATCTGCCGCGTCGGCACGTTGAAGGAAGCCCTGGCCCCGGCAGACTTCGCCGCCTTTGTGGGGCAAACGCTCCGGGCCGGGAACGTCCGCTGGTGCGGAGAGCATCCGGTCTGGAAAGTGGCGGTCGGCGGCGGCGCCTGCGGGGACTTCATCCCACAGGTCCTGGCCGCGGGCTGCGATACCTTCGTGACTTCGGACCTGGGATACCACCAGTTCCTGGACGCCGCGGCAGAGGGCCTCAACCTGCTGGACGCCGGACACTTCCCCACGGAGAATGGGGTCCTGCCGGTGCTGGAAGCCTACTTACAAACGCAATTTCCCGCCCTGCGGGCGGAGCGTTCCGCCGTACACGGCGACGTCATCCGCTGCTGGAAGGCGGATGATCCTGGGGGGCTTGACAGCTGAGATCCCTCGGGGCATAAATATCGACTTATGATCAAAATAATATTCAAGGAGGAAATGTACCATGTCCGGACATTCCAAGTGGCATAATATCCAGAAGACCAAGGGCGCGGCCGACGCCAAGCGCAGCGCCGCCTTCACCAAGATCGCCAAGGAGATCATCGTCGCCGTGAAGGAAGGCGGCGGCTCCGGCGACCCCGCCAACAACTCTCGCCTGGCCACCGTCATCGCCAAGGCCAAGGCCGTGAACATGCCCAACGACAACATCAAGCGCACCATCGAGCGGGCCCTGGGTTCCGGCAACACCGATAACTTCGAGTCCGTTACCTACGAGGGCTACGGCCCCGGCGGCGTGGCCGTCATCGTGGAGGCCCTGACCGACAACCGTCAGCGCACCGCCCCCGAGGTCCGGCACTACTTCGACAAGTGCAACGGCAACCTGGGCGCCCAGGGCTGCGTGTCCTGGAGCTTTGACCGCAAGGGCGTCATCGTCATCGACAACGAGGAAGGCGAGCTGGATGACGACGCCGTCATGATGGACGCGCTGGACGCCGGCGCTTCCGACTTCCAGCCCGACGGCGACGTGATGGAGATTACCACCGAGCCCGACGCCTTCAACGACGTGGTGAAGGCCCTGGAGGAGAAGGGCTACACCTTCGCCAGCGCCCAGATCGAGATGGTGCCCCAGACCTTCGTCACCCTGACGGAGGAGGGCGACCTCAAGAATATGCAGAAGCTCATCGACTTCCTGGAGGACAACGACGACGTGCAGAACGTCTGGCACAACTGGAACCAGGACTGATTTTTCCCCTCTGACCCGCCGCGGCTCATAGCCGCGGCGGGTTTTTCGCCGCAAAAAATCCCAAAGACTATGCAGCCAGCTAATTGTTTTTTGCGGATGTGTTAGCGCCGGGCGGAATTAGCCATTCCGGGCCGGGCGAAAATCGCCAATTATGGCCGGATGAAAATAGCCAATCATGATTTCATGAAATCCTTTACACTTAGAGGGTAGCCAGCCCTTGGTGAAAGGAGGAATCATGAAGAAACCTAACTTTGCAGCCATGAATCCAGCAGTAGCGGAAGCTATAAAGCGGATGATGGCTGAACAGGGAGACAAGTTCTCGCTGGAAAAAATTAACCTCGCAGAACTTGAGCGTCGTACGGGAATTTCCCGCGCCAAACTGCGCCGCCTGAAAGAGCATGACTTTGAGGATGTCCAACACGCATTGAAGGGCCGCAAGGCCACAACTACACTCCTGAGTGGCTACACCGGCATTCTGGATGGTCTGCTCAAAACAGGCGTTGTAAACTCTGTCGTGTGCTTTGATAAACTTTGTAAGAATGGATTCACTGGCGGTAAAACCATCGTCAAGGATTACATCTCTGCCCACCATCATCTTGTTCCCGCCCCTCGTCATGCAGTTGAACCGCAGGGAAATCGTGGGCGACGGTATTCTACCGGTCCCGGAGAGGCATTTCAGATGGACTGGGGCTTTACGAAGGTACAGGCTTATGATGGAAGTGAATACAACGCTGCCTGCTTCGCTATGATTTGCCACCACTGTGGGCAGCGGTATGTAGAGTTCTTCCCCAATGCAAAGCAGGAAAATCTGTTCATTGGGATGATCCACGCTTTCCGCTACATGGGCGTTCCTCAATACGTCCTGACGGATAATATGAAAAGCGTGGTCATTCGGCGTGACCTGGATGGTAATCCAATCTGGCAGAAGGACTATGAGCAGTTCATAAAGACCGTTGGATTCCAGACGAAGCTCTGCAAGCCCCGGCATCCCTTTACGAAGGGCAAGGTGGAACGTCTGGTACGGTTCGTAAAGGAAAACTTCCTC
>SFLD01000034.1 GCA_004553545.1 Clostridiales bacterium | reverse complement strand
GAGGCCTACGGCCGGGCCATCGGCAAGCTGAACTTCGACATGGAGTGCTGCGCCCCGGAGGAGGGCATGGAGCAGGCGGGGGACGACATGGCCCTGCTGGGAAAGCACATCCACGCCCTGACCCACTCCCCGGAGTATGCCGCCCTGGTGGGGGAGCTCCACGCGGACGGCGAGGGCCTGAGCTTTGCCCAGCGCAAGACCGTGGAGCACCTCTGGGAGCGCTATGAGAAGGAGAAGAACCTGACGGAGGAGTTTGACCACGCCTGGTCCGTGGCCGCCAACCGGGCCTACGGCAAGTGGCTCACGGCCAAGAAGGCCTCGGACTTCTCCCTCTTCCGGGATTCCCTGGCGGAAGTGGTGGATTTCACCCGCAAGGCCATTGATCTCCGGGACGAGAAGCCCGCGACCTACTACAACGCCTGCCTGGACGACACCGAGAAGGGCGGCAGCGAGGCCCAGATGGACGCCTTCTTCGGCGCCCTGAAGGAACGGATCGTGCCCCTGATGCGCCGCATCCAGGCGGAGGGCAAGCCCATCCGGGAGGATTTCCTCACCCGGCCCTGCCCCATCCCGGAGCAGGAGCGCTTCTCCCACTACCTGCTGGAGGCGGAGGGCCTCCGCAAGAGCGCCCTCGTCCTCATGACCACGGAGCACCCCTTCACCACGGAGTTCGGTCCCCACGATGTCCGGGTCACCACCCACTACTTTGAGGATAACTTCATCTCCAACATCTTCTCCACCCTCCACGAGGGCGGCCACGCCCTCTTCATGCAGAATGAGCCGGAGGAGTTCTGGCGGGAGCACACCGCTGGTAGCATGACCAACGCCATGCACGAGTGCATCTCCCGCTTCTATGAGAACATCATCGGCCGCAGCGAGGCTTTTATCCACTTCGTCTACCCCAAGCTCCAGGAGATCAGCGGCGACACCTTCTCCGACGTCTCCGAGCGGGAGCTTTATGAAGCGGTGAACATCGCCCGCCCCAGCCTCATCCGCACCGAGGCCGATGAGCTCACCTACTCCCTCCACATCCTCATCCGCTACGAGCTGGAGAAGCAGTTCATCAACGGCGAGATCACCGTGGACGAGATCCCCGCCCTCTGGAACGCCAAGTACAAGGAGTACCTGGGCCTGGACGTTCCCGACGACGCCCAGGGCTGCCTGCAGGATGTCCACTGGACCCAGAGCTACGGCTACTTCCCGTCCTACGCTCTGGGCAGTGCCTACGGCGCCCAGATCCTGGCCGCCATGGAGAAGGACTTCGACGTCTTTGCCGCCGTCCGGGAGGGGAAGCTCACCGCCGTCCGGGACTGGCTGAAGGAGCACGTCTTCTCCATCGCCTCCGTCTCCACGCCGGACGAGTGGATCCGCGCCATCACCGGCGAACCCCTGGATCCGGACTACTTCCTCACCTACCTTGAGAAGAAGTACTCCGCCCTCTATGAACTGAAGTAAGAAGAGAACGCCGGAGCGGCTATGCCTCTCCGGCGTTTTTGCGCGCCTTCGCCGGATTTCCACACAATGGCAGGCGGAAAACCGCATGGTCCGCGATCTCCGGGCGCAAACTAGGACCACCTGAGAACAACGAAGGAGGTCCTGGAACTTGAACCCTTCCACCCGTTTCCGCCGCGTTTTCGCGGCGCTGCTGACCCTCTGCCTGCTGCTGGCCACCCCGGCCCTGGCCGCCCAGCAGACCTCCGCCCCCGCTGCCCGGGAGCTGGAGATCCGCACCTACCGGAACATCCCCTACCACGCCCGCTTCCTCACCACCGGCGGCAGCGGGGAGGACGTGAGCTTTGAGATCGTCCAGGAGCCCAGGCACGGCACCGTGGCCATCGACGGCGCGGAGTTCACCTATACCCCCGACAAGGACCGCTGCGGCAGTGACCGCTTCACCTATCTCTGCCGGGACGCCCAGGGGAACGCCTCTGCCGAGGCGGAGGTCACCGTCACCGTCAGCCGGGTGAAAAGCGGCGTCACCTACGCCGATACCGACGGCAGCGGCGCCGAGGCCGCCGCCCAGTATCTGGCGGAGGCTGGAGTTTTCACCGGCGCCCAGGTGGCGGGACGGTATTTCTTCGAGCCGGAGCGGACCGTCACCCGGGCGGAGTTTCTGGCCATGACCATGGACTGCCTGGGGATGAACGCCACCGCCGTCACCGTCACGGGCTTTTCCGATGACGCCGCCATCCCCGCCTGGGCCAAGGACTACGCCTCCGCCGCCCTGCGTCAGGGCGTCGTCCGGGGCAGCGCCGGGGAGGATGGCGCCGCCTTCCGCCCCAACGCCCCCATCCGCTTCCGGGAGGCAGCGGTGATCCTGGACCGGGCCCTGGAGCTCCGGGACGTGGACCTCGCCCTGTGCTTCGCCGGGACGGAGGATACCTCCTGGGCGGCCCAGGCCGTGGGCAACCTGGAGTATCGCGGCGTCCTCACCGCCGGGAGCTTCGGCGGAGACTCTGTGGAACGGACCGTCACCCGGGCCGACGCCGCCCGGATGCTCTCCTCCGCCGCGGCGCTGCTGGAGGACCAGGATACCGACATCCTCTCCTGGCTCCATTGAGTATTTCGTCCGGAATGTGCCATTCCGGACGAGGAAAGCCCCGTGCCAACGCCTTGCCGGCGTTGGCACGATGGCACGCAGAGACCCGCCGGCTCAGCCGGCGGGTCTCTGCGCACTGCGCTCGGGTGCCTTGCCCCGGCAGAGCCGGGGCAAGGCACTTCGCTCCGTGAGAGGAATTTTTCCCGGCGTACACGCCGCCGGGAAAAATGATTCTGGGGATTTGGCGGGGGAGAGCTTCGGGTTTGCGAAGCCTTACTTTTTTAAGTTGTATTCTTGCCGGGAATGTGCTAAACTATGGTATTGTTATACTGCCCGTGGAATGCCCGTGGGGAGGGGAATGCCCCTTCCGCCGGTCTCCGCGGACCATCCATCGTGGGTTTCACCCCCCGGGCGCAAGGCCCCGGAGCGGGGGAGAAGGAGGGCTTTTTTCCATGAAGATCGTGGTTTTGGCCGGTGGACTTTCCACCGAGCGCCAGGTTTCCCTGGTCACCGGCAGCAGTGTCTGCCGGGCTCTGCGCAGCAGAGGGCACCAGGCCATCCTGGTGGATATGTTCCTGGGGCTGGAGGGCTATGAGGGCGCGCTTGCCGACATCTTTGACGCGCCGGACGGCCTCCTGGGCTCCGCCGCCATCGAGGGCACGGCCCCGGACCTGGACGCTGTCCGCCGCGGCCGGGCCGACCAGAGTCCCAGCCTCTTCGGAAAGGATGTCCTCGCCGTCTGCGCCATGGCGGACATCGTCTTCCTGGGCCTCCACGGCGCCTGCGGCGAGGATGGCCGGGTCCAGGCGGCCTTCGACCTTCTGGGCATCCCCTACACCGGCGCCGGGTACTTAAGCAGCGGCATGGCCATGGATAAGGCCGTCACCAAGCGGGTGATGGCCGACGCCGGCGTCCCCACCGCCCCCTGGCGGGACATCACCCACTATGAGGAGAGCGATATCCCCGCGCTTGTGGAGGAGATCGAGCTTCCCTGCGCCGTGAAGATCGTCAACGGCGGTTCCTCCGTGGGCGTCTCCCTGCCGGAGACCAGGGAGGAGCTGGCCGCCGCCCTGCGGGATACCCTCCGCTACGGGAGCCACGTCCTCGTGGAGAAGAAGATCCGCGGCCGGGAGCTCTCCGTGGGCGTCCTGGGGGACCGCTACCTTCCGGCGGTGGAGATCATCCCCAAGAGCGCGTACTTTGACTACTACGCGAAATACCAGACCGGCGGCTCCGAGGAGATCTGCCCCGCCCGCATCACGCCGGAGCAGCAGCGGGAGATGGGTGAGTATGCCCTGCGGCTCCACCGGGCCCTGGGCCTTTCCGTCTACTCCCGGACGGACTTCCTCCTGGACGGCGAGGGCCATCCCTGGTGCCTGGAGACCAATACCCTGCCGGGCATGACCCCCGCCAGCCTCCTGCCCAAGGAGGCCGCCGCCGTGGGCATCCCCTATGAAGAACTCTGCGAGGAGATCGTGCACCTGTCCCTCGCGGTAAGGAGGACCTGAGCATGGAGCCCATGAGCATCCGTGAGATCGAGAAGGCTGTCCGCGGCGTCTGGTGGAACCCCCGGGAGGGGGCGGAGGATGTCAGCTCCGTCACCACGGACAGCCGGAACGTCCCCGCCGGGAGCCTTTTCATCCCCATCGTGGGGGAGAAGTTCGACGGCCACCGCTTCATCGGCGCTGCCCTGGACCAGGGGGCGGCGGGCGTCCTCTGCGCCAAGCTCCCGGAGGACCTGCGGCACGACAAGTTCTACATCAAGGTGGCGGACACCCGCCTGGCCCTGAAGGACCTGGCCCGCCATTACCGGGAGAAGTTCACCATCCCTGTGGTGCAGATCACCGGCAGCGTGGGGAAGACCACCACCAAGGACATGATCGCCGCCGTCCTCGCCCAGAAGTACCGCGTCCTGAAAACGGCGGAGAACTTCAATAACGACATCGGCACCCCCCTGACCCTGCTGGGCCTGGACCACACCCACGAGGCGGCGGTCATCGAGACCGGCATGAACCACTTCGGG
The DNA here is from genome assembly GCA_004553545.1 of Clostridiales bacterium. Lineage (GTDB taxonomy): Bacteria > Bacillota > Clostridia > Oscillospirales > Oscillospiraceae > Oscillibacter. Next base: position 15,832 of record SFLD01000034.1, on the reverse strand, counting down.
GAGATCCGCTACTTAGGGGAGATGGTGCAGCCCGACATCGCCGTCATCTCCAACATCGGTGACGCCCACATTGAGTTTCTCGGCAGCCGGGAGGGAATTTTGAAGGCCAAGGCGGAGATCCTGGAGAATCTCCGTCCCGGCGGCACCGTCATCCTCAACGGGGACGACGCCCTCCTCAACACCCTGACGCCCCCCTTCGAGACCCTGCGCTGCGGCCAGGGGGAGAACTGCGCCTACCGGGTGGGGGAGATCGCCGACCACGGGGTGGACGGTATCACCTGCTGCCTCACGACGCCCCAGGGGGAGTACCGCCTTACCATCCCCGCCCCCGGCGAGCACATGGTCTACTCTGCCTCCATGGCGGCTGCCATCGGTGAGAAGCTGGGCCTCACGGCGGCGGAGATCGCCCGGGGCGTGGCCTGCTACACCCCCACCGGCTCCCGGATGCGGGTCCTCCGCCTGCCGGAGGAGCGCACCGTGCTGGATGACTGCTACAACGCCAACCCCCAGTCCGTCACGGCGGCGCTGGAGATCCTTGCCAAGACCGACTGCGCCCAGCGGGTGGCGGTGCTGGGTGACATGGGAGAGCTGGGGGACCTCACGGCCCAGGCCCACTACAACATGGGCGCTCTCGCCGTGATGCTGGGCATCGACCGCGTCATCGCCATCGGCACCCACGCCGCCAAGATCGCCGAGGGCGTGGACTGCAGCGGCGGCGAGGCGCTGCATTTCGCCACGAAGGAGGAGGCGCTTCCCACCATCCGCGCCCAGCTGACACCGCAGACGGCCATGCTCATCAAGGCCTCCCACGCGATGCGCTTCGGCCAGCTGGTGGAAGCCCTGCAGGCAAGCTATGATTGATATTCAGGTCGAGGGGCTGATAAAGTCCTTCGAGATCGGAAAAAATGTCCTGGACGGCATCACCTTCCAGATCGACCAGGGGGAGCGGGTAGGCCTCTTGGGCCGCAACGGCGCGGGGAAGAGCACCCTCTTCCGCATCCTCACGGGGGAGCTGGAGCCCGACGAGGGTCAGGCCATCATCGCCTCCGGCCGCCGGGTGGGCCTCATCTCCCAGATCCCCGTCTACCCCGCGGGCTACACCGTGGAGGATGTCCTCCGCAGTGCCTTTGCCCGGCTGCGGAAGCTGGGAGAGGAGATGGAGAGCCTGACGGAGCGTATGGCGGCGGGGGAGAACGATCCCGCCCTCCTGCGGCGCTACGACACCCTCTCCGCCCGCTTTGAAGCCTTCGGCGGCTACGATACGGATGTGGCCGTGGACAAGGTGGCAAACGGCCTCTCCATCTCAAAGGAGATGAGAGAGCGCCTCTTCGATGCCCTCTCCGGCGGCGAGAAGACGAGAGTCAACCTGGGCCGCCTCATCCTGGAGGATACGGACATTCTCCTGCTGGACGAGCCCACCAACCACCTGGACCTCCACGCCACCGAGTGGCTGGAGGACTATATCGCCCGCTTCCGGGGTACGGTCCTCACCATCAGCCACGACCGCTACTTCCTGGACCGCATCGTCACCCGCATCATCGAGATCGAGGACGGCAAGCCCAACTTCTACAGCGGGAACTACAGCTTCTATGCCGTGGAGAAGGAGCGCCGCTACCAGGAGCGGATGAAGCAGTACGAGAAGGAGCAGGCCAAGATCCGCCAGCTGGAGAAGGCGGCGGATCAGCTGCGGCTCTGGGCCTTCCAGGGCATGGACAAGACCTACCGCCGGGCCATCTCCATGGAAAAGCGCATCGAGCGGATGCGCACCACGGCAAAGCCCACCAAGGCAAAAAAGATGGACGCCCGCTTCTCCTCCGCCGAGTTCCACGGCGACGAGGTCCTGGCCCTGAAGGGCCTTACCAAGGGCTTCGACGGCCGGACCCTCTTTGAGGGCATCAACCTCCGGATGGAGGGCGGCGAGCGCATCGGCCTCATCGGGGACAACGGCACCGGCAAGAGCACCCTCCTCAAGATGATCGTGGGGGAGGAGAACCCGGACGCCGGGCGTATCCGCCAGGGCCCCCAGGTCCGGCCCGCCTACCTGCCCCAGATCGTCCACTTCGACCACCCGGAGTGGAGCATCCTCGATAACATGCTGGCCGCCAAGCGGGGCCTCTCCCCCCAGAGCGCCCGGAACCGCCTGGCCGCCTACGATTTCCGGGGGGAGGACGTCTTCAAGCCCGTCTCCGTCCTCTCCGGCGGCGAGCAGAGCCGCCTGCGACTGTGCATGCTGATGGACGACGAGATCAACCTCCTCATCCTGGACGAGCCCACCAACCACCTGGACATCGCGTCCCGGGAGTGGATCGAGGAGGCCGTGGAGTCCTACGATGGGGCCCTGCTCTTCGTGAGCCACGATCGCTACTTCATCAACCGCTTCGCCACCCGCATCTGGGAGATCGCGGACGGCACCGTTACCGACTACCCCATGGGCTTTACCCAGTACCGGGAGCTGAAGGCCCGGGAGGAGGCGGAGAAACAGAGCGCCCCCGCCGCGAAGAAGGAGAAGGGCCCCCAGCAGGAGAAGCCCCGGGCGGGCCGGGCCCAGCAGCAGGCCAAACGGCAGCTCACCATCTGCCAGCGGGAGATGGACAAGCTGGAGGAGGCCATCCGTCAAAAGGAGGCCGAGATGGAGGCCGCCGCCTGCGACTATGAGAGGTACGGCGTCCTGTACGCTGAGAAGGAAGCCATGGACGAAGAGCTTCTTGCGCTGATGGAGCGCTGGGAACAGCTCTCAGAGGAGGCGGGAGAATGAGCCCCTATACCGGGAACCGCAAATGGAAGGGCGAGGTGGGCCTTTGCTGCCTCGCGGGCTTCTTTTTGCTGCTGGCCGTGCTCTGCCTCGCGGTCTATCCCGGCGTGCGCTTCTCCGGCTATCTTTCCCTGTGTCTTGCGGGGCTCTGCCTCGTTTTCCTGGCCGTGGGCCGCTGGGCGGAGAGTTCCCGCACCGGAGGCATCGTGCGGCGGGTGCTGCTGATCCTCCTGGCGGCGGGACTGCTGGTCTTCGCCGCGGTGGAGGGGCTCCTCCTTGCCAAGGGGCATCAGGAGAATGACGCCCTTCCGGCGGACGCGGTCCTGGTCCTGGGGGCCGGGGTCAACGGCGAGACGCCGTCCCTGATCCTCCGGAGCCGCATCAACCGGGCGGCGGACTATCTCCGCGCCCACCCGGAGACCCCGGCCATCCTCTCCGGCGGCCAGGGCGCGGGGGAGGAGATCAGCGAGGCCGAGTGTATGCGCCGGGAGCTCGTGAAGCGGGGCATCCCGGAGAGCCAGCTCCATCTGGAGGAGGAATCCACCTCCACGGCGGAGAACTTCACGTATTCCCGCCGCCTGCTACCGGAGCTGGGGCTGGACGCCAAGACGGCTGCCCTCGCTGTCATCACCAGCGATTTCCACTGCTTCCGGGCGCACCTCATCGCCCAGCGGGCGGGCCTCGCCGTCTTTGACATCCCCGCCCGGACGGACTGGGTCCTCCTGAACGCCAACTACTACGTCCGGGAGTTCTTCGCCCTGGGCAAAACACTGCTCTTCGACTGACGGAAAAGGAGGTCAACCATGAGCGACGTACTGTGTATCTACTACTCCCGCACCGGCAACACCCAGCGGGTGATGGAGGATATCGCCGCCTCCCTGGACGCGGAATCCGTCCGCATCCGGGACGGGGTGGAGCGGAGCGGCTGGCGGGGCTATCTCCGCTGCGGGCTGGACGCCATGCGGAAGGACACCGCTCCCCTCCTGCACTTTGAGACGGACCGCCCCCTGGAGGACTACCGCCTGGTCATCATCGGGACCCCCGTTTGGGCGGGCCGCTGCTCCAGTGTGGTCCGGGCGTTCCTGCGGACCTACGGCCAGCGGCTGCAGGCGGTCTCCTACGTGGTGACCCGCAGCGGCGAGGGCAAGTTCCAGGATGTCTACCGCCAGATGGACCAGTATGTGACCGATCCCCACCTGACGGATGTCTCCCTGCGGCTGGATTCCGTGGGCTGCGACTTCTGGCGGGAGGAATTCCTCCGCCAGACCCGGGAGGTCCTCTCGGGCGGCCGGGAGGAGAAGTAAGAAACGAACGGAGGGCGCCCTATGCTAGAAAAGTTGAGAGAGCTGTCCCTTCGCTATGAGAGCCTGGAGACCCAGCTGACGGACCCTGCCGTCTATGGGGACGCCGGGCGCCTGGCCGCCGTGAACCGGGAGCTCCGGGAGCTCCAGCCGGTGGTGGAGGCCTACCGGGCCTACCTCGCCGCGGAGCGGCGGCGGGAGGAGGCGGAGGCCCTCCTCCATGACCCGGATTTCCGGGAGCTGGCCCAGGAGGAGCTGGCGGAGGCCAAGGCGGAGGCACAGCGCCTCCACCGGGAGCTCACCGTCCTGCTCCTGCCCAGGGACCCCAACGACCGCCGCAGCGTGATCCTGGAGATCCGGGCCGGCGTCGGGGGAGAGGAGGGGGCCCTTTTTGGCCGGACTCTCCTGCGGATGTACACCATGTACGCCGAGAGCCGGGGCTGGCGGACGGAGATCACGAATCTCAATGAGACGGAGCTTGGCGGCGTGAAGGAATGTGCCGTCCTCATCGAAGGGGACGGGGCGTACTCCCGGCTGAAGTTCGAGTCCGGTGTCCACCGGGTCCAGCGGGTGCCGGAGACGGAGTCCGGCGGCCGGATCCACACCAGCGCGGCCACCGTGGCCGTCCTGCCGGAGATGGAGGCCGTGGAGGTCTCATTGAACCCGGCGGATGTGGAGATGCAGGTCTTCCGCGCCAGCGGCGCGGGAGGGCAGCACGTCAACAAGACCTCCTCCGCCGTGCGGCTCATCCACAAGCCCACCGGCACCGTGGTGGAGTGCCAGGCGGAGCGCAGCCAGTTCCAGAACCGGGAGAAGGCGATGCGGCTCCTGGCCTCCCAGCTTTACGACGCCGAGCGGGAGAAGCGGGAGAGCCAGCAGACGGCGGAGCGCCGCTCCCAGGTGGGAAGCGGGGACCGCAGCCAGCGCATCCGGACCTATAACTATCCCCAGGGGCGGGTGACGGACCACCGCATCGGCCTTACCCTCCACCAGCTCCCCGCTGTGCTGGATGGCGGCCTGGACCCCATCATCGATGCCCTGGCCGCGGCGGATACCGCCGCCAGGCTGGAAGCCCAGGGAAATGACTGACCGCCGGGAAGCTCCCCGGCGGAAGATACGAGGCGAAGACAATGGAAACACAGTATTTTGACCTGCGGGATACCCGCCGGCCCGGCAACGAGACGGAGCGCATCATCGCCCAGGCGGCGGAGATCCTGCGCCGCGGCGGCCTTCTGGCCATCCCCACGGAGACGGTCTACGGCCTGGGCGCCAACGGCCTGGACGCGGCTGCCGTGAAAAAGATCTTTGAGGCCAAGGGCCGTCCCCAGGATAACCCCCTGATCCTCCACGTCCCCTCCGCCCAGTGGCTCAGCCGCTGCTGCGAGGACGTGCCCCCCATCGCCTATGAGCTGGCCCGGCGCTTCTGGCCGGGTCCCCTCACCCTGATCCTGCGGCGCAAGCCCATCGTGCCGGACGCCACCACGGCGGGGCTGGACACGGTGGCCATGCGCTGCCCGGACCACCCGGTGGCGACGGCCATCATCCGGGAGGCGGGGGTGCCGATCGCGGCTCCCAGCGCCAACCGCTCCGGCCGTCCTAGCTGCACCTGCGCCCAGGATGTCATGGAGGACATGGACGGCCGCATTGACGGCATCGTGGACGGCGGCCCCTGCACCGTGGGGGTGGAGTCCACCATCCTGGACCTCACCTGCACGCCCCCCCGGCTCCTGCGTCCCGGCGGACTGCCCCTGGAGGAGCTGGAAGCGGTCCTGGGCCATGTGGAGATCGACAAGGCCGTGACCTCCCCCTTAAAGCCCGGGGAGCAGCCCAAGGCCCCCGGCATGAAGTACCGCCACTACGCCCCCAAGGCCCCGGTGACGGTGGTCACCGGCGGACCGGAGGCCTCGGCGGAGGAGATCGCCCGCCGCCTGCAGCCCGGGGACGGTGTCATCTGCTTCGATGAGTTTGCCGCCCGCTTTGCGGGCTACACCGTGGAGACCCTGGGACCCAAGGGCGACAAGAGCGTCCAGGCCCAGCGGGTCTTTGACGCCCTCCGTGCCTTTGACAGCGTGGAGGTGGGGCAGATCTACGCCCAGTGTCCGGACCACAGGGGTCTGGGTCTGGCCATCAACAACCGGCTGAAAAAGGCGGCGGGCTTCCACATCGTGGACGCCGACTGCCCCCGGGTGGTGCTGGGGCTCACCGGCGGCACCGGCGCGGGAAAGACCAGCGCCCTGAAGGCCATCCAGGCCCTGGGCGGCGAGACCATCGACTGCGACGCCCTCTACCACGAGATGCTGCGGACCGACCGGCCCCTCCGGGCGGCCCTGGTGAAAGAGTTCGGCCCCGAGACCTTCCTGCCGGACGGCGGCCTCAACCGGCCCTACCTCGGCGAGCAGGTCTTCTCCCGGGAGGAGCGCCTGGCCCGGCTCAACGAGATCGTCTACGCCGCCATCGTCCCCGCCGTCCGGACCAGGGTGGAGAGCGGCGGGAGCGCCCTCTGGGCCATCGACGCCATCAACCTGCTGGAGAGCGGCATGGCCCGGCTCTGCGACCGGACGGTGGCCGTCACCTCCCCCATGGAGCTCCGCCTCCGGCGGATCATGGCCCGGGACGGCATCGACGAGGGCTATGCCCGCCTGCGGATCGGCGCCCAGCGGACGGACGACTACTACCGGGAGCACTGTGACCTGGAGCTCTGCAACGACGCTGCCGCGCCGGAAGAATTTGAGGAAAAAGCAAAGCGCTTTTTTGAAAAGATCATTGAGACCGTCAAGGAGGAAAAACAGCATGGCAGATAAGACCAAGGACCTCAAGAAGAAGCTCTTTTCCCAGAAGAAGAACGGCTGGGACCGTGTCAGCGCCGCGGAGAGCAAGAAGATCGACAGCTACTGCAAGCACTACATGGCGTTCCTGGACGCCGGCAAGACCGAGCGCCTCTGCGCGGCGGAGGCCATCCGCCTGGCCGAGAAGGAGGGCTACGTCCCCTATGAGCGGGGCATGGCGCTCCAGAGCGGCGACAAGGTCTACGTCTGCAACCGGGGCAAGGGCGTGATGCTGGCCTATCTGGGGAACAAGACCCTGGAGGAGGGCGCCCAGATCACCGCCGCCCATATCGACTCCCCCCGCCTGGACCTGAAGCCCAATCCCCTCTATGAGGACAGCGAGCTGGCCTACTTCAAGACCCACTACTACGGCGGCATCCGCAAGTACCAGTGGCCCACCATCCCCCTGGAGCTCCATGGCGTGGTGATCCTGGCGGACGGGACCAAGAAGACCGTCAACATCGGCGGCGACGCCGGGGACCCCAAGCTGGTCATCACGGACCTCCTGCCCCACCTGGGCGCCGAGCAGAACAAGAAGCCCCTGCCCGAGGGCATCAGCGGCGAGCAGCTGAACCTGCTGCTCGGCAGCCGTCCCGTGGGGGATGAGGACGAGGGCCAGCGGGTGAAGCTGGGCGTCCTGCAGCTCCTCAACGAGAAGTACGGCATCACCGAGGATGACTTCAACTCCGCCGAGCTGGAGGCCGTCCCCGCTGTCAACGCCACCGAGATCGGCCTGGACCGCTCCCTCCTGGGTGCCTACGGCCACGATGACCGTGTCTGCGCCTACGCTGCTCTCCAGGCCCTCTTCGACCTGAAGGAGACCCCGGAGCATACCGCCGTCTGCGTCCTCGCGGACAAGGAGGAGATCGGCTCCGACGGTGTCACCGGCATGCAGTCCGCTGCCTTCGATACCTTTATGGAGGATCTCTGCGCCGCCCAGGACGTCCCCCTGCGGGCCTGCTATGAGAAGTCCTTCTGCCTCAGCGCCGACGTCACCGCCGCCTACGACCCCAACTTCGCGGAGGTCTTCGAGAAGCGCAACGCGGCGCTCGTCTCCTACGGCGTGGGCATCGCCAAGTATACCGGCGCCCGGGGCAAGGGCGGCGCCTCCGACGCCGACGCCGAGACCGTGGGCTACGTCCGTCAGCTCTTTGAGGCCAACGACGTCATCTGGCAGATCGCGGAGCTGGGCAAGGTGGACGCCGGCGGCGGCGGCACCGTGGCCATGTATATGGCCAACCGCAACATCACCACCATCGACGCGGGCGTCCCCGTCCTCAGCATGCACGCCCCCTTCGAAGTGGTCTCCAAGCTGGACTGTTACGAGACTTACAAGGCGATGAAGGCGGTCTACAGCGACAAGTAATTTCGCTCAAATGTACCGAGGAACATTTGAGCGAGGAGACCCCGCGCCGCCCGGTCTATGACCGGGCGGCGCAATGGTATGCGCACTCCGCTTGGGTGCAAAAAGGGTCCGGCCCCCCAAGGGGCCGGACCCTTTTTGCACGTCGCTCCGTGAGAGGGATTTTTCGTCACGTACGCGCCGCAACGAAAAATGATTCAGCTTCTTTCCGCCGCCATCGGCGGCGGAAACCAGGAAGGGGCTCCGGCCCCTTCCTGGACTTTTCCCAGGACGGGCGCGCGACGCTGCGCCGCGCGCCAAGGAACGGAGGACGGGGATCCCCGGTCGGCTGCCTGCTTCTTTTGGAAGTGCCTGCTGTCCGACTCGCCGCGGAGCGGCATTGCCGGCGGAAGGGCCGCTGCGGCGGCGGGACGGGGGACGAGGGGACGGGCGCGGACGCTTCGCTGCGCGCCGGGGACGAGGGGACGGGCGCGGACGCTTCGCTGCGCGCCGGGGACGAGGGGACGGGCGCATGCGCTTCGCTGTGCGCCGGGGACGAGGGACGAGGGACGGGAGACGGGAGACGAGGGACGGGAGACGAGGGACGGGAGACGAGGGACGGGAGACGAGGGACGGGAGACGAGGGACGGGAGACGGGAGACGAGGGGTGGGGGCGCATAATCCCGCGCTTTCCGGTGCATACTGGCTGGGAAAGGGAGGGGATACCATGACCAAGCCCACCGTTGCGAATGACATGGAGAAGAGCACCGGAACGCCGTCTCAGGAGACCACCCAGAGCCTTCTGGACCTGGGGGCGGCGCTGACGAAGAGCCCCCGGGGGGCCATTTACTGCCTCACCATCATCGGTCAGATCGAGGGCCACAGCGAGGCGCCCAATTCCGCCAAGACCACGAAGTATGAGCACATCCTGCCTCTCCTGGCCCGGCTGGAGCAGGCGGGGGAGGTGGACGGCGTTCTCTTCCTGCTGAACACCGTGGGCGGGGACGTGGAGGCGGGTCTCGCCATCGCGGAGCTGATGGCCGGGATGCGCAAGCCCACGGCCACGCTGGTGCTGGGAGGCAGCCACTCCATCGGCATCCCCCTGGCGGTGGCGGGCGGCCGGAGCTTCGCCGTGCCCTCCGCCGCCATGACGGTGCATCCCCTCCGGACCAGCGGCACCGTCATCGCCGCACCCCAGACCTACCGCTACTTTGAGCGCCTCCAGGAGCGGATCGTCTCCTTCGTGGCGGGCCACAGCGGTATTTCCGCCCAGGCCTTTCAGGACCTGATGTTCCGGGCAGAGGACATGGCGGCGGATGTGGGTACTATCCTCTATGGGGAGGAGGCCGTCTCCTGTGGTCTCATCGACCAGCTGGGGGGCCTGCCGGAGAGCCTGGACTACCTCTACGCCGAGATCGCCCGCCGGAAGGGGAAAACGCCTTGAAAGAGCGCCGCAGGGGCGAAAGCTCCTGCGGCGCTTGGTTATCCTTTTTTCAGGGTGAGGCGGTAGTCCTCGCCGTCGGGGGTGACGGTGGCGCGGTAACCCTGGGAGCGGGCGTAGCGGGTGATGTTCTCCACCGCCACCATGGCGTCCGCCAGGACCTCAAGCTCCGCCGGGGCACCGTTCTTCACGGCCTTCTGCACCAGGATGACCGGGGTGGGGCAGGAATATCCGCGGGTGTCGATCATGCCTTCTCCTCCTTTCCCGGCAGGTGGGTCAGGGCCACCGCCAGCAGGATGGCAAAGCAGAGGATCACGGTCACCTTGCCGCTGGTGCCGATGCCGCCGATGACGTAGGTGCCGTCCTCGGCCACGGAGTCCGGGTTGCCGGCCAGAGAGAAGTTGTGGGACACGGCGGCGCCTACGAGCATGCCCAGGACCGTGACGGCGCTGTCGCCGTTGCCCTCGCCCGCCAGGATCAGCTGGCGCAGGGGGCAGCCGCCCAGCAGGATGGAGCCCCAGCCCACCGCGGCCATGCCCAGGAAGGACCAGAGGTACTGGCTGTGGGCCACGGGCTGGGAGAGGGCGGAGAGGTTATACTTGTGGAGGATCAGGTTGCCGAGGGTAACGGTGATCCAGATGGCCAGGAAGCCGGAGAGCAGGGTGAAGTCCTTCAGCAGGAAGACATCCCGCAGGCCGCCGGCCATGCAGAGGCGGCTCCGTTGGCAGAGGGCACCCACCACGAGGCCCGCCGCGAGAGACAGGCCCCAGAAAGCGTGCATCGAGCCGGGACCGGCCTCGGAGAAATGCAGCAGCGCGGGGCCCGCCAGCAGCAGGACCAGGAGCATCACCATGATGCCGGGGAGCACCAGGCCCTCGCCTGCGGGAAGCGTCCGGGCGTGGCCCAGGGTGAAGCCCTTCTTCAGGAAGACGACGCCCACGAGAATGCCGCCCAGGAAGCCCAGGAGGCCAGCAACCGCCGTCAGGTCGCCGCCGCCGAGGCGCAGGACCATCCGCAGGGGGCAGCCCAGGAAGACCAGGGCGCCCACCATCACCACGAGGCCTAGCAGGAAGCGCACGGCGGGAGAGGAGCCGGCCCGGGCCCGGAATTCCTTGGCGGCCAGAGCCGCGCAGAGGGAGCCCAGCACGAGACCGATGATCTCAGGCCGGACGTACTGCACCTTCCCGGCGCTGTGGAGGCCGATGGCCCCCGCGATGTCCCGCAGGAAGCAGGCAATGCAGAAGCCCATGTTGCCGGGGTTTCCGTGGGCCGTCAGCACCAGGGCCGCGATGCCGATGACCACGCCGGTGAGCAGGATCATGCCGTGCTCCCGGAACCAGTTGGTTTTTTCCATGTGTTCTCCTCCTAAGATCTCAGTTTCGCTATTCTATCGATAGAATAGCGCTGGGCGAAAAAGAGGGGCCTCAGAGCTCCATGGCGTAGACGCCGTCAAAGCCCAGGGAACGCTGCCGGAGGGCGTCCTCCGCCTGGGGGCCGGTCTCCGCCGGGGCGGACCAGGCAAGACCGCAGTCCGAGCTCAGCTTCCGGGGGACGGTGATGAGTTTGCCGGGGAGCTCCAGCGCCCGGAAGAGCCGCTCCGCCGCCATGGCCTCCGCCGTGGTGTGGAAGGTGATGACCGTCCGGGCCTCTGGTTTCCGCATGGGACCGCCTCCTTTCGCCGTTGTTCTTGGGAAAGAATAGCATGTCCGCGAGGGAAATGCAAGAAAAAGGTCGACCTTTCCGTGACCCGATTTGAGTATCACGGTTTCACGGAAGAATGGGATAGGTGCTGTCCGCGATTGGCGGACAGCGACGCAGGAGCGTGCAGCTGCAGACCTCTTTCAAAGATGGTTGCCGGAGGGCGTTGGGGTGAAAATTTTTCTGAAAGACTATGCAGCCAGCTAATTGACGGGCGCAGAAAATACGAAGTACACTAAGCTAGTATCGACATCAGAAGAACGAGGGACCTACCTGTCGCAGCATCCCTTCCGCCGACGCTGGGCGGAAACTGCCCCCCGGTTGGGGAAGAGACAACAAGGAGGAGATCGTATGCACACAAACCATTGGGAACGCAGGGGGCTGTCCCTGCTGCTTTCTCTCTGTCTGCTGCTCTCGCTGGTGACGCCGGCCATGGCCGGAAGCACCGGCGGCGCGGAGGAAGAGGAAGCACTGACCGAGCCCTTTGACCTGGCAAACCCGGAGATCTTCAACCAGGAGGATTTCCCGTATGCCCTGGAAAATGTGCTGGTCAAGTTGGCACCGGACGCCAGCGGGGAAGTGACGCCCCTGCTGGCGCAGGCCGGCGTGTCCGGCCTGGAACGGCTCTTTGCAGCCGAGGACGGGTGCTGGTTCCTGGCCAGCCTGGCAGACGGCACCCTGCCGTCCCAGGCGCTGGAGAGCCTGCGAGAGCTGGAAGATGTGGTGACCGCGGAGTATAACTACATCTACCAGTCGGAAGATCAGGATCAATACCAGGAGACCGACCTGAGCGCCGCCGTGAATGAGAAATACCTGCTGGACCGCAACGACATGCTGGCAAACCAGTGGGCTCTCTACCGCTGCGGCATCCAGCAGTCCTGGGAGTGGCTGCAGGAGAATGGCAAGCACCCCGGCGGCGACGCCAGCATCGTGGTGGCCGTCATCGACACCGGTGTGGACTTCACCCATGGGGACCTGCGGGACAACATGTGGGTCAACGAGAAGGAGACCGCCGGCGACGGCCGCGACAACGACGGCAACGGCTACGTGGACGACTACTACGGCGTGGACATCGTCGCGGGCCGGGGCAACGGCATGGACGACCACGGCCACGGCACCCACGTGGCCGGTGTCATTGCGGCAGTCAACAACCTGCAGGGCACCGTGGGCGTGGCCTTCAACACCAAGATCATGTCGGTGAAGGCCGGCATGTCCAGCGGCTACTTCACCCAGGATGCCATCGCCAAGGCCATCCTTTACGCCTATGAAAACGGCGCGGACGTCATCAACATGTCCTTCGGCGGCACGGCCAGCTCCATCGCCGTGCAGGACGCCCTGGCCAAGGCCTATACCCGCTGCGTCCTGGTGGCCAGCGCCGGCAACGACGGCGCGCCCAACGAGGGCCTTTTCGCGGTGCCCAACTACCCCGCCGCCTACCCCTACGTTCTGGGCGTCATGAGCGTGGACAAAAACGGCGTGGAGTCCGCCTTCAGCAACTACGATGTCGCCGCCTTCAACGGCGTGGAGTACGAGGTCTACGCCCCCGGCGAGGACATCGTCAGCACCATCCCCGGGGACCGCTATGCCACCTGGAGCGGCACCTCCATGGCCGCGCCGCTGGTCTCCGGCATGGCGGCGCTGCTGCGGAGCTACTATACCGACCTGGGCATGTACCCCACCAAGTTCATCTACGGCCAGCTGGCCGCGACTTCCACGCAGAGCGCCCGGTGCTGCGACCCGGACCGTCACGGCGCCCACAACCTGCCGCCCATCGTCAACCTCTACGACGCCCTTACCCAGCTGCCGAAGCCGGACCTCCATGTCAGCGACCACACGTATTTTGACACCCAGGGTCTGCTGGGCAGCGAGAAGAACAACGGCGACGGCGTCATCGACGCGGGCGAGATCCTGGCCCTGGGCTTCACCCTGCGCAACCGCTGGGGCATGAGCGCCGACACCGTGGTGACGGTGGACGCCCTCAGCGAGGCAGGAGTGGCCTGCCCCTACGTCCAGTTCTCCGCCGACGGCGAGACCTGGGGCAGCAGTGCCGGGGTGAATTACGGCAGCGTGGGCACCTACTCCACCCAGGACGCCGGGAAGGTCATGACCGGCGAGGGGACGGACGCGGTCTGGACCGGCTGGGAAAAGCCCATCTACGTGAAGGTTTCGCCGGACTGCCCCAACGACTACATCGTTCGGGTCAACGTCTCCGTCTCGGCGAAGAACGCCCTGGACGCCAGCGACACGGCCAGCTACACCGGCAGCGGCAGCGTCCTGCTGGAGGTCCGGCGCGGCACCGTCCTGCCCCAGATCATCGACCAGGACATGACGCTGACCCCGGACAACTACTACATCATCGAGAACTCCACCGTCATTGAGGCGGGAGCCACGGTGACGGTCCAGCCGGGGACCAAGATCCAGTTCTGGTCCGACGACCCCAACGACGCCTACGCCGACCAGTACATCGCCGCGCTGACGGTGAAGGGCAGCTTCCTCACCCAGGGCACGGAGGAGCAGCCGGTGGAGATCTTCCCCAGCCAGCTGATGGACCAGTACCGGGTGGAGATCACTCGGAGTGGTGGCGTGGTGCAGTTCAACGGTACCAAGATCACCAACCCCTATGTGAGCTTTGATGCCGCTGTGGGCTGCGAGTTTACGCAGAATTATGAGAGTTACTATTATTACTACCGTTATCTCAGCAGTGGCAAAGTGGAGAGCAGCAGGACAAACGGTAAAATTTTCGGTGCCTATGCGGAGAACTGCGCTTTTTACAAGCTGAACAGTGATAATTACGGTTACTATTATGTTTCAAGCAGTGTCGGCTGTATTTTCGTGGATTGCGCATTGAATCTGCAGTATAGTGGTTCCCGTTCCTACGAAAACTGTGTCTTTTACGGAAACAACACCTACTGGGCGTCCAATTACAAGGGAGCCAGCTCCTATAAAGCCATTTCCAGTTCTAGCATTACAAACTTCGCTCCTACCGTGACGAAGACTGTCCGCAACTCGGAGAACGGGTCGACTTATCTCATGTTGGAGCAAGATGGTTCCCTGCCTGCTACTATGGTGGAGCGGCTGGCACGGACTCTGGGTGGTCATCTGGCCTGCGTCGAGACGCAGTCTGAGTTGGACTTTCTGAAAGCCCAGGGCCTCTACGGCGACGTGGGTTTGCAGTATGACTACGTGACGGGAGAATCTGCCTGGGTCAACGGAGAGCCTTTAGACAAGAACATTGCCGGAAATTTCGTGCGCAGTGGTAGATACCACTATCTGGATTGCAACTGGTCTACCGGAAATGGGCACGGCTTCTCCATCATCGAGCTTCCCGGCGAGATCCGGGTGGAGGAGATCACTCTGCCGGAGAAGGAAGTGCTGCTGGACCTCAGCGGCGGCAGCTATACCATTCTGCCCACCGTCTCTCCCGTCACGGCGGAGGGCTTGCTGCGGTACTTCAGCGGAAACCCCAAGGTGGTCACGGTGGATGAAAGCGGCGTCGTGACGCCGGTGGGGACCGGGGAGTGCAGCGTCTACGTCTTCTCGGAGGACATGCAGGTCTCCGCGGCCCTGACCGTCCGGGTACGGAACGAGGTCAAGGGCACCGGCCTCACCATGCCGGCGGAGCTGGTCCAGCTGGCCGTGGGGGAGAGCCGGGAACTGAAAGCCACCCTGCTGCCGGCGGACACCACCAAGCACATCACCTATTCCTCCAGCCGGCCCGAGGTGGCCGCGGTGGACGGCAAGGGCCGGGTGACGGCCCGGCAGCTGGGCGAGACGGTGATTACCGCCAGGATCCCGGCCAAGGACAGCGCCACCGGGCAGGAGATGACGGCCCAGACCACTGTCCGGGTGGTGATCCCGGCGGAGAGTGTCAACTTCAAGGAATCTGTGGTTTTCCTGGACCTGAGCTCCGAGCAGGACGTGAGCGCCCTGGGCGTCACCGTCAGCCCGGAGGATACCACCAACAAGACCTTGGTCTGGGAGAGTTCTGACCCGGAGATCTGCCGGGTGGAGGACGGCAAGCTCATCCGGGAGAACGAGGGTGTCGCCACGCTCCGGGCCACGGTGGAGCATACTTCTATTCGCGCCACGGTCACTGTTTGCGTGATGGAGGATTATGACCCCTCGCCGATGATCAAGGTGGCATATGGCTACTCCTTTAAAATGAGTTTTCGTAGGTATTACCTGGTGCTGCAGGAGGATGGAAGTCTCTGGCAGTTGGATGAAGGTTCCAATAATGCTCATAAGCTGACACTGAAAACAAAGGAAGGACAGATTCTCAAGCCGATCGATGTGGCGGTTTCCAGTGATAAAGGTTATTATGGTAATGAATGGAATGTTCTGGAAGAAGACGGGGATCTGTTTACTGCGTCAGAATGCGATTATACGGGATTCCAGCAGACATTTACAGGTATCCAACGACTGTTCGTTGATAGAGAAGGTAATTGTAACTTCATCATAAAGGAGGATGCTTCG
>SFLD01000064.1 GCA_004553545.1 Clostridiales bacterium | reverse complement strand
TATCTGAATGAGAGCCGCGGTTCTGCACCAAAATGGCGTAAAAATGGAGTAGACACCGAAAGCCCCAAACCCGGAAACCCTTGAAAATACAGAGAAAACGAAGGAGAATGAAGATATATGAAATTAGGTATCGTGGGGCTGCCCAATGTGGGGAAGTCCACCCTGTTCAACGCCATCACCAACGCCGGGGCCGAGAGCGCCAACTACCCCTTCTGCACCATCGAGCCCAACGTGGGCATGGTGGCCGTGCCGGACGAGCGGCTGGACAAGCTGGCCGAGATGTATCAGCCCAAGAAGAAGACCCCCGCCGTGGTGGAGTTCGTGGACATCGCCGGCCTTGTGAAGGGCGCCTCCCAGGGCGCGGGCCTCGGCAACAAGTTCCTGGAGAACATCCGCCGGACGGATGCCATCGTCCACGTGGTCCGCTGCTTTGACGACGAGAACATCATGCACGTGGTGGCGGACGCCAGCACCAATGTCCCCGTGGACCCCCTGGGGGACATCGAGACCATTGACTTAGAGCTCATCATGGCGGACCTGGAGATCGCCCGCCGCCGGGCGGAGAAGGCCGCGAAGCTGGCCAAGAGCGGCGACAAGAAGTTCCTCCACGAGGCTGAGGTCTTCCAGCGCCTTTCTGCCCACCTGGACGCCGGCAAGTCCGCCCGGACCTTTGACGCCGGAGAGGACGCCGAGCTCATCAACGGCGCCGAGCTCCTGAGCCTGAAGCCCATCATCTACGCCGCCAACCTGGACGAGGACGGCTTCGCCAACCAGGAGGGCAACAAATACCTCCAGCAGGTCGCCGAGCTGGCCGCCCGCGAGGGCGCCCAGGTGCTGCCCATCTGCGCCAAGCTGGAGCAGGACATTGCCGAGCTGGAGGGCGAGGAGAAGCAGATGTTCCTGGAGGAGCTGGGCATCGCAGAGTCCGGCCTGGACCGGCTCATCAAGTGCAGCTACGCCCTGCTGGGCCTCATCTCCTTCCTGACCTACGGCGAGGATGAGTGCCGGGCCTGGACCATCCGCAAGGGCACCAAGGCCCCCCAGGCCGCCGGCAAGATCCACTCCGACATCGAGCGGGGCTTCATCCGGGCGGAGACCATCAATTTCAGCGAGATGATCGCCTGCGGCAGCGTGGCCGCCGCCAAGGAAAAGGGCCTCCTCCGCAGCGAGGGCAAGGACTACGTGGTCCAGGACGGCGACATGATCTACTTCCGCTTCAACGTGTGAGCGGACACGCAAACATGGACTCCCGCCGGGCGACTGTGCCGCCCGGCGGGAGTTTTTTGCACGCAGGCCGTGAGAAGCTCATAGCTTCCCCAGGAGCACCGCCGCAGCGGCCGGCAGCGGGGCGATGGCCAGGTAGAGCACGGTGGCCGCGCTCCGCTTGACGAGGACCGTCTTCCAGGACTTCACGTAGGGAACGCCCTCCATTCCCGGAACGCGCCAGACCCTTCCGTGGCCCACCCACAGCCGGTCAAGGACGATGCCGTCGAACCAGTTCATGACCACGAGAAAGAGGTACGCCTGCCAGTAGGCGGTCTTGAAGTCCGTCACCCGGTTCCAGAAGGCCAGGATGCCGACGAGGACCACCAGCATCCCCATGCAGAAGGGGATCAGAAAGCGTTTCCCCTGCGCCATCACGGCGTCCCTCTCCGCGATCCCCCGGCGCTGGGCCTCCTCAAGGTACGGCTTGGGGTAGAAATAGAGGCAATGGATGCCGCTGTCCCGCACCGTCAGCTTCACCAGCAGCAAAAACAGCAGGCAGTACAGGGTGATCTGCAGGGCCAGCATAGAGAATCCCTCCTTTGATCTCTGGGTCCCGGAGCGCCGCTCCGGGGCTTTTTACTTTTTCAGCTCATAGAGGCGCAGACAGCCGCTACGGAGGCAGACGAAGTCATAGCCGTTCTCCGTCATGCGGAAGTCGTTCTGGAGCCAGACACAGGTGAGGAGGAAGGTCTTTCCGTCCTGATGCAGGAGACGCGTGATGCCGCCCTTGGCCCGGTGACGGGAGAGGAGCTTCAGGTCGGCGTCCCAGACCTGGAGGGTGGAGTCCCCCACCAGCATCACAGCCCCCACGCCAGGGAGCACACCGTGCAGGAAGCAGCTCTCCCCATCGGCCAGCTTTCGTTCCGCCCGGATCCGCTGCCGCTTCAGGTCAAAGGAGAGCACCCGGTCGTAAGCATAAAGGTAGAGGATCTCCGAGACCTCGTCCAGCCGCATCTCATAGAAATCGGGAGCCCAGGCTCCCTCCCGGAGCTGTGCAAGCCAGCGCTCCGTCAGGAAGGCGTCATAGCAGACTAGCTCCCGGCCCAGGTTCAGCAGCAGCCCGTCCCCATAGGCCAGGATGCCGCTGCCCCAGTAGTCTTCGGGAAGCTCCCGGGTGACCTGTTCCGAGCCGTCCGGCAGGAAGGTGATAAGGTAACTCCTCACCGGCTCCTCCCCGCCGCGGCGATAGCAGCGCAGGGCAAGCCTGCCCCCGGCGAGGCGGCAGCAGCCGATCCCGGTCAATCACCGTCAGCCCCTCCTCCAGCGACCACTCCCGCCGATGGGCGCGGAGGTCATAGCAGTCTCTGTCCAGGAAGATCCGGTCCCGATCCAGGAAGCCGCCCAGCGCCGCAGCCTCTTCCCCGAGATCCAGGGTGTCCCGGAGTGTCCCGTCCTCCGAGAGGAAGTAGGCCCAATAGTGGTTCCGGTAATCTGTGCCGTCAGAATCCTCCTCAGGGAGCATGATCGCCTGGTTCAGCACCAGGAGAAACTCCCCCTCCCCTTCCGAGGCAGCCGACACCCTGCCGGGGAGTTCCGCCTCAAAGAGCCGCCGCAGCTTCCCATCCCGGACGGCCCAGATGGACTTCCGGTCGCCGTCCTCCCACCGCAACTGGGGATAGGTGTAATCAAAGTCTCCCACCTGCTCGTCCAGGAGGGTCAGTTTGGTGGCGTTCTTGATCTTTCTCTCGGCGGCCTTCTGGGCCAGGTAGTCCCGGAGGCAGTCCGGCTCCGGCGGCTGGGCGTCCGCCAGGAATTCCCCGTCCACCCAGAGGGGGCAGCCCAGGACGCATTCTAAAAGGCGCAGGCTCCGCTCGGGGCTGGTCTCCTGAAAGACCGTGCGCAGGGCCTTCTCCATCTCCGGGCTAAGGCCGAAGAGCTCCGCCCAGGCCCGGGGCTTCCCGGCGGCCCGGGGCGCGCCCTCGTACTCCGCCGGGACATGGCGGGCGGCCCGCCTGCCCTCCCGATAGACGGAGAAGTCCACGTAGTCGTCGTCGAAATACTCCGTGTAGAGAACGGTGTATTCCTTGGAAAGGCGCTTGGCCAGTTTCCGGACCTCGCCCCAGTCGGTCTCGTCGTCCCCGGCGGCGGTGATCCAGCCGGGGACCACCGCCCGGGCGGCAAGGCCGGGGCATTGGGCTTCCACGGCGGCCAGGCCGCCGCTATAGACATTCAGGTTACAGAATTTGCTTCCCATGGGCGCTCCTCCCTGTTTTCCGTTTTCCGTGGGGGCTTTGCCCCAGGATACCACAGTCCGGGAGGGATTTCCAGGCTTGGGGCGGTTTTTCGCCCGGAAAAGGGCGAAAGAGAGCCCCCGCCGCACGGCAGGGGCTCTCTTGTGGGATATATTTCGGGGTCAGCGCTCCTCCCGGAAGTAGGCGAGACCCAGGCTCGCAGGGGGCTGATCCTCCCGCTTTTTGCGCATGGAGACGATGATGAGCACCACCAGGGTGATGACGTAGGGGATCATCTTGTAGAGCTCCTTCACCGCCAGGTTCAGGCCGGAGGGGATGTAGAGATACAGGATGTAGAAGCCGCCGAAGAGGATGGAGGCCAGGATGCTGACGTTGGGACGCCAGATGGTGAAGATGACCAGAGCGATGGCCAGCCAGCCGCGGTCGCCGAAGGCGTTGTTGGACCAGACGCCGCAGGCGTAGTCCATGACGTAGTAGAGACCGCCCAGGCCCGCCACCATGCTGCCGATGCAGGTGGCCAGGTACTTATACTTGGTGACGCTGATGCCCGCAGCGTCCGCCGTGGCCGGGCTCTCGCCCACGGCCCGGAGGTGCAGGCCCACCCGGGTGCGCTTGAGGACATAGGACGCGATGAGGGCGATGATGATGGCGAGGTAGGCCAAAAAGCCGTAGGAGAGGAAGACCTTGCCGAACCAGCCCGCCTTGTCCGCGAAGGGCAGCGCACGGCTGAAGTAGCCGCTGGTGGCGGAGAGGGCGATGGAGGGCACCTCGCTGCCGGTGAGCTTGATGAGGGAGCCGCCGAAGAAGTTGCCGACGCCCACGCCGAAGGTGGTGAGGGCAAGGCCGGTGACGTTCTGGTTGGCCCGGAGGGTGATGGTGAGGACGCTGTAGATGAGGCCCATCAGCAAAGAGCCCAGCAGAGAGCTGAGGAGCGGGATGCCGATGGCCAGGAAGGCGTTCATCTGCTCCACGGGCACGGCCTGCTCATAGAAGAACGCGCCGATGACGCCGCAGATGCCGCCGACATACATGACGCCGGGGATGCCCAGGTTCAGGTTGCCGGATTTCTCCGTCAGGATCTCGCCGGTGCTGCCGTAGAGCAGAGGGATGCCCTGCATGACGGCCCGGGGGATGAAGGATACCAGATCAAACATCGCTTACGCCTCCTTTCCGCCGGACTTCCGGATGCTGACTTGATAGTTGATGAAGAACTCGCAGCCGATGATGAAGAAGAGGATGATGCCGGTGAGGATATCCGAGAAGGAGTGGTTCAGGCTGAAAACGCTGGAGATCTCGCTGGCGCCCCGGTCCAGGGCCACCAGCAAAAGACTCGTGAAGATCATGGCGATGGGGTTGAACTTGGCAAGCCAGGAGACCATGACGGCGGTGAAGCCCCGGCCGTCCACGATGGTGGTGGAGAGGGTGTGGTTGGTGGAGCCCACGAGAAGGAGGCCCATGAGGCCGCAGACCGCGCCGGAGAGCACCATGGTCCGGATGATGACCCGGTCCACCTTGATGCCGGCGTAGCTGGCGGTGCGCTGGCTCTCGCCCACCACGGCGATCTCGTAGCCGTGCTTGCTGTAGTTGAGGTAGACATACATCAGGACGGTCAGCACCGCCACCACCAGGATGTTCAGCAGGTACTGGTTGCCACCGATCCGGGGCAGCCAGCCGATCTCCGTGCTCTGGTTGATGATGCCGATCTTGCCGGAGCCCTTGGGGACCTCCCAGACAATGATGTAGTAGGCCGCCAGCTGGGTGGCGATGTAGTTCATCATCA
>SFLD01000033.1 GCA_004553545.1 Clostridiales bacterium | reverse complement strand
GGCAACTACAAGTACGCCAAGAGCTTCCTGGCCCTGGCCCTGCCGGTGGCCTACTGCCTGCTGGACGCCGCCGGCACCTTTGCCGACAACCGGGTGCTGGAGATCCTGACGGATCGCTTCCTGGCCGCCGGCATGGCCGCCACCCGGAAGGAATGTGTGGATCTCGCGGCCGCCAGCGCCAACTGCGCCTATGAGCTGACGTTCCTGGCGGCGGCGGTGGTCTGCTTCGTCTACGTGGTGCTCATCCGGAAGGATACGCTCATCCCCCGGCTGGAAGGGCCCAAGTACCTGGGCGCCATCTGCGAGACGGCAGGCCAGTTCGCCTACATCTACGCCATCTCGGACACCAGCCATCTCGCCATGTCCGCGCCCATCATCGCCTCCTACTGCGCGGCGTCCGTCCTCTGGAGCCGCCTCTTCCTGAAGGAGAAGCTCTCCTGGAAGCACTATGGCATGATCGGGCTCATCGTCATCGGCATCGCCCTCATGGGCATGCTGGACCTGTAAGAAAAAGCCCCCGCTCCGAGAGGAGCGGGGGATCTTTTTGCCTTCAGGGCTGGGTGCGGATGCCCCTTCCCTCCTGGAGCGCCGCCAAGGTGGCCAGGAGGCAGACCGGGACCGCGCTGTACCGCAGTTCCACCCACGGCAGCGTCAGCGGCAGCAGGAAGAGCACCAATCCCGTCAGGCGGTTCAGCGCTGTGTGCGCCGTCAGAAAGCCCTTTCCATGCCGATAGCCCCAGAGGAGATTCCCGATCTTGACGGCGGCGATGAGCGCCAGCCACGCCCAGAGCCAACCGGGGACGGCCAGCGCCGGGAGGAGCTTCCCCAGGGCCGCCGCCAGGAAAACGGCGTCCGCCGCCGTATCCAGCCGGGCGCCGAAGGTGCTGGCGGAGCCGGTCCTTCGGGCAATGGGCCCATCTGCCATGTCCGTGAGGCCGCAGAAAAGGTACAAGGCCCAAAAGCCGGGGGAGAACACCGGGAGAGCCAGCAACCCCAGGCTCCCAAAAATCCGGCAGGCCGTGAGCAAATTCGCCGCCTGCTTGCGGAGGTCCATCTAGCCCTCCCGCCGGAGGTAGAGGAGCGGATACGGTCTGCCCTCCTCATCCGTCTCCGTGCGGTGGTACTCCCGGAAGCCAAAGTGCCGGTAGAAGCCCAGGGCTGCCGGGTTCTGCTCGTTTACCGTCACCTCCCGGATGGCGTAGTGTTCCAGGCCGTAGG
Organism: Clostridiales bacterium; assembly: GCA_004553545.1. Classification (GTDB taxonomy): domain Bacteria; phylum Bacillota; class Clostridia; order Oscillospirales; family Oscillospiraceae; genus Oscillibacter. The sequence goes on along the minus strand of SFLD01000033.1, from coordinate 20,599 downwards.
TCAGGAGCGCGCGCCCCAGGCCCCGGCCCCGGGCGTCCGGGTCCAGGAACAGCATCTCCAGCCGCCCCTCCCCGGCCCCCAGGAAGCCCAGGAGGCGGCCATCCTCCGCCAGGACCGCCAGCTGCGGCACCGCCGCCAGGGCCTGTGGCACATAGCCCTGGATGCGGAGGATCTCGCTCTCCGAGAGGAACGTGTGGGTCGCCCGGACGGAGCGCTCCCAGACGGCCAGCAGCTCCACCAGGCACTCCGGCGTCCGGTTCGTGATCTCGTAAATTCTCATGGACTTCCCTCCCTCAGGCAGTCTCCAAGCGGTAGAGACGGATGGCCTGGATCTTCTCCGTCCGGAAGCGCTCCCAGCCCACGTAGTAGTCAAAGAGCGCCCAGACCTCCCGCTTCCCGAAGTCCGGCAGCATGTCCTTCATCCACTGAGCCTTGCTGTCGATGCGGTAGATGTGCCCGGTCTCCCTCTCATACTCGCAGGGCTCGCCCCGGGTCTCCGGGTTATTTCCGATGCCCTCCATCACGAGGTGGCTCGCGATCTTCCGGCGGATGCGGCCGTTCTCCAGGATCTTGAAGTAACCGCCGGTCTCGTTGCCGCAGAAAACGAAGCTCCGGACGTTTTTGAAAGAACGCTGCAGGCCCCGGAAGAGGTCCGAGCGCCGGTGGTCCGTGAAGAAGAAGCTCCCCAGACCAGCGACCTCCACGAGGACGCAGCCGCCCTCCCGGGTCCAGCGGCGATAGGCCCGGGTGTCAAAGCCCTGGTAGACATAAGATTCCTGTCGGACGCGGTAATCGTCCCCATAGGGGACCTTCAGCGGGAAGGACTCCCCTTCCCAGAGCTGGAAGAGGGGCAGGAACATGACGTTGAAGTCGTTTTCCAGCAGCTCCCGGAGCTGGTTTTCACAGGGCGGCTCCGGCGGCTTCGGGGCAAAGAGCTTGCCAAAAAGGCCCATGGCGCTCCCTCCTTTCGTTTTCCCCATTCTAGCAGAGTCCCACCAAAAACGCCAGCCCCGAAGAAGGAAAACGGCCGGAGGGCAAAGCCCTCCGGCCGTTCTTACTCTTCGGTATGGATCTTCCGGTCCAGCCGGGCGAGGCCGTAGGCCAGCAGGAAGCCGGCGGCGCAGCAGGCGGCGGAGAGGGCCATCTCCCAGCCACCCTGGTAGGCCGTGGGGAGAATGACCAGGGTGGAGGCCAGCACCACCCCCAGGATGCCGTGGGCCGCCACAGGGTAGTGCTCCCGGAAGACCCAGCCCATGAGCCGGGCGAAGGCCAGGATGGTGAGCCCCATCCCCGGCAGGGTGGAGAGCAGCACCGGCAGGTCCATGGCGGCGAGGCTCGCCATCATGGGCTCATAGAGCCCCAGGGCCATCATCACGGAGGCCGCCGTCATTCCCGGCACCACCACGCCGAGGCCCCAGAGCACGCCGCAGAAGCTGTACCACCAGAAGTTCGGCGTCACCTTCACCCCCGCCACGTGGCTGAAGTAGAAGAGCCCCAGGAACATCACGGCGAAGGCGATACCAAAGCTCACCCCGGCGCTCCGGGGACGGCCCTCCTTCCCCGCCTCCTGAAAGAGGGCCGGCATCGTCCCCAGGATCAGGCCGATGAAGAGCCAGGTGGTGGCCGCCTGGGACCAGACCATGGCGGCGGCAATGCCCTTGGCAAGGCCCAGGAAGCCCACGGCCCAGCCAAGCCCCAGGGGAATGGCCCAGCGCCAGTATTTCGGGATGGCGGTCTTGGGGTGGGTCAGGGCCTCCATAAAGGGCTGATAGACCCCGAAGACCACCGCCAGCACCCCGCCGGAGACTCCCGGCAGGATGGCTCCCGCCCCGATGAGGGCCCCGCAGAGGAGGTCCCGCAGGGTGCGGATGCCCCAGTGGGGCGGACGCGGATGGGACATGGGACGCTCCTCCTTTCTTGCCGCCAGGATCGGCGGCAGGTTCTTCACAGGTTTTTAACGGGGTCTATCTTACCAGCTTTTTCTTCCCGGCGCAACGCCTTCCCCTTTAAGATTCCATGAACATTTCTGAAGAAAGGCGTCGCTTTCCGTCGTTCCGCGAGCCGCAGTCGTTTCCTATTAGTTTGTCCGTAATGCAGGGACTTTTCCCGTTTTCCAACCTGCGGTTGAGAGAAAATTTGCCGGAATCAACCACATTTCCATTGCCAGACCGGCCCTCCCACCGTATACTGGGGCCAACAGAACAGGGCGCCAAGCCCGGAACATTGAAGGAGGACACCCCATGGAGGAGCTGCGCATGGGCGCGCGGATCGCGCGGTATCGGAAGGAATTGGGCCTCACCCAGGAGGCCCTGGCCCATCGCCTGGGCGTCACCAATCAGGCCGTCAGCAAGTGGGAGGGCGACGTCTGCTGCCCGGACATCCAGCTGCTGCCGGCACTGGCGGACGCCCTGGGCCTGAGCCTGGACGCCCTCTTCGGCCGGGAAACACCGGAGCCCCCGAAGGAAGAGAGACCGGCGGAGGACGTAAAGGAGGAGACCGCCCCCATCGGCATCGTGGAGAAGCTGCCCTGGGCGGATGACGACTCCCTCCATGCGGTGCTCTATCAGGGCCACCGGCTGCTCCAGTCGGAGAACATCCCGGAGCGGAGCGGCAGCGGTCTTCTCCACTTGCTGGCCGGGCGGAGGGATGCCCAGCAGGTGGTGCTGCGCTTCACCGGCACGGTCCGGGACATCTGCAGCGACTTCGCCGTCCACTGTGAGGGCGATGTGAGCGGCAGCGTCCAGGCCGGAGACGCCGTCCAGTGCGGCAGCGTGGGCGGCGATGTCAACGCCGGGGACGGCGTCACCTGCGGCAACGTGGAGGGCAGCGTCCACGCCGGGGACGGCGTCCAGTGCGAATGCGTGGGCGGCAGCGTCAGCGCCGGAGACGGCGTCACCTGCGGCGACGTGGGCGGCAGCGTCCGGGCCGGGGACAGCGTCACCTGCGGCAGCGTGGAGGGCGATGTCAGCGCCGGGGAGAGCGTCCGCTGCGGCCATGTGGGCGGCGATGTCCGGGCCAACGACAGCGTCCATGTCCAGGGCGGCGTGAGCGGCGAGATCCAGCAGGGCTGACACCGGGGAAGGGGCCGAAAGGGCCCCTTCCCTTCTTTCCGGCGGGCGGTTTTCCCGGGGAAAGGGGAAAAAAGCGAGGGAAAACGCCCCGCTTCGCCACCGGTAGTTTTCTACAAAATCACGGAGGGCTTCCTCGAAACTCCTTGTGGGATGCGCCGAGGATGGGGCCGATGGGGGCGGATTTCCGGACGTAAACGGTTGCTTTTGGCGGCGATATAAGTGAGACTTATCAAAAACTTTCAAAATTCCCTATTGACAAAGTCGGGAATTTGAATTATACTGCGCTCAACAACTGAACAGCACGCAAAGACGAGGAAGAGAAGAGTACCTGCGGAGGTACGGCAAAGAGAGCCCGGAGGGTGAAAACGGGTACGGAGGGCCGCAGGGAACATGGTCTTGGAGTTGCGCACCGACCGCACAGAAATGTGCATAGGCTGCGACGGGAGCGCCCGTGATCGCGCGCGAGTGTGTCTGCACTCGGAAAGGTCCGTACCGCGAGGTCCGGACGAAGCAAGGTGGTACCGCGGAGCAAGCTCCGCCCTTGATGCTTGAGAGCAAGCGTCAGGGGCGTTTTTTTGTGCCCCGCGAAGATTGAGAGGAGAGATTCGATGAGCGAGCCCATCATTGAGATCCGGGGTCTGCGAAAGACCTTCGGCCAGGGCGAGGCCGCCGTCACCGCGCTGGACGGCATCGACCTGAGCATTGAAAAGGGAGAGATCTACGGCATCATCGGCCTCTCCGGCGCCGGAAAAAGCACCCTGGTGCGCTGCATGAACCTGCTGGAGACCCCCACGGAGGGCACCGTCCGGGTGGACGGGCAGGAGATCACCACCCTCTCCCCCAAGGAGCTGCGCAAGGCCCGGCAGTCCATCACCATGATCTTTCAGGGCTTCAACCTGCTGATGCAGCGCAGCGCCCTGGACAACATCTGCTTCCCGCTGGAGCTCTCCGGCACCCCCCGGAAGGAAGCCATCGCCCGGGCCCAGGAACTCCTGAAGGTCGTGGGCCTGGAGGACCGGGAGGGCGCCTATCCCGCCCAGCTCTCCGGCGGCCAGAAGCAGCGGGTGGCCATCGCAAGGGCTCTCGCCACGAACCCCAAGGTGCTCCTCTGTGACGAGGCCACCTCCGCCCTGGACCCCACCACCACCCAATCCATCCTGGCCCTGCTCCAGGAGCTGAACCGTTCTCTCGGCGTCACGGTGGTCATCATCACCCACGAGATGAAGGTAGTGGAGCAGATCTGCGGCCGGGTGGCCATCCTGGCGGAGAGCCATGTGGTGGAGGAGGGCAAGGTCAGCGAGGTCTTCCGCCATCCCAAGACCGCCGCCGCCCGGCAGCTGCTGATGCCCGGCAGCGAGACCGCCCGCGAGACCCTGGCCCAGGGCCGGGCCTACCGCATCACCTTCGACGGCTCCACCGCCGAGCAGCCTGTCGTTTCCGGCATGGTGCTCTCCTGCGGGGAACCGGTGAATATCCTCTTTGCCGACATGAAGAACATCGAGGGCAAAACTTACGGCCAGATGCTGCTGCAGCTCCCGGAGAACGAGGGCGCGGCGGCCCGGATGCTGGCATATCTGGAAAGCCAGCACATTACCTATACGGAAGAGGAGGTGAAATAAGATGTTTGCCACGCTTGCCACCGCTGATTTCTGGCTCATGATGGGCCGGGGCTTGCTGGAAACATTCTATATGGTGGTGGTCTCCACCCTTCTCGCCTACCTCATCGGCCTGCCGCTGGGCCTGGTCCTGGCGGTGACGGACAGCGAGGGCCTCCGCCCCAGTCCCGTCCTCAACAAGATCCTGGGCACCATTGTGAACCTCCTGCGCTCCGTCCCCTTCCTCATCATGGTCTTCCTGCTGAACGGTCTCACCCTCCTGATCGTGGGCACCACCGTGGGCAGCACCGCCATGATCGTGGGACTCGTGGTCGCCGCCTTCCCCTTCGTGGCCCGTCTCGTGGAGGGCTCCGCGAGGGAGGTGGACCGGGGCATCCTGGAAGCCTCCGTCTCCATGGGCGCCAGTACCTGGCAGATCATCACCAAGGTGATCCTGCCGGAGTGCAAGCCCTCCCTCATCAACGGGGCCACGGTGGCCACCACCACCATCCTGGGTTACTCCGCCATGGCGGGTATCCTGGGCGGCGGCGGCCTCGGCTCCATCGCCATCAACTACGGCTACTACCGCCGCGTTCCCCTGACCATGTGGGTGGCCGTCATCATCCTGGTGCTGCTGGTGCAGCTCATCCAGGAGCTTGGCACCCGCATCGCGAACCGCACCGACAAGCGCATCCGCTGAGTCGGCGCCCCAGATCCGTCCTTCCAAATTTTTTAGAATACCATATTTGAAAAGGAGAAAAACACTATGAAGAAGTTTCTTGCTCTTGCTCTCAGCTCCGTTCTGGCTCTGAGCCTGCTGGCCGGCTGCGGCAGCAGCAACACCCCCGCCGCCTCCGGTTCCTCTGGTTCCGCCGGCTCCGCCTCCACCGGTGAGACCGTCACCCTGAAGGTCGGTGCCAGCATCACCCCCCACGCTGAGATCCTGAACCAGTGCAAGCCCATCCTGGCCGAGCAGGGCATCGACCTGGAGGTCGTGGAGTACACCGACTACGTCCAGCCCAACACCGCCCTGGAGGAGGGCAGTCTGGACGCCAACTACTTCCAGCACATCAACTACCTGAACTGGTTCAACGGCGAGTACAACACCCATCTCGTGAGCGCCGCCTCCGTCCACTATGAGCCCTTCGGCATCTACGCCGGCAAGGTCTCCGCCATCGCGGACCTCAAGGACGGCGACGAGATCGACATCCCCAACGACGGCTCCAACGAGACCCGCGCCCTGCTCCTGCTGCAGCAGGAGGGCCTCATCACCCTGAAGGACGGCATCACCGCCGCCTCCAACGCCACCGTTCAGGACATTGAGAGCTACAACGTCAACATCACCATCCGTGAGATCGAGGCCGCTCAGCTGACCCAGGCCCTGCCCGGCATCGCCATGGCCGTCATCAACGGCAACTACGCCCTGCAGGGCGGCCTGAACGCCGGTTCCGACGCCCTGGCCATCGAGGCCGCCGACGGCGACGCCGCTCAGGAGTACGGCAACATCCTGGCCGTGAAGGAAGGCCACGAGAACGATCCCGCCATCCTGGCCCTCATCGATGTCCTGCACAGCGACACCATCCGGGACTACATCAACAACACCTACAGCGGCGCTGTGGTCCCCACCTTCTGATCGTACCCCCTCTTTCTGAGATACCCTCCTTCCAAGCGGAGAGACCGCCGGGCGTAAGCCCGGCGGTCTCTTGCGTTCCGGGGACGGGTATGGTAAGATGGGGACAGTTCACAGAAAGGAGAGATCCGCATGGGCATCCTGAATCTGGGCGCTTCCCTCTGAGAAACCATTTTCAGAAAGGAAGCAGGATATGTTTACCATTACCGAATACCGAACTTACCGGGCGGAGGAGGTCCTCCCCCTCTACGCCGCCGTGGGTTGGACCAACTACACCGAAAATCCCGACATGCTCCGGCGGGCCTTTGAGAACTCCCTCCTGGTCCTGGCGGCCCGGGAGGGGGAGCGGCTCCTGGGCATCCTCCGCTGCGTGGGGGACGGGGCCTCCGTCGTGTTTCTGCAGGACCTTCTGGTGTATCCGGAGCGGCAGCGGCAGGGCGTGGGCACGGCCCTTTTTCAGACCATGCTGGGGCGCTTTCCGGCGGTCTATCAGCTTGAGCTGCTGACGGACGCCACCGGGAAGACGGACGCCTTCTACCGGGCCCAGGGGCTGCTGCCGGCGGAGGAGATTGGCTGTCGGGCGTATATCAGGATGTAGGCGGGTTCCCGCCCGCCACGGGGGCTGGCCGGATGGCATCCGGGCGAGTGCCTCGGCACGAGGCGTGTGGGCCACGCCCCGAAAGGGGCGTGGAGAGCCGCCGACGAAGGTCGGCGGCTTGCGAGAGGATATTCTTTTCGAATCAAAAGAATATCCCCTCGCGCTTCCCAAGAAAGATTGTCAGGGGGGATTTCGATTTCCCCCCTGACAACCCCCTTGAAACGACCAAAGGAAGGGCTTCGGCCCTTCCTTTGGAAACCATCCTGGAGTTTACGGGGGATTTCCGGGAAACGGGCGCGGGTACTTCGCTGCGCGCTTACGGGGGACGTTGGGACGGGGGACGGAGGCCCGGAGCGGGGTGCCTGCGATCATTCGGAGCTCCCTGCCTTGCGGGAGACGAGGGTGACGGTGGCTCGGTAGATCTCGAACCGGCATAGTTGACTATTCCGATGACCGCGCAGGGCAAGGCTCCCTTGTGCAAAGGGAGCTGTCGCCGTCAGGCGACTGAGGGATTGTCCGAGGTTGCTGGACACTTTTGGGGGTGATCTCTGCCGCACCCTCCACCCATCTCTTGTGACCGCGGCGCAGACGCTCCGCTGTGCGCCGCTGGCTAGGGTGGTCGCGGCGGCTCCTCCTTTTCGTAGGGGCCGATGCCTACATCGGCCCGACGCTTGGCACCACGATAGACCGGTAGGGACGGGCCTCTGTCCCCGCCCGTTCTTTTGGATTGGATGGAGGCTGCTAGAGGATCTGTAGGGGCCGACCTGTGTGTCGGCCCTTACACGTTTCTTCGCGGGGGCCATTCACGGGCGGACACATAGGTCCGCCCCTACACAATGCAGGAAGCGTTCCGGAACCAACGGGAAATGGAGTGGAACAGTGCCCTTGCGGGGCGGGACGAAGCCCGCCCCCTACCGGTGCACCACAGTAGGGAGCAGCGAACGGGCCGATGTGGACATCGGCCCCTCCGCCGCCGAAGCCGCTTGGCGGTCAGGCGGATGGCTGGGGCCCGCGAGGAGACGGGGGAGCGGCACGCCGGATCGTCGTGCCCTACGGGGGAAAGTCCAGGAAGGGATGCCCCTTCCTGGTTTCCGGCGCTTGCGCCGGAAAGAATCGAAATCATTTTTCGCCGCGGCGTGTACGTGGCGAAAAATACTTCTCAGGCCGCAAGTGTGGAAAATGGCCGCCCCAATGGGGCGGCCATTTTATGCGCGCAGTCGGCCTGCGCTTTCATTCGCCCAAGGCAGCTCTGCTGCCTTGGGCGAGGAAATCTCTCGCTGAAATGTTCCTCGGTACATTTCAGCGATTTAAAATCTCCATGAACTCCTCGCCGGTGATGGTCTCCTTTTCGTAGAGGAACTTGGCCAGCTCGTCCAGCTTGTCCCGGTCGGTCTTCAGGATGTCCAGGGCCTTCTGGTGCTCCCGGCGGACCAGGTCCACCACCTTGGCGTCGATCTTCGCCTGGGTCTCGGCGGAACAGGCCAGGGACGTGTCCCCGCCCAGGTACTGGTTGGTGACGGTCTCCAGAGCCACCATGTCAAAGTCCTCGCTCATGCCGTAGCGGGTCAGCATGGCCCGGGCCAGCTTCGTGGCCTGCTCGATGTCGTTGGAGGCGCCGGTGGTGATGGAGCCGAAGCGGACCTCCTCCGCGGCGCGGCCGCCGGTGAGGGTCGCGATCTTGTTCTCCATCTCCTCCTTGGTCATGAGGTAGTGGTTGCCCTCCTCCACCTGCATGGTGTAGCCCAATGCGCCGGAGGTCCGGGGGATGATGGTGATCTTCTGCACGGGGGCGGAGTGGTTCTGCCGGGCGGCCACCAGGGCGTGGCCGATCTCGTGGTAGGAGACCACCCACTTCTCGTGGTCCGTCAGGATGGCGTTCTTCTTCTGATAGCCGGCGATGACCACCTCGATGCTCTCCTCCAGGTCGGACTCCGTGGCAAAGCGGCGGCCGTCCCGGACGGCCCGGAGGGCCGCCTCGTTGACGATGTTGGCAAGCTCCGCGCCGGAGGCGCCGGAGGCCATGCGGGCGATCTTGTTGAAGTCCACGTCCTCGGCCACCTTGATCTTCTTGGCGTGGACCTTCAGGATGGCCTCCCGGCCCTTCAGGTCCGGCAGCTCCACGGGGACCCGGCGGTCAAAGCGGCCGGGACGGGTCAGGGCGGGGTCCAGGGACTCCGGACGGTTGGTGGCGGCCAGGATGATGACGCCGGAGTTGCCCTCGAAGCCATCCATCTCCGTGAGGAGCTGGTTCAGGGTCTGCTCCCGCTCGTCGTTGCCGCCGCCGTACTGGCCGCCGCTGCGCTTGCCGCCGATGGCGTCGATCTCGTCGATGAAGACGATGCAGGGGGCCTTCTCCTTGGCCTGCCTGAAGAGGTCCCGGACCTTGGAGGCGCCCATGCCCACGAACATCTCCACGAACTCCGAGCCGGAGATGGAGAAGAAGGGCACGTTGGACTCACCGGCCACGGCCTTGGCCAGCATGGTCTTGCCGGTGCCCGGAGGGCCCACCAGCAGGATGCCCTTGGGCATGGAGGCGCCGATCTCCTTATACTGGCTGGGGTCGTGGAGGTAGTTCACGATCTCCTGGAGGTTTTCCTTGGCCTCGTCCTCCCCCGCCACGTCGGCAAAGTGGATGCCCTCGGTGGACTGGACGTAGATCTTGGCGTTGGACTTGCCCATGCCGAACATCATGGAGTTGTCGCCGCCCATGCGCTCGGTCATCTTCCGGGACATATACTGGCCGATGGCGATGAAGATGACGATGGGCAGCACCCAGCTGAGGATGCTCATAAGGAGGGAGGTCTGCTGGATCTCCTCCCCGGTGGTGGAGACCCCGGCATCCAGCAGGCGCTGGATGAGGTCGTTGTCCGGGACCATGGCAGTCTTGTAGACGGTCTTGCCGTCCTTGTCGGTGAAGAGGATGCGGTTATCCTGCTCCTGGATCTCCACCTTGCCGACCTCGCCCTTCTCCGTCATCTCCACGAAGGTGTTGTAGTCCACGTCCCGGATCTGGTGTTGGGCCAGCCAGGGCACGGCCAGGGAGTTCAGCAGGATCACCGCCAGCATGGCGGCGGCATAGTAGAAGATCAACGGTTTTTTCGGGGGCTTGACCTCTTTCATCGGGGTCCCTCCTTCTCGTATTCTCGCGGACGGCCCATGGACCGTCCGCCTCTTGTTAAGAGGGCATTATACGGAAAGATTATGTCCAAATCAAGAAGTTTTCCCACCTTTTTCGGAAATTCTTACACTTTCGCAGAATTGACCTGCACGAAAAGCACGGCGGCGGGATGGCTCCCGCCGCCGTGCCGTTTCCTGCTATCTGCCCTGACTGCCGCCGCTGAGCTTCAGGCGGTTGAGGGCCCGGGCCAGGTGGGCCTGGGCGCCCCGGTACTCCTGGGTGCTCCGCTTCTGGAGGAGGGCTTCCCGGGCCCGGGCCTCCGCCCGGCGGGCCCGCTCGGCGTCGATCTCCTCCGGCCGCTCCACGCTGTCCGCCAGGAGGAGGACGTCGCCGTCCTCCACCTTCAGAAGGCCGCCGGAGATGGCTGCCTCGGCAAAGCGCCCGTCCGGCAGCCGGGCCCGGAGGGCGCCGGGGACCACGGCGGCCACCAGGTTGCTGTGGCGGGCCAGGATGCCCAGCTCCCCGTCCGACGTGGGGACGGTGAGGCTCTCGCAGTCCCCGTCGTAGAAGGCCCGGTCTGCCGCCAGGACCCGGAGATGGAAGAGAGCCGCCATTTACCGGCCCTCCGCTTCCAGGCGCCTGGCCTTCTCGGCGACATCCGCCAGGGTGCCGACATTGTAGAAGGCGGCTTCGGGGTACTGGTCGGCCTCGCCGTCCACGATGGCACGGAAGCTCTCCAGGGTGTCCTTCAGGGGGACGTAGATGCCGGGGATGCCGGTGAACTTCTCCGCCACGTGGGTGGGCTGGGCCAGGAAGCGCTGGAGCTTCCGGGCCCGGAGGACGGTGAGGCGGTCCTCCTCGCTGAGCTCATCCATGCCCAGGATGGCGATGATGTCCTGGAGCTCCCGGTACTTCTGCAGCGTCTCCTGGACCTGCCGGGCCACCCGGTAGTGGAGCTCGCCCACGATGTCGGCCTCCAGGATGCGGGAGGAGGACTCCAGCGGGTCCACGGCGGGATAGAGGCCCTGCTCGGCGATCTTCCGGCTGAGGACGGTGGTGGCGTCCAGGTGGGCGAAGGTGGTGGCGGTGGCGGGGTCCGTCAGGTCGTCCGCCGGGACATAGACCGCCTGGACGGAGGTGACGGAGCCCTCCTTGGTGGAGGCGATGCGCTCCTGCAGCTCGCCCATCTCACCGGCCAGAGTGGGCTGATAGCCCACGGCGGAGGGCATCCGCCCCAAGAGGGTGGAGACCTCGCTGCCGGCCTGGACGAAGCGGAAGATGTTGTCGATGAAGAGGAGCACGTCCTTGTGCTCCGTGTCCCGGAAGTACTCCGCCATGGTGAGGCCCGAGAGGGCCACCCGCATACGGACGCCGGGGGACTCGTTCATCTGGCCGAAGACCAGGGCCGTCTTCTCCGAGACGCCGCTCTGGCGCATCTCCCGCCAGAGGTCGTTGCCCTCGCGGCTGCGCTCGCCCACGCCGGTAAAGATGGAGTAGCCGCCGTGTTCGGTGGCCACGTTGTGGATGAGCTCCTGGATGAGGACGGTCTTGCCCACGCCGGCGCCGCCGAAAAGGCCGATCTTGCCGCCCTTGGGATAGGGCTCCAGCAGGTCGATGACCTTGATGCCGGTCTCCAGGATCTCCACGGACGGGCTCTGCTCGGCAAAGGAGGGGGGCTGGCGGTAGATGCTCCGCCTGGGGGTGCCCTCCGGCACCGGGCCCTGCTGGTCGATGGGCTGACCCAGGACGTTGAACATCCGGCCGAGGGTGGCCTCCCCCACCGGCACCTGGATGGGATGGCCGGGGGCCTCCACCTCCATGCCCCGGGCAAGGCCATCGCTGCCCGCGAGCATGACGCAGCGGACGGTGGCGCTGTCCACATGCTGGGCCACCTCCATGACCCGGCGGCCGCTGTCGGTCTCCACCGTCAGCGCCTCCCGGATGCCGGGGAGCTCCCCGGCGGGGAACGTCACGTCCACCACAGGTCCTGAGACCTGAACGATGCTTCCTTTCTTCATAGCCCCTCCTTCCTTCCGCGGCGCTGGGCTTTGGCGCCGGCGGAGATCTCCGTGATCTCCTGGGTGATGGCAGACTGCCGCACCCGGTTATACTCCAGGGAGAGCTGGCTCAGCAGCTCCTCCGCGTTGCGGTTGGCGGCGTCCATGGCGGTCATGCGGGCGTTCTGCTCGGCGCAGAAGCTGTCCACCAGGGCGCTGTAGATGAAGCCCGAGATGTAGCTGGGCATCAGGGCGTCCAGCACGGCCTCCACCGAGGGCTGGAACTCAAAGGGCCGGGTCACGGCCCGCTCCTTGGCGGGGGCGGCGAAGCTGGTGCGGTGGAAGGGCAGGAGCCGGGTGGACCGGGCCTGGGCCGTCAGGCGGTTCTCCAGGTCCGTGTAGATGACGAAGATCTCCGTGAGCTCCCCGCTCTCATAGCCGTCCAGCAGCACGTCGCAGATCTCCCGGGCCCGCTCCAGGGTGGGGTTCTGGGCCGTGTAGAGGAAGCTCTGCTCCACCGGGATGCCCCGCTGGGCAAAGATGTGCCGCCCGTACTCCCCCACCACGAAGAGCTTGGTGTCCGGATGCTCCGAGAGGAGCTTCTGGGTCTCCTTCACCACGTTCTGGTTGTAGGCCCCGGCCAGGCCCTTGTCCGCCGTGACGACGAGGCAGCCGTAGGTCCCCTCCCGGGGGGTGGTGACATCCGTGGGGTAGAAATACCGGCTCTCCACGCCGTTGGCGGTGCGGAAGACCCGCTTGATCTCCCCCCGCAGGGCCTCAAAGTAGGGGCGGGTGTTGGCGAGCTCCTCCCGGGCCTTGCGCATCTTGGTGGAGGCGATGAGGTACATGGCGTTGGTGATCTTGCCGGTCTCCCGGACGCTCTGGATGCGTCCCTTGATCTCCTTGGTCCCGGCCATGGTCACGCCCCTGCCTTCCGCTCCGCCAGGAAGCGCCGGGTCAGGGCCAGGATGGCCTCCTTATCCTCCGGCGGCAGCTTGCCGGTCTCGTCGATGCGCTGGCAGAGGGCCGGGTCCTGGGCCTCTGCAAAGGCCAGGAGGGCCATCTGAGCGTCCTTCATCTCTTTCGCCGGGATGTCCTGCAGCAGGTGGCTCAGGGCCGCCGTCAGGGTGATGACCTGGCGGTGCTGGGAGAGGGGGTGGTACTGGGGCTGGCGCAGCAGGCGCATGAGGCCCTGGCCGTAGGTCAGCTGGCGCTTGGTGACGTCATCCAGGTCGCTGGAGAACTGGGTGAAGACCTCCATCTCCCGGTACTGGGCGAGATCCAGGCGCAGGGCGCCGGCGGAGGACTTCATGGCCTTGGTCTGGGCGTCGCCGCCCACCCGGGAGACCGAGAGGCCCACGTTGACGGCGGGCCGTTGGCCGGAGAAGAAGAGCCCGCTCTCCAGGAAGAGCTGCCCGTCCGTGATGGAGATGACGTTGGTGGGGATGTAGGCGGAGACGTCCCCTGCCTGGGTCTCCACAATGGGGAGGGCCGTCATGCTGCCGCCGCCCAGGGCGTCCGAGAGGTGGGCGGAACGCTCCAGCAGGCGGGAGTGCAGGTAGAAAACGTCGCCGGGGTAGGCCTCCCGGCCCGGGGAGCGCTCCAAAAGAAGGCTCAGGGCCCGGTAGGCGATGGCGTGCTTGGAGAGGTCGTCGTAGACGATGAGGACATCCTTCCCCTGGTACATGAAGTGCTCCCCCAGGGCCGTGGCGGCGTAGGGGGCGATATACTGCAACGACGCCGGGGCGCTGGCCGGGGCGTTCACCACGACGGTATAATCCATGGCCCCCCGGCGGAAGAGGTTCCCCACCAGCTGGGCGACGGAGCTGGACTTCTGACCGATGGCCACGTAGACGCAGAGGACGCCCTTGCCCTTCTGGTTGAGGATGGTATCCAGGGCGATGGCGGTCTTGCCGGTCTGGCGGTCACCGATGATGAGCTCCCGCTGGCCCCGGCCGATGGGGAACATGGCGTCCACCGCCAGAAGGCCGGTCTCCATGGGGGTGTCCACCGGCTGGCGGTCCAGGATGCCGGGGGCCGGGGCCTCAATGGGCCGGTAATCCGAGGCGCGGATGTCGCCCTTGCCGTCGATGGGCTGGCCCAGGGCGTCCACCACCCGGCCCAGGAAGGCGTCGCCCACGGGCATCCCGGCGGTCTTCCCGCTGCGGCGGACGGTATCCCCCGCCCGGATCTCCTGGCTGCTGCCAAAGAGCACGCAGCCGACGCTCTCGCGCCGCAGGTCCTGCACCATGCCCTTGATGCCGCCGGGGAAGAGCAGAATCTCGCCGTAGCGGACGTTCTTCAGTGCGCTGACGGTGGCGATCTCATCCCCCACGGTGAGGACCGTGCCGGTCTCCTGGGGTGCGGCGGCGGGGTCCCAGGTCTCAATGGTCTCCCGGATCAGGGGGATGATGCCCTCCCGGCCGGGGTTCAGGTCCCGGAGCTTCTCCTGGAACTGCCGCAGGCGGCCCTCCAGGCTCCAGTCGTAGATATCCTCCCCCACCTGCAGCCGGAAGCCGCCCTTGAGGCCCTCATCCCGGACCCATTCCAGGGCGGTGGGGCCGTAGCGCTGGTCCAGGAAGGCCCGGAGCTTCTCCCGCTGCTGCGGGCTGGGCTCCGTGCGGCTCCAGAGGGTGGCGGTCATCTCAGGACGCATCCCCGTCCTCCCCCTTCCCTGCCAGCTCCAGGAACTGGTCGAAGGCCGCGCTGTCCGAGGACAGCACCAGCTTCTCCGCCGCGGCGGAGACCAATTCCTTCACCTGGTGCTGGGTCTCTTCCATGACCTTCCTCCGGCTGCTCTCGGCGGCGGCCTGGGCGTCGGTCAGGATCTTTGCCGCCTGGGCCTGGGCCTCCTCCTTCAGCCGCCGGACGTCCGCCTGGGCGTCCTCCCGTGCCTGGACGCGGATGGCCTTGGCTTCCTCCGCCGCGGCATCCGCCTGGGCCTGGGCGGCGGCCTTCAGGGCCTCGGCCTCCTGACGGGTCTTCTCGGCCTCGTCGGCCTGCTGCTGATACCAGCCCTCCCGCTTGGCCATGAAGGCCTTCACAGGCTTATAGAGCAGAAGGTAGAGCCCCCCCGCCAGGATGGCGAAGTTCAGCAGATGCAGCAGGATCTGCTGCCAGTCGATATTCAGTGGGATGTTCATCGGGCAGCCCCCTTAAAGGACGAAGATGATGAGGATGACGGCAAGCAGGGCGTAGATGATGGCGGTCTCAATGAAGACCAGGCCCAGCATCAGCGTCGTGCGGATCTTGCCCTCTGCCTCCGGCTGGCGGGCGATGCCCTCCGTGGATTTACTGACGGCCATGCCCATGGCGATGGCGCCGCCGGCGGCGGCGATGCCGATGGCGATGCCGGCGGCCAGGGCCTTGGAGCCGGTGCCGTCGTCCGTCTGGGTCTCGGTGACAGCGGTCTCCGCCGGGGCGGCGGCGTCATTCCCCGCCGCCAGGACGGGGAGGGTGAGGGTCAGCAGGGCCAGGGCCAGCAGGGCGGGGATCAGCAGTTTCTTCATGGTATTCATCGGGGATTCCTCCGTTCTTTCTATTTTCGTCCGGATGGTTCCGGCGCGTCAGGCAGCGGCCTTCCCGGCCTTTTTGCCTTTCTTGGCCTTCGGCGGCACAGGCTCGGAGACCTCGCCGTAGTAGAGGGCCGTCAGCATGGTCAGAACATAGCTCTGGATCAGTGCGTGGAGCAGGGTGAAGAGCACGCCCACCGCCACCGGCAGGACAAAGCTCAGGTTGAGGTAGTAATAGACCAGCTCCGTCACAAGGAGGCCGCTGAGCAGCGCGCCGAAGAGACGGAAGCTCATGGAGATGGGCAGGGAGAACTCCTTCAGCGCCAGTCCCACGCCCCGGATGCCGTTGCCGGCCACGCCGCCGGAGACGATGATGAGGTAGGAGAGGCAGCCCAGGGCGATGGCGGCGTTGACGTCCGAGAGGGGCGCCGGCAGGGTGATGGAGTGCCCCGCCGTGGTGACGGCCTGGAAGCCGAAGAGCTCAAAGAGCGTCCCCACGAAGATGTAGGCCCCGGCGGCGAAGATGTAGGCCCCCAGAAAGCCGTTCAGGTGGGGGGAGGAGGTCTTGGCCAGGCGGTCGAAGAGGCCCACGATCTCCTCCAGCACCAGCTGGAGCTTTCCCGGCACATAGCGGAATTTCGGGATCACGAAGATCCGCAGCAGCACCGCCGCCACCAGCAGGATGGCCGTTACCGTGAAGGCGGAGATCAGGCCCGGGTTCACCGCCTTCCCAAAGAAGTTCACCCGGTTCACATCGTGGAGCACCGCGTCCCGCATGGCGGTCTGGATGCTCTCTTCCTTCCCTCCGTGGCCCGTCAGCAGGGAGCCTGCCAGCAGCGCCGCCATCAGCAGCAGCCAGGCCAGCAGTCCCCGTTTGCTTTTTCTCATAGCATTCCCCTCTCTCCTCTCCCGGGGGCAGATCTTCCCTCCGCCCGGAAGCCCCGGCGGGTTTTTAACGCCGCCGACCGGTTTCTTGATTTTTCTTCACGCCAGAGATTGATTTCTTAACGATTCCTTATTATACTGGGAAAGAAGACAGGTGTAAAAGGTATCTTTCGTATCGTTGCGATACGATTTTTATATGCTTTCCTTAACTTCTCTTTACACCAATTCCTCCCATTGCCGGAAAGGAGGGTCCCATGGCCATCCCCTATGACTACTACCGCCTTTTCTACTATGTGGCCCAGTGCCGCAGCTTCACCCGGGCGGCCAAGGTGCTGGAGAACAACCAGCCCAACATCACCCGCTGCATGAACAACCTGGAGCAGTCCCTGGGCTGCAAGCTCTTCGTCCGCTCCCACCGGGGCGTCTCCCTGACGCCGGAGGGGGAACGGCTCTATCAGCGGGTGGCCGCGGCCTATGAGCAGCTGCGCCTGGGGGAGGAGGAGATCCAGCGGGACTGCTCCCTGGAGTCCGGCACCCTCTTCGTGGGGGTCAGCGAGGCGGCGCTGCACCTGACGCTGCTGGAAAAACTCTCCGCCTTCCACGACCGCTATCCCGGCGTGCGCCTGCGGCTCACCAACGACTCCACCCCCCAGGCCATCGCCGCCCTGAGCAACGGCCACGCGGACTTCGCCGTGGTGACCACGCCCTTCCAGGCCCCCAGGCCTCTGCGCTCCACGCCCCTCCTCCGCTTCCGGGAGATCCTGATCTGCGGGCGGCAGCACCAGGAGCTGGCCCGGGTGCCTGTGAGCCTCCGGGATCTCACGGGGCAGTCCTTCATCTGCATCGGCAGCGGCAGCGGGACCTATGACTTCTATCAGCAGCTCTTCACCCGGAACAACCTGCCCTTCCGGGTGGACATGGAGGCCGCCACCATGGACCAGGTCCTTCCCATGATCCGCTGCGGCCTCGGCATCGGCTTCTGCCCGGAGGCCATGGCCGCCCCGGCCATCGCCGCGGGGGACGTCTGCCGCATCCCCCTGCGGCAGTACATCCCGGAGCGGGAGGTCTGCCTCATTGAGGACAGCTCCCGGCCCCAGAGCGTCGCCATGCGGGCATTGAAGGATCTGCTCTGCGCCAGCACCGGGGAACGCCCGCCCAGGGAATGAGCACTGCCGGCGGCTGTCATCGGAAAATCATACCCTCGGTCGACAAGGGCAGACGCGCTTTTCAGCGGCCCTGATAGGCGCTGGACTTACGTCTCAGTCCCAGGTGGGCGTCAGCCCACCGTCGTCCTCTTCCTCGCCAGAGCCATTGATCGCCGGAAAGTCCTTCGGAGTTTGCCCTTATTAACCGAGGGTATGAAAGCCATTTCAAAATAAGTCTTCCCTTCCGGCGGCCGCTGTGCTATCCTGAAGGTCTGAAAAATCGTTTCTCGGAGGTGCCCCATGGCTCCCAAGCGCCCCAACCACGGCCAGATGTCCGAATCTTTCTATACGGTGATCTTCCTCTCCCTCTCCGGCGGCCTGCAGGACGCCTATACCTATCTCTTTCGGGGCGGGGTCTTTGCCAACGCCCAGACCGGCAACATCGTGCTGCTCAGCGTCCGCCTCTTCGAGGGGGACCTCCGCAGCGCGGGGCGGTACCTTGTGCCGCTGCTTGCCTTCTCTCTGGGGGTGATGGTGTCGGAGCTGGCCCGCTGGCACTTCCGGGGCCGGATGCTCCACTGGCGGCAGCTGGTGGTGCTGGGGGAGATCGCGCTGCTCTTTCTCGTGGGCTTTCTGCCCTCCCGGCTGGACATGCTGGCCAACACCCTGGTGTCCTTCTCCTGCGCCATGCAGGTCCAGGCCTTCCGCAAGGTGGATGGCTATGCCTTTGCCAGCACCATGTGCGTCGGCAACCTCCGCAGCGGGGTGGATTCCCTCTGCGCCTGGGGCCGGACGAAGAATCCGGAGGCCCGGCGGAAGGCCGGGCGCTACTTCGGCGTCATCCTGCTCTTTGCGGTGGGCGCCGGCCTGGGGAGCCTGAGTCTCGGCTGGTGGGGCGCCCGGGCCATCTGGTTCTCCTGCGTCCTGCTGGCTGTGAGCTTCCTTCTCATGTTCATCCGGGAGGACCTGGAGGAGGACCCCGTCATCCGCAAGGACCTGGCGGAGATCCGCCGGGACGGCACCGCCATCCGGCAGGAGCTGGCGAAGGAGCTCCGGCAGGACCTCTCCGAACCCAAGAAACCGTAAGAAACGCGCGCCTCCGAGGCTCTCGGAGGCGCGCTGGTATATTTCTCCCGTTTCGGCGTATCCTATGCCGGGGTGATGGAATGAAGCGATCGTCATGGAAAACCTATGCCGTCTGGATCCTTCTGCCGGAGCTGGTGGGAGCCCTCTCCGGCTGGCTGACACGGAACGACACCCAGGTCTACGAGGAGAGCATCCGGCAGCCGCCGCTGTCGCCGCCCAGTCTGGTCTTCCCCATCGTCTGGGCCATTCTCTTCGCCCTGATGGGAATTGCGGCGGCCCGGGTCTGGCTCTCCGCCCCCTCCCGGGACCGGGAGCAGGGGCTGCGGCGCTTCGGCACGCAGCTGGGCTTCAACTTCCTCTGGAGCCTGATCTTTTTCCACTTCCGGGCCTTCGGCCTGGCGCTTCTGTGGCTGCTGGTGCTCTGGGGGCTGATCCTGGGGACGCTCCGCGCCTTCCGGCGGGTGGACCGGGCCGCCGGGTGGCTGCTGCTGCCCTACCTCCTCTGGGTGAGCTTCGCCGCCTATCTGAACGCCGGCGTCTGGCTGCTGAACCGGTGAAAAGAGCGCTGAGCAAAGGCTCAGCGCTCTTCCTCTATCCGGCCGAATGGTATTCCGCCAGAACGGCCTCCACCCGGTCCAGGATGGGGGCGACGTCCGACTTCGTCAGTTCCGGGTCGTTCCGGTAGGAATGGCTCTCCAGGAAGTCCGCGATGGTGCCGCAGTCCTCCTCCGTCAGCAGAGCAAAGATGGCCGGGTCGTTGAGCTCCCCCAGCGCCTGGGACAGCGGGCACCATTGGGCATCCCCGCCGGAAAAGCCGTCGAAGTAGTAACCGTAGAGTGCCGCCGTCTGGAGCTGCTCCAGCTCCCGGGCCAGCAGCGGCGTATACGCCGCCTCCCGGAATTCCCCGCTCAGCAGCACCCTCGCCCCCTCGAACTCCCTCTCCATCCGGAGATCCATCTGGCCCATGGACTCCCGCAGTCGGGCCGACTGGCGGCTCTGCCAGGAATTCAGGCAAACAAGGACCAGCAGCAGGATGGCCGTCACCGTGCTGGCGGAGACCGTCCGGCGCCGCAGCTTCCGGTTCTTCTCCAGGATCACGGCCTCCGGCTCCTCTGTCCGCAGGTCCGCTGCCGGCACACCGAAGAATTCTGCCAGCGCCTCCCGGGAAGCATCCGAGGGCAGGCCCAGGCCATTCTCCCACTTTGCCACGGCGCTGCGGCTCACAAAGATACCGTCCGCCAGTTCCTGCTGCGAGAGCCCCCGTCCCGTCCGCAGCTTTCGCAGTTTCTCCCGAAGCTCCATGCCGTCACCGTCCTTTCCCCTTCATTCTATCACAGATCCCGCCATTTGGGGCGTTACTTCCCCGCTTTCCGCTGTTACTTCGGTCGGAAAGGGCGGCCGAGCCCCGAAAGGCGCGAAAGCATCCCTGGCCAGAACGCAGCAGCCCATGCTCTTCTCCGGGAGGATTGCCAGGTTGCCCTCAGCTGCCATCGCCATCCTGTGGGCAGCACCCCCGCAGATGTACGCCGGTGAGGGAGCTACCTTCACAGTCCAAGCCGCTCCGGGTCGCCACCTGCTGCAGCTAGTTGGCAGCGCGCAGATGCGGCCACTCGGCAGGGGCAGAACATCTGAGACCTTCGGATTTCGGGTGTTCTTCTCTCTTGCTTCTTTGGAAGAGTTCCCCGCTCCTTCCCACTCCGATCGAAGCATTCATAGCAAGCGAACCCGTGGCTTGTAAAAACAGAACTAGAAAGCTGCCCTCGGGCTGGCGGAAAAGGTGATTTCATCCGGCGCAAGGGCGCATTGTGGTATTCAACATACTCTCAGGAAAAAGGAAAAGCGACGGTCGAAAGACCGTCGCTTTGTGTTGGCGCTACCTATTTTGCCGGGCCGTTGCCAGCCAAGTATCGTCAGCAGAGATGAGCTTAACTACCGTGTTCGGAATGGGAACGGGTGGACCCT
>SFLD01000063.1 GCA_004553545.1 Clostridiales bacterium | reverse complement strand
GTGGGCGTCAGCCCACCGTCGTCCTCTTCCTCGCCAGAGCCCATCATTGCTCGCCGGAAAGTCCTTCGGAGTTTTTCGGGAGCGGAAACGGCGGCCAGCAAGGATGACGAAGCAGCCGGGCTGGCACCCGGCAATGAGGAAGACGAAGCTGGCGGTCGTTTCCGCCCCGAAAAACCGTGTTTGCCCTTGTCAACCGAGGGTATGGTGGGCTCAGTACAGCCGGTCCAGGAGGTCCACCACATCCGCCACGGCGCGGCTCTCCGCGTGGGAGACCACGGTGGAGACGGCCTTCACGGCGTCGGTGCCGTTGGCAGGGGCGAAGGCGTGACCGGCGGCGCGCAGCATGGAGAGGTCGTTGGCCTCGTCGCCCATGCAGCAGACGTCTTCCCGGGCGATGCCCAGGCGCTCCGCCAGGCGCAGCACCATGCCGCCCTTGTTGGCCCCCTTGGCGGTGACCTCCAGCAGGTTGTCCCGGGAGAAGACGATCTCGTAGTCGGCGTCCCAGCCCCACTCCGTCATCCGGCGGCGGGCGGCCTGGAGGGTGGCGTGGTCATCCTCGAAGATGAACTTGCCCAGGGGCAGGGGGACCTCCAGAAGACTGGGCTTCTCCTCCGTCCCCACATGGGTCAGGTGCTCGTGGCGGCGGACATACTCGTTGGGCCGGACGGCGTGGACCACATTGCCGATGTGGTAGGCCTCCACCGCCAGGGTGGGGAAATCGTCCAGCAGAGCCTGGCCCCGGCGGAGGGCGGCCTCGTCCAGGAGATTGCAGTCCAGGTACTCGCCCCGGGCGAAGTCGTAGAGAGCCGCGCCGTTGCAGAGGACGCAGGGGGTGTTGATGGGCAGCCCCGGAGCGATGGCCTGGAAGGCCGCCAGGGCCCGTCCGGTGGCCACGGCGAAATGGCCGCCCTGGGCGGTGAAGGATTCCAGGGCCGCCCGGTTCTCCGCCGTCAGGGACGGGAGGGGCTCCCCGGCCACCAGGGCGGGCTCGGTGTAGACCAGGGTGTTGTCAAAGTCGCAGGCCAGAAGGACGCGGTCGAATTTTCCCATGGGGGTTCTCCTTTCGGGGGAAGGATGGCAGCGCCCGCCGCCGAAAGGCGGCGGGCGGAGGGTGGCAGGGCAGGATGATGGGCCGATGTGGGGAAAACGCAGCAAGTGCCGGGCGGATCGGGTCAGGACTCGGAGGAAGGGGCGCTGGGGGCTCCGCCCTCGCCGCCTTTGCGGCGGCGGCCGCCCCGGTGATGGGGACGGCGGCGGCGCTGGGCCTCGCCGCCCTCGGCCTTCTCGCCCTTGGGGGCGGGGCCGCCCTGGGGACGGGCATCCTGGCCCTGGGGACGGGGCGGACGGCTCTCACGGGTGCTGTCCTTTCCGTTCTCCCGGGGATCGTTCCGGTTGTTCTCTCTGGGCTGGGCCTCGGGGTTCTGGCCCCGGCCCCGGCCGCCCCGGCGGCGGTTGCCGGACTTGGGCTGGCCGCCCTCGGCCTTTGCGGGCTTGTCCTTGGGGGGCTCGGGCTTTGCGGGCTTCTCCCCCACGGGCTTGCCGGGCTTTTCCTGGGCGGGACAGGGGGCATTGCCCCGGCCGCCCCGGCGGCGGGAGCGGCGGCGCTTGCCGTCGCCGATCTTCTCCCGGGAGGGGGCCTCGATATCGTCCCAGCCGCCGCCGTCGTCCTCCAGGGGGTCCAGGGGCGTGAAGCCGAAGGGCATGCCGAAGGGCCGCTCCTCCTTCTTTTCCGGGACGTAGCGCTCCGGGCGCTCCGCGGGGATCTCGATGCCCTCCCGGCTGCCCTTGCCGTTGCGCAGGACGCAGACCTCGCAGTTGTGATAGGTCTTCAGGGGCTCGGAGGGGGGCGCGCCGTCCAGAGCCACTTTCATCTTCTCCTGCAGGAGGTCCACGGACTTCACGTTGCCGGGGCCGTCCGGCGTCTGGACGAAGGACTCGTTCTTGGGCATGCGCTTCTGGGCATCCTCATAGGCGTTCTGCTCGTACTTGAGGCAGCACATCAGGCGCCCGCAGGTGCCGGAGATCTTGGTGGGGTTCAGGCTGAGGTTCTGGGTCTTGGCCATCTTGATGGAGACCGGGAGGAAGCTGTCCAGGAACTGGGAGCAGCAGAAGGGCCGCCCGCAGATGCCGAGGCCGCCGATCATCTTGGCCTCGTCCCGGACGCCGATCTGCCTGAGCTCGATCCGGGCCCGGAAGACGCTGGCCAGGTCCCTTACCAGCTCCCGGAAGTCCACCCGCCCGTCGGCGGTGAAGAAGAAGATGATCTTGCTGCCGTCAAAGCTGCAGCTGACGTTCACCAGCTTCATCTCCAGGCCGTGGTCCGCGATCTTTTTCTCGCAGATGTCAAAGGCCTCGCTCTCTTTCCGGCGGTTCCGCTCCGCCGTGGCGCGGTCGGCGTCGGTGGCCCGGCGCAGCACGGGGCTGAGGGGCTGGACCACGGCGCTGTCCTCCACCTCGTGGTTGCCCACGGTGCAGGTGGCGAACTCCAGGCCCTGGGCCGTCTCCACCACCACTTCCTCCCCCATCTTCAGCGTCAGGCCGTTGGGGGAAAAGTCATAGTTCTTGCATCCGCCGCGAAAGCGGACGCTGATCACTTCTGTCAAAGGATCGCCTCCTTTTTTCTGTCGTATAGGGTACGGATATCCGGCGTCGCGCCGGGAATGGTTTTCAGAGGAGCTCCTCCACCTCCGCCGCCAGGGCGCCCAGAGCCTGGGCCGGGGCGATGTGGAAGCGGCAGTCCCGCCGGAAGCGCTCCAACAGCTCTATTGTGCGCATCAGGCGCTGGTTTGTCAAGGATTTTGCCAGGAGACGGGGCAGTTCCCCGGCGTCCGACGCCCCGTAGCGGAGCTTCAGCGCCCGGGCCAGGAGATCCCGGCACTCGGTGCAGAAGGCCTCCAGGTCGTCCCCCGTCAGCTTCTCCCGCTCGAGACGCACGCAGGCGGCGGCGGTCTGCCCCCGCTTCCCGCCGGCCAGGGCCCGGAGGAAGGCCTCCGCCCGGGGACTGGGGGGCGTCTCCTCCGTCTCCGCCGGGGAGAGCTTGCACTCCACGCAGCGGGAGCGCAGGGTGGGCAGGACGGCGGAGGCGCTCTCCGCGCAGAAGAGGAAGGCGGCGGAGGGCGGCCCCTCCTCCACGGTCTTCAGGAGGATGTTCTGGTCCGCCTCGGTGAGGAGGGCGCAGTCCGGGAAGACGTAGACCTTCCGCTCTCCCTCGTTGGGGCGGATGTAGGCATCGGAGCGGACATTGCGGACCGTCTCCGCCGAGAGGAGCTTGTGCTCCGGGTCCTGAACGGTGACCACATCCGGATGGATGCCGGAGAGGACCTTCCGACAGGCGTGGCAGACGCCGCAGGGGCGGCCCTGCTCCGCCGTACACTCCATGGCGGCGGCGGCAAACTCCGCGGCGGCGGAGCCGTCTCCCCCGGTGAAGAGGAGGGCGTGGGGCAGGGCGCGGCGCTCCGCCGCCGCCCGCAGCCAGGCAGCCGCGCCGCTGCGCTGGTCCAGTTTCCAGGGTGCCATGGGGTCCCTCCTCTCTCAACATGCATAGTTATGGTTTAGTGTAACACAGATGCGGGGAAAATGGAAGATGGGAATTCCGGGGAACGGCGCTTTCCCATGGGAGCGGGACATTTCGCGGAAACGTTTTCTTTTCCCTTGTGCAAAATCGCCAAAATCCGCGTGGCATTTTCTCTGACGCCGGCCGGGAATTGTGGTTTTCAGGCATTGTTTTCCGCTTTTCATCAGTTTATAATTGGAGCGCTGAGTTTTTAAACGTTTACGGACGGGATTCCGTCTGTATTCCGGAAAAGCGAAGAAAGCGAAGAAGAAGTACATTTGAGAGGTAGGATTTCATGAGTAAAAAGTATTGCTATCTGTTCACCGAGGGCAACGCCAACATGCGCGAGCTGCTGGGCGGCAAGGGCGCGAACCTGGCCGAGATGACCAACATCGGCCTGCCCGTGCCTCAGGGCTTCACCATCACCACCGAGGCCTGCACCCAGTATTATGAGGACGGCCAGAAGATCAACGACGGCATCTTCGCCGAGATCATGGAGTATGTGGAGAAGATGGAAGGCATCACCGGCAAGAAGTTCGGCGACGCCGAGAACCCCCTGCTGGTCTCCGTCCGCTCCGGCGCCCGGGCCTCCATGCCCGGCATGATGGATACCATCCTGAACCTGGGCCTCAACGAGACCGTGGTGGACGTCCTCGCCAAGAAGTCGGGCAACCCCCGCTGGGCCTGGGACTGCTATCGCCGTTTCATCCAGATGTACTCCGACGTGGTCATGGAAGTCGGCAAGAAGTATTTTGAGCAGCTCATCGACGAGATGAAGGAAAAGAAGGGCGTCACCCAGGACGTGGAACTGAACGCCGAGGACCTGAAGGAGCTGGCCGGCCAGTTCAAGGCCGAGTACAAGGCCAAGATCGGTCAGGACTTCCCCACCGACCCCAAAGAGCAGCTGATGGGCGCCGTCAAGGCCGTCTTCCGCTCCTGGGATAACCCCCGTGCCAACGTCTATCGCCGGGACAACGACATCCCCTACTCCTGGGGCACCGCCGTCAACGTGCAGTCCATGGCCTTCGGCAACATGGGCGATGACTGCGGCACCGGCGTCGCCTTCACCCGCAACCCCGCCACCGGCGAGCGCAAGCTCTTCGGTGAGTTCCTGACCAATGCCCAGGGCGAGGACGTCGTCGCCGGCGTCCGGACTCCCATGCCCATCAGCGAGATGGCCGAGAAGTTCCCCGAGGCCTTCCAGCAGTTCCAGGGCGTCTGCGAGACCCTGGAGAAGCACTATCACGACATGCAGGACATGGAGTTCACCGTGGAGCACGGCAAGCTCTACATGCTGCAGACCCGCAACGGCAAGCGCACCCCCGCCGCCGCCCTGAAGATCGCCTGCGACCTGGTGGACGAGGGAATGATCGACGAGAAGCAGGCCGTGGCCATGATCGAGCCCCGGTCTCTCGATACCCTGCTGCATCCCCAGTTCGACGGCGCGGCCCTGAAGAAGACCCCCGTCATCGGCCAGGCTCTGGCTGCCTCTCCCGGCGCCGCCTGCGGCCGCATCGTCTTCTCCGCCGACGAGGCCAAGGAATGGGCCGAGTGGGGCGAGAAGGTGGTCCTGGTGCGTCTTGAGACCTCTCCCGAGGACATCGAGGGCATGAAGGCCGCCCAGGGCATCCTCACCGTCCGCGGCGGCATGACCTCCCACGCGGCCGTCGTGGCCCGCGGCATGGGCAAGTGCTGCGTCTCCGGCTGCGGCGAGATCAAGATGGACGAGGAGAACAAGAAGTTCGACCTGGCGGGCAAGACCTTCCACGAGGGCGACTGGCTCTCCATCGACGGCTCCACCGGCAAGATCTACGACGGCGCCGTCCCCACCACCGACGCTGTCATCGGCGGCGAGTTCGGCCGGGTCATGGCCTGGGCCGACAAGTATCGCCGCCTGCAGGTCCGCACCAACGCCGACACGCCCCACGACGCCGCCCAGGCCCGGAAGTTCGGCGCCCAGGGCATCGGCCTCTGCCGCACCGAGCACATGTTCTTTGACACGGACCGCATCCCCGCCATCCGCCGGATGATCGCCGCTCTGGCCGTTCTGGAGCCCATGCAGCAGGGCGACTTCGAGGGCATCTACGAGGCCATGGAGGGCTGCCCCGTCACCATCCGCTTCCTGGATCCCCCCCTGCACGAGTTCGTTCCCACCGCTGAGGCGGACATCGAGCAGCTGGCCCGCGACATGGGCAAGACCGTGGCCGAGATCAAGAGCATCATCGCCGGTCTCCACGAGTTCAACCCCATGATGGGTCACCGCGGCTGCCGTCTGGCCGTCACCTATCCCGAGATCGCCGCCATGCAGACCCGGGCCGTCATCAAGGCCGCCCTCAACGTCCAGGCCCGGCATCCCGAGTGGAACATGGTGCCTGAGATCATGATCCCCCTGGTGGGCGAGCGCAAGGAGCTCAAGTACGTCAAGAGCGTGGTGGTCGAGACCGCCGACGCCGTCCTGGCCGAGGCCGGCAGCAGCATGAAGTACCTGGTGGGCACCATGATCGAGGTCCCCCGCGCCGCCCTCACCGCCGACGAGATCGCCCAGGAGGCCGACTTCTTCTCCTTCGGCACCAACGACCTGACCCAGATGACCTTCGGCTTCAGCCGTGACGACGCCGGCAAGTTCCTGGGTGCCTACTACGACAAGAAGATCTACGAGAACGATCCCTTCGCCAAGCTGGACCAGACCGGCGTGGGCAAGCTGGTGGACATGGCCTGCAAGCTGGGCCGCGGCACCAATCCCGAGCTGCACCTGGGCATCTGCGGCGAGCACGGCGGCGATCCCTCCAGCGTGGCCTTCTGCCACAAGGTGGGTCTCGACTACGTGTCCTGCTCTCCCTTCCGTGTCCCCATCGCCCGTCTGGCCGCCGCACAGGCCGCCATCAAGGAAGGCTAAGCGGAATTTCCGGCAAGAAAGAAATCCGATACAAACGCACCCCCGATTCTCATGAATCGGGGGTGCATTCTATCTATGTAACACCTGTTGCATCATTTTCCAGTCCGCATGGGCTGAGCACTGATGTCAAACATTCTCTTCCTGAATGAATACGTCGCCTGAAACGGTGCGTGTAGACCGCACGAATGGTGCAGCCAAACCGCTAAAATGGTGCAAGGTCACCGCAGCCATGGTGCATTAACAGG
>SFLD01000032.1 GCA_004553545.1 Clostridiales bacterium | reverse complement strand
CGCCATCCTGCCCATCGCCACCGCCGAGGAGAAGGAGAAGTACAAGGCCATCAAGAAGGCTCAGGCCGAGAAGGCCGCTGCCGCCGCCAAGGCCGCCGCCGAGAAGGCTGCCGCCGAGGCTCCCAAGGCCGAGGGCTGATCCCGAAAGAAAGACCCCAAAGACCCCGCGGGCTCCCGCCCGCGGGGCCTTTTTGTGCTTTTCGGGGTAGGGAAGGCTGCGTTTTGCACCGATCCCGTTGGCTCCGGAACGCCTCCATCACCGCGTAGGGGCGGACCTGTGTGTGCGCCCGGGCACGCCCTCCGCCCGGGACCCGCTCACGGGCCGACACATAGGTCGGCCCCTACAGAGCCTATCGCGGCCCTCCATCGATCCCGAAAACCTGGGCGGGGACAGAGCCCCACCCCTGCCGTCCGGCTCCGGCCCCCACTGTAGGGGGCGGGCTCCGCCCCGCCCCGCCGGGGATGGCTGCGTTTTGCACCGATCCCGTTGGCTCCGGAATGTTTCCCTTCCTGCGTAGGGGCGGACCTGTGTGTCCGCCCGGATACGTCATCCTCCCAGGGCCTGCTCACGGGCCGACACATAGGTTGGCCCCTACAGAGTCCCTTGCAGCCGCCATCGATCCCGAAAACCTGGGTGGCGACAGAGCCCCGCCCCTGCCGTCCGGCTCCGGTCCCCCCTGTAGGGGGCGGGCTCTGCCCCGCCCCGCCGGGGAAGGCTGCGTTTTGCACCGATCCCGTTGGCTCCGGAATGTTTCCCTTCCTGCGTAGGGGCGGACCTGTGTGTCCGCCCGGACACATCATCTTCGCGGGACCTGCTCACGGGCCGACACATAGGTCGGCCCCTACAGAGTCCCTTGCAGCCGCCATCGATCCCAGAAAGCCGGGCGGGGACAGAGCCCCACCCCTGCCGTCCGATCGTGGTGCGCAGCAGTACCTATGGCATGACCTCCGCCGCGTTGGGGAAGCCCCGATGCCGAAATCCCCACTCTTTTCAATTCCTTCATTTTGAATTTACAAATTGTTTAATTCCGCGCATTGACAGGGGCGGGGGAGAGTGGTACACTCCATTTAGCACTCGATGAAACGGAGTGCTAAACCGGAACGAGGTGTCCATCATGGAACTCAGTGAGCGAAAAAAGCAGATCCTGAAGGCCGTGGTGGAGGATTACGTGGCCACGGCGGAGCCGGTGGGCTCCAAGGCCATTGCCGCCGAGATGGGCGTGAGCTCCGCCACCGTCCGCAACGAGCTGGCGGATCTTGTGGAGCTGGGCTATCTGGAGCAGCCCCACACCTCCGCCGGGCGGGTGCCTTCCCCCAAGGGCTACCGGCTCTATGTCAACGAGCTGATGGAGCGCCAGCGCCTGAGCCTGGCCGAGACCGAGAAGATCAACGACGCCCTCCACCTGAAGATGGAGGAGCTGGACCGGCTGCTGAGCCAGGCGGGCCAGGCCGTGAGCCGCTTCGTGAATTACCCCGCTTACGTGGCCGCCGCCGGAAAGAGCGATCTCAGCGTCCAGCGCTTTGAGCTGCTGCGGATGGAGCCCCAGAGCCTCATCGCGGTGCTGATGCTCAGCGACCAGCGGGTCCGCTCCCAGCTGCTGCATCTGCAGCTGCCGGTGGAGGCGGAGCAGCTGCCCCCCGTGACGAAGCTCCTGAACGAGAGCTTCACCGGCGTCTCCGGCAAGGAGATGAACCTCCGGCTCATGGCCCTCTCGGACGCCGTGCCCCCGGCCCTCTTCCTCCTCCTCAACCAGATCGTCTCCTACGGAGCCGAGCAGCTGGAGGAGCTGGGGCAGAAGACCTTCGTCACCGCCGGGACGCGGGAACTCCTGAAGCTACCGGAGTTCCGGGACGCCGACAAGGCCCACGAGCTCATGAGCTTCCTCTCGGACAGCACGGAAAAGCTCCCGGTGCCGGATGACGGCAGCCCCATGAAGATTTTGATCGGGCCGGAAAACGTCTCCGACGCCCTCCACGACACCAGCGTGGTGGTGGCCAGCTACGACATCGGGGACAATATGCGAGGCCTCATCGGCGTGGTGGGCCCCACCAGAATGGATTACGCGGCCGTGGCGGCCCGGCTCTCCGGTTTTGCGGAGGGGCTGACGCGGATGTTTGGAAAAAACGGGTTACCCCCGAAGGAGGAACAGTAAATGAGCGAGGAGAGCAAGCGTCCGGAAGAGACCCCGGAGACCCAGGGCGGCGAACCGGCAGAGACCGAGCCCAAGGCGGAAGCCCCCAAGGACGAGAAGAAGCCCAAAAAGAAGAAGGAAAAGACCTACACCCTCACCCGGGAGCAGATGGAGAAGGCGGAGCTGGCGGCCAAGCAGCTGGCCTCCGTCACCGACCAGTTCACCCGGCTGACGGCGGAGTACGATAACTACCGCAAGCGCACCGCGAAGGAAAAGGAGACCATCTACCAGGACGCCAAGGTGGATACCGTGAAGGCCTTCCTGGCTGTCTACGACAACCTGGAGCGGGCCGTGGCCACCGACGCCGACCCGGATTCCCCCCACCGCAAGGGCCTGGAGCTGATCTTCAGCCAGTTTAAGGAGATTTTGAAGAAACTGGGCGTGGAGGAGATGGAGGCCCTGGGCCAGCCCTTCGACCCCCAGCGCCACAACGCCGTGATGCACATCGAGAGCGAGGACCTCGGGGAGAATGTAGTGAGCCAGGTCTTCCAGGCGGGCTTCACGCTGGACGGCAAGGTCGTAAGATTCGCCATCGTACAAGTCGCGAACTAACGAATGGATAATGGATAATTGACAATGGATAATGTAGAAGGCGAAAGCTGCCGCAGACGCCCAGAATTATCAATTATCCATTCTCAATTGTCAATTTAAAAAGGAATTCATAAATTTAAGATAAATCGTGGAGGTATTCATTATGTCTAAGGTTATCGGTATCGATCTGGGTACTACCAACAGCTGCGTGGCCGTCATGGAGGGCGGCGAGGCCGTGGTTATCGCCAACGCGGAGGGCAACCGCACCACTCCGTCCGTGGTGGCATTCTCCAAGACCGGCGAGCGTATGGTGGGCCAGGTGGCAAAGCGCCAGGCCATCACCAACCCCGAGCGCACCATCTCCTCCATCAAGCGCGAGATGGGCAGCGACTATAAGGTCACCGTGGACGGCAAGGCCTACACCCCCCAGGAGATCAGCGCCATGATCCTGCAGAAGCTGAAGGCGGACGCCGAGGCCTACCTGGGCCAGCCCGTTTCCGAGGCCGTCATCACCGTCCCCGCCTACTTCACGGACTCCCAGCGTCAGGCCACCAAGGACGCCGGCAAGATCGCGGGCCTGGAGGTCAAGCGGATCATCAACGAGCCCACCGCCGCCGCTCTCGCCTACGGTGTGGATAAGGAGCAGAGCCAGAAGATCATGGTCTACGACCTGGGCGGCGGTACCTTCGATGTCTCCATCCTGGAGATCGACGACGGCGTCATCGAGGTCCTGGCCACCGCCGGCAACAACCGCCTGGGCGGCGACGACTTCGACGAGTGCATCATGAAGTACCTCGTCAGCGAGTTCAAGCGCACCGAGGGCGTGGACCTCTCCGGCGATAAGGTGGCCATGCAGCGCCTGAAGGAAGCCGCCGAGAAGGCCAAGATCGAGCTCTCCGGCGTCACCTCCTCCAACATCAACCTGCCCTATATCACCGCCGATTCCACCGGCCCCAAGCACCTGGACATGACCCTGACCCGGGCCAAGTTCAACGAGCTCACCGCCCACCTGGTGGAGGCCACCGCCGGCCCCGTGCGCCAGGCCATGAGCGACGCCGGCCTCTCCGGCAGCGACATCGCCAAGGTCCTGATGGTGGGCGGCTCCAGCCGCATTCCCGCCGTCCAGGAGATGGTGAAGAAGCTCACCGGCAAGGAAGGCTTCAAGGGCATCAACCCCGATGAGTGCGTGGCCATGGGCGCGGCCCTGCAGGGCGGCGTGCTGACGGGCGACGTGAAGGGCCTGCTGCTGCTGGATGTCACCCCCCTCTCCCTCGGCATCGAGACCATGGGCGGCGTCTGCACCAAGCTCATCGACCGCAACACCACCATCCCCGTGAAGAAGAGCCAGATCTTCTCCACCGCCGCCGATAACCAGACCTCTGTCGAGGTCAACGTCCTCCAGGGCGAGCGGGAAATGGCCGCCGCCAACAAGAGCCTGGGCCGCTTCCACCTGGACGGCATCGCTCCCGCCCGCCGCGGCGTCCCCCAGATTGAAGTCACCTTCGATATCGACGCCAACGGCATCGTGAACGTCAGCGCCAAGGATCTTGGCACCGGCAAGGAGCAGCACATCACCATCACCTCCTCCTCCAACATGAGCAAGGACGACATCGAGAAGGCCGTCAAGGAAGCCGAGCAGTATGCCGCCCAGGACGCCAAGCTCAAGGAGGAAGTCGAGGTCCGCAACCAGGCCGACCAGATGGTCTATCAGAGCGAGAAGACCCTGGGCGAGGTGGGCGACAAGATCAGCGCCGACGAGAAGGCCAAGGTCCAGGCCGGCATCGACAAGCTGAAGGAGACCCTGAAGGGCACCGACACCGCCGCCATCAAGGCCGCCACCGAGGAGCTGACCCGTGAGTTCTACGCCGTCAGCGAGAAGCTCTATCAGCAGGCCAATCCCCAGGGTGCCCAGGGCGGCGCCCAGCCCGGCCCCGACGCCTCCGCTCAGGGCGGCCAGCAGTACTACGACGCCGACTACAAGGTGGTCGACGATGATGACCAGAACAAGAAGTAATTGAGGATTGACAATTGAAAATGGAGAATCATGTGTCTGGCACGGCCAGTCCGTCTGCCGGATAATCTCCGGGAAGCTGTGGCTTGGGGCAGAAGAGACCGCCTTTGGCGGCCCCCCATTGTCCATTCTCAATTTTCCATTTTCAATTTCCACAGGATCGGAGCGGGACGGGGAGTTTTCTCCGCCCCCTTCCGGCGCTTATGCCCCCTTTGGGGCGGCGCGGACGGACAGGAGTTAAGATATGGCAGCAGAGAATAAACGGGACTACTACGAGGTCCTGGGCGTCCAGAAGGTCGCCAGCGAGGAAGAGATCAAGAAGGCCTATAAGAAGATGGCCCGGAAGTATCACCCCGACCTGAACCCCGGCGACAAGGACGCCGAGGAGAAGTTCAAGGAGGTCAACGAGGCCTACGAGGTCCTGTCGGACTCGGAGAAGAAGGCCCGCTATGACCAGTTCGGCTTTGCCGGCGTGGACCCCAACTTCGGCGCGGGCGGCGGTGGCTACGGCGGCGGAGCGGGCTTCGATTTCGGCGACCTGGGGGACATCTTCGGCAGCTTCTTCGGCGGCGGCTTCGGCGGCGGCCAGACCCGCCGCAACCCCAACGCCCCCCAGCGGGGCGAGAGCATCCGCATGAACCTCACCATCAGCTTTGAGGAGGCCGCCTTCGGCTGCGAGAAGGAGCTGGAGCTGGACCGCTACGAGAGCTGCGAGACCTGCCACGGCAGCGGCGCGGCCCCCGGCACCTCTCCCGAGACCTGCCCGGACTGCGGCGGCAGCGGCGTGGTCCAGACCCGGCGGCAGACCCCCATGGGCGTCTTCGCCTCCACCGCCCCCTGCTCCCGCTGCGGCGGCCGGGGCAAGATCATCAAGGAGCCCTGCAAGGATTGCCGGGGCAGCGGCATGGTCCGCCGCCGCCGGAAGATCCAGGCCAGCGTCCCCGCCGGCATCGACAACGGGCAGACCATCTCCATCCGGGGACAGGGCCACGCCGGGAAGAACGGCGGCCCGGCGGGCGACCTTCTCGTGACCATCACCGTCCGGCCCCACGAGCTCTTCCGCCGGGAGGGTACCTCCGTCCTCTGCGAGGCACCCATCACCTTCCCCCAGGCGGTGCTGGGCGCGGAGCTGGAGATCCCCACCATCGACGGCAAGGTCAAATACGACATCCCCGAGGGCACCCAGTCCGGCACCACCTTCCGCCTGAAGGGCAAGGGCATCCCCGCCCTCAACGGCCGGGGCCGGGGCGACCAGTATGTCACGGTCTACATCGAGACCCCCCGCAACCTCAACCGGGAGCAGAAGGAGGCCCTGAAGAAGTTCGCCGAGGCCGTGGGCGAGAACAACTACGAGGAGCGGAAGTCCTTCTTCCGGAAGTTCAAGAAGTAAGATGAGAAACGGGAACTATATCACGGATTACCACCTGCACTCCACCATCTCCCCGGACGGCAACAACAGCATGACGGAGATGGCGGAGGCCGCGGTCCGGCTGGGCGTCGACGAGCTCTGCTTCACGGACCACGTGGAGCCCCTCCATTGGCTCCGTTGGAACGACCCGCCCCGGGAGAAGGGGAGCTACGACTGGCCCGCCATGGTCCGCCAGTTTGAGGATGCCAAGGCCGCTCTCGGCGACCGCATCCGCCTCCGTATGGGCGCGGAGCTGGGGGAGTGCGTGGCCGCCTTCGACGTGGCCGACAGCTTTCTCGATACCGCCCCGCAGCTGGATTTCACCATCGGCTCCGTCCACGTCTACCGGTTAGAGAGCGGCGTCTGGGACGATTTCTGCTGGGTGGAGAGCGACGATCCCGCCCGCTGGGACTGGATCGCCGGGCGATACCTGGACGAACTGGAGAAGATGGTCTCCTGGGGCCGCTTCACCGTCCTGGGGCACCTGACCCTGCCGGAGCGCTACGCCTGGGAGCGGCACCGGGTGGCCCTGAACTTCGACCGCTATGAGGAGCGCCTGCGCTCCATCCTGAAAGCCGCCGTTGACCGGGGGCTCGGCATCGAGCTCAACAGCAACCGGGGCAACGCCCCCCTGCCGGGGGAGAAGTGGCTGAAGATCTACCGGGAGCTGGGCGGCGAGATCATCACCCTGGGCAGCGACGCCCACCGCCCCCAGCACATCGCCTGCGCCATGGAGGAGCGGCAGGAGCTTCTGAAAGCCTGCGGCTTTGCCGCCTTCTGCACCTTCGACGCCGGGAAGCCCGTCTTCCATAAGCTCTGAGCGAAGAATTTACAATTCGTTCCTTGCATCCCCGGGAAAAACGGGGTAAAATACGAAAAAACGCCCCGAAGGCGGGGAGAGGAAAGGGAGAACGACTATGATGAGGATCGCACTGGGCAGCGACCACGGCGGCTACGCCCTGAAATGCAAGATCAAGGAGCACCTGGAGAGCCGGGGCTACGAGTGTGTGGACTTCGGCTGCCACAGCCTGGAGAGCTGCGACTATCCCGACTTTGGCGAGGCCGCGGCCCGCGCCGTGGCGGCGGGGGACTGCCCCCGGGGCATCGTCATCTGCACCACCGGCATCGGCATCTCCATGGCCGCCAATAAGGTCCGCGGCATCCGCTGCGCCCACTGCGCGGACACCGTGGAGGCCCGCCTGACCCGGGAGCACAACGACGCCAACATGCTGGCCATCGGCGCCGGCTTCACCGGTGAGCTCCTGGCCCTGGAGATGGTGGACGTTTTCCTGAACACCCCCTTCTCCGAGGGGGAGCGCCATGCCCGCCGGGTGGCCAAGGTCAACGCCATCCAGCCCTGATATCCCCGGCGGGAGGACCCGCCTGACCCCTGGAAGGAGGAATCCTCATGGCGACAAGAGGCTACAGCGGCTATAAAGGCCGCAAGTCCCCCTGGAAGATCGTGGCGGCCATCCTGCTGGTGCTGGTGATCCTGGCGGCGGCAGGCGTCTTGGTGCTGCAGAAATACCTGGTCTACGACGCCTCCGGTACGCCCCATCTGCGCCTGCCGGGGCAGGAGGAGATCAAGACGCCCGCCTCCTCCGGCGATGCCTCGTCCTCCGAAGACCTGGGGCCGGTGGATGTCACCATCGACCAGCCGGAGCGGAAGAGCGTCCTGGGCTACCTCCTGACGGCCCCGGACGCCGACCTCACGCCCTACCTGGCCCCGGACGGGGACTTGAACGCCGTGGCCGTCACCCTGAAGGGGGCGGACGGCCAGCTCCGCACCGACTGGCAGGACGATGAGGCCCTGAAGAGCATCCTCGCCGACGAGAGCCGCCACACCATCGCCCGGATCTCCTGCTTCCTGGACGGGCAGAGCGCCCGGAGCCAGGTGAAGGAGATGGGCCTGGAGAATACCGGCGGCTACATCTTCTACGATGCCACCAACCGCAATTGGCTGGACCCCGGCAAGCCCGCCGCCCGGGAGTTCCTGCTGGACCTTATCCGCCAGGCCGCTGAGGCGGGCTTTGACGAGATCCTGCTGACGGAGGTCTGCTACCCCACGGAAGGGAAGCTGGATAAGATCGCCTACTCCGCCGACCGGACCGAGAGCCTGACCCTCTTCCTGACGGAGGCCAGGGCCGCCCTTGCGGACTACCCCGGCGTCACCCTCTCCGTGGCCGTGACGGACACCCTCTTGGTCGATGGGGAGGACGAGACCAGCGGCCAGTCCCTCTCCGGCTTCGCCACCCTGGCGGACGCCATCTACGCCCTCTGCGAGGGCGGGGACTATGACGACGCCAAGGCCGCCGTGGCAGAGGCCGCCGGCGGCAGGACCACCGCCTTTGTGGCCTTCTTCGACGGTGTGGGCTACCCCCCGGAGGAGTATCTGATCCCCGAAGCGTAAAAACCAAGGGCCGCCTTACGGCGGCCCTTGTTCCTTATGGGATCTCCCAGCTCTGGGGCTCCTGGGTCACAGGCAGGATGCGCCCTGCCTGCTCCGGGTGCTTTTGGAGGAAGCGCTCCGTGGGGGAGTAGTCCTCCCACTGGTGCATGGGGATGACGGTCCTCAGCTCCGCCAGGTCCAGAAGGTAGCAGAGCCCCCAGTCCTCGGCCTCCTTTAGCCGCCCGTCCAGGGGCACCATGGCAAGGTCGATGCGCCGCCCCCGCAGGGGCTCCGTGAAGGCTTTGAAGTTGGCCGCCATGGTGCCGTTGTCGGCTTTCGGCTCCCCCTCCCAGTGCCACCAGTGGAGGTCCCCGGCGTGGTAGATGGTCTTCCCGTCCGCCGTCACCAGGTACGCCACCCCGGCGTCCGTGGAGCGCAGGGCCTCTACCCGGACGCCGGGGATGGCCTCAAAGTCGTCCCCGCCCCGGACCAGGCGGCACTTGGCGGCGGTGGCCTCCGAAACGCCCCACTTGGCCATGCTGCCGCGCCCCAGGTGGATGCCCTTCCCCAGGAGGAAACGGACCTCCCGCTGCCCGTCGTCCAGGGGGAAGATGTGGGGGTCGAAGTGGTCCTCGTGGCCGTGGCTCACGAAGACCAGCAGGGGCTGCTCCCTCCGCAGGGGCGGCAGCGCCCCCTTCCACCAGTCAAAGAGCAGGGTGACGGAGGGCAGCTCCACCAGAAAGCCGCTGTGGGCAAGATACGTAACGCGCATGGAAACAATTCTCCTTCTCCGGCGTCTGCCGGGCAAAATTGGAAGAGGGGTGCTCCCGGGAAATGCTGCCAGGCGGCGCGAAAGGCGTTGCCAGCGGCGGGGAGCTGTGGTACTATCATAACATGAATACGACCGAATTGACAACCGAAGAAGTGCTCTCCGCCTTCGGCCAGCGGCTTTTGCCCTGGTTCCGCCAGGCCGCCCGGGATCTCCCCTGGCGGCATACCGACGATCCCTACGCCATCTGGGTCTCGGAGATCATGCTCCAGCAGACCCGGGTCGCGGCGGTGCTGGGATACTATCAGCGATTCCTGGCCGCCTTCCCCACGGTGGAGGACCTGGCGGCGGCGCCGGAGGAGCAGCTCATGAAGCTCTGGGAGGGCCTTGGCTACTACAGCCGGGCCCGGAACCTGCACCGCTGCGCGAAGATGGTGGCCGGGGAGCTGAACGGCCGCTTTCCGGAGAGCTACGAGGGCCTTGTGAAGCTCCCCGGCATCGGGGATTATACGGCGGCGGCGGTGGCCTCCGCCGCCTTTGGGGAGCGCTGCCCGGCGGTGGACGGCAATGTCTACCGGGTCCTGACCCGGCTCACGGACTGCCCGGACCCCGTCACGGACATCGCCGTGAAGCACCGGGTCCGCCGCTGGGCGGAGTCCGCTATGCCCTATGAAACGCACGACATCCGCCTCTACAACCAGGCCACCATGGACCTGGGGGCCACCGTCTGCATCCCCGTGGGCGCCCCCCGCTGCGAGGTCTGCCCCATGGCGGAGTTCTGCCTGGCCCGCCTGCACGGAACGGCGGAGAGCCGCCCCGTCCGCGCCCCCAAGAAGCCCCGCAAGGCGGAGGACCGCACCGTCTTCCTCCTGATCCGGGGCCGGGAGGCCGCCTTCTGCAAGCGGCCGCCCAAGGGCCTGCTGGCGGGGCTCTGGGAGTTCCCCAACGTGGAGGGCAAGCTGACGGAGGACCAGGTGGTGGACTGCCTGCGCCTCTGGGGCCTGACGGTGAAGGGCTGGTACCGGCGGATCTCCGCCCAGCATCTCTTCACTCATGTGGAGTGGGACATGCTCTGCTACGTACTGGAGGTGGAGGGCGAGGGCCGCGGCCTCACCTGGCTGGATGAGGAGGGCGCCCGGCAGGTGGCGCTGCCCTCGGCCTTCCGCTGCTGCCAGACGGTCCTGCAGGAACGATGGGAGGGATGGTAAATGCAGCTCATTCTGGGCTTATTCAAGCTGCTGGGGGGACTGCTGGTCCTCCTTCTGCGCCTGGCGCTGCCCATCGCCGTCATCGTCTTCGCCATCTGGCTCATCCGCCGGGGCGCCTCCGGCGGGACGAAGCATGATACCGGCGGGGCCGCTCCGCGCCGGGACCCCAAGCCCCACTTCAAGGGGCCCGTCATGACCGTCTCCTACCGAGAGGTCAAGGACGGGACCGACGCCAAGGACGGCAGACAACAAGAGAAAAACGACGACAGCGGGGAGGGCCGGACATGAGACTTCTGAATCTGGCCCTCCTTGTCCTGCTCTTTCTGCTGCTGCGCAAGCTCTGCTGGTGCCTCCGCTGGCTCTGGTGCTGGCGGCATGGCAGGCCCACGCCGGAGCCGATCCCGTTCCTGCCTCGGCGCAGCGGGCGGCAGTTTACCGAACACATCGAAAGGGAGGACGAGCCATGAAGACCCTGATCCTGGGCTCCACGGTGGTGGATGTGATCCTCCGCCTGCCCCGGCTCCCCCGGAGCCAGGAGTCCTGCAACATCTATCACCAGGAGCTCCGCCTGGGCGGCTGCGCCTTCAACGCCTCGGAGGCCCTGCGCCGCTTCGGGGCGGACTATACCCTGTTCTCCCCCGTCGGCGGCGGAGTCTACGGGGACTATGTCCGCCGGGAGCTGGGGAAGCTGGGGGTGGCCAGCCCCATCCCCGCGCCTGAGAGCGAGAACGGCTGCTGCTACTGCTTCGTGGAGGAGGGCGGCGAGCGGACCTTCATCTCCTATCACGGGGCGGAGTACCGCTTTGAGAAACCCTGGTTCGACGCCCTGAACGCCGCGGATTACGGCGCCGCCTACCTCTGCGCCCTGGAGGTGGAGGAGGAAGGCGGGGAGAACCTTCTTGCCTTCCTGGAGGCCCACCCGGACCTTCCCGTCTGGTTTGCCCCCGGTCCCCGGCTCTCCGCCCTGCGGGAGGAGCGCTTCCGCCGGTGCCTTGCCCTCCATCCCGCCCTGCACCTGAACGCGGGGGAATCCCTGGAGACCGCCCGCCGCTGCGGGCAGGCGGCGGAGACGCCGGAGGAGGCCGCGGCGGCTCTCCACGCCGTCACCGGCGCGCCGGTGATCGTCACCCTGGGGGGCGACGGCTGTCTCTACGAGACCGGCACGGAGCGGGGGCATATTCCCCCGGTGAAGACGGAGGTGGCGGACACCATCGGCGCCGGGGACGCCCACGTGGGCGCCCTCATGGCCCGCCGGGCCCTGGGGGACGACTGGCGCACCGCCCTCACCATTGCCAACCACTATGCCGCCGCCGTGACGGCGGTCACCGGGGCCCAGCTGGGGGACGGCGACTTCGCCGCCCTGCAGGCGCGGCTCCGGCGGGAGGGGCTGCTATGATCTGCACCCTCTGTCCCCGGAACTGCGGCGCGGAGCGGACGGAGACGAAGGCCGGGGGCTACTGCGCCATGCCCAGCCTCCCCCGGGCCGCGAAGGCCATGCTGCACCTCTGGGAGGAGCCCTGCCTGGTGGGGGAGCATGGGGCCGGGACGGTCTTCTTCTCCGGCTGCAACCTCCGCTGCTGCTTCTGCCAGAACGGCGTCATCTCCCAGGGCGGGGAGGGCATCGGCGTGACGCCGGAGCGCCTGCGGGAGATCTATTGGGAGCTCATCCGCCAGGGTGCGGCCTGCATCGACCTGGTGACCCCCACCCACTTTACGGAGGCCATTCTGGCCTCCCTCTCTGAGCCCCTGCCGGTTCCAGTGGTCTGGAACAGCGGCGGCTATGAAAAGCCCGAGACCCTGCGGCGCCTTCAGGGCAAGGTCCAGATCTACCTCCCGGACCTCAAGTACGCCCTGCCGGGTCCCGCCAGGGCCTACTCCGGCGCGGAGGACTACTTCGACTGGGCCAGGGACGCGATCCTGGAGATGTTCCGCCAGACCGGCCCCTACCGCATGGAGGATGGCCTCCTCCGCTCCGGCGTCATCATCCGGCACCTGCTGCTCCCCGGCGAGGCGGAGAACACCCGCCGCTGCATCGACTGGGTGGCGGAGACCTTCCGCCCCGGGGACGTGCTCGTTTCCCTCATGAGCCAGTATACCCCCCAGCCGGGGGCGGAGGGAAAGCTTGCCCGCCGGGTGACAAAGGCCGAGTACCGCGCCGCGGCGGAGTATCTGGCCAACTGCGGCATCACCGACGGCTACACCCAGGAGCGCACCTCCGCCCGGGAGGAGTACACCCCGGAGTTCGATCTCTCCGGCCTGTGAAGACCGTTCCAGGGCGCCCTTGTGCAAAGGGAGCTGTCGCCCGTAGGGGCCGATGCCCACATCGGCCCGCTGCTTGGCACCACCAGCGCTGCACCCGTAGGGCGGGGTGACCACACCCCGCCGCGTGGGCCGGTCGACCGACCGGGGGTGCCGGGGAACCCCGGCGGGCAATCCACCGCCATTTTCTTTTTGGTGAGCCCCAAAAAGAAAACGGCGGTGGAGCCGTCAAAAGAAAAAACGCTTTTCGCTGCGCAGTTACGGGCGCGAAGCGCCCTGCCGCGCAGCGGGATGCGGCTCTAAACTGTTCTGCTCAGTTATCGTAGCTTCTGCGGGAACACGGGCGGGGCTTTCATCAGACTTCCGAACCTTCTGCGCCGTGCTGCACAACTCACTTGTCGGGCAGAAATTGAATTTGACCAGCTACTATCCCCGCGCTCTCCGCTTCGCTAAGCGCTGCCCGGGAGGTCGCGGCAACTTTCTGCAACCACCCGTAGGGGCCGATGCCTATGACTGACGCCCCAAATTTCGGCACGAAATTTGGTCGGCGGAGGCCATGCCTTAGGTACATCGGCCCGTTGCTGGGACTTCGGTAGACCTTCCGTAGGGGCCGACGACCTCGGCGGCCCGCACCCCCGTCCATCGTAAAAAGACGTATTCCCACGGCCAGTATGCGCACCGGCCTCGGAATGACAGAAAACGGTTGTCATTGCGAGGAGGCCCGCAGGGCCGACGTGGCAATCCGCATCCCCGTCCCAAGGCTCCCTTGTGTAAAGGGAGCTGTCAGCCGCAGCCGTGACTGAGGGATTGTCCGGCGTTGATGGTCCCTTTGGGGTGATCCCTGCTCCGATCCCCGCCCATCCCTTGCGACCGCTGGCGTAGACGCTCCGCTGTGCGCCGCTGGCCCGGGCGGTTGCGGAAACTTCCCCTTCTCCCCGTAGGGGCCGATGCCTATGACTGACGCCCCAAATTCCGTTTCGGAATTTGGCTGGCGGAAGCCATGCCCTAGGTACATCGGCCCGTTGCTGCGCACTGCCGGCGGCGCACCCGTAGGGGGCGGGCTCCGTCCCGCCCCCTACGGGGCAAGGTCCGTTTCCGCACCGAATTTCGTTGGTTCGGAATACCTCTCCCATCGCGTAGGGGCGGACCTGTGTGTCCGCCCGTGGTGCCTTCCGCGACGGACCGTGTTCGGGCCGACATATCGGTCGGCCCATACAGAACATCCATCAACCCATGGACGGCGGGCGGGGACAGAGCCCCGCCCCTGCAGATCCTCCGGGACGACAGGCGGACCCGTGTCCCTGCGGTTCTCCCAAACCAAAGCTCCCCCGGCGTGATCACGCCGGGGGAGCTTTTTCCGTTGCTTCAGCGCTGGATGGCGGGGAATTCCTTCTGCATGGCGCTGCTGCGGCCCAGGGCGGCGGAGAGCAGCCAGAAGGCGGCGATGCCGAAGGCCGCCTGCATCAGGTTGGAGGGGATGCCCACGGCCGCGCCCAGGAGGGAGCCCGTCAGGATGCCGTCAAAGACCCAGTAGCCCACGATCATCAGGGCCTCGGCGGGCAGGGTGGGCAGGAGGCGGCCCTTCCCCCGGCGCAGCAGCAGCCCCGCGATGATGGCCATGCCGCCCTTGATGAGCAGCGTCGCCGGGGCGTAGAGGGGATAGCCGATGAGGTCCGCCAGGGCGGAGCCGATGCCGGCGGCGGCAGCCCCGTACCAGGGCCCCAGGAGCCAGGCGGAGAGCAGGACCAGGGTGTCGCCCAGGTTCATGTAACCGCCGCTGGGGGAGGGGACGCGGACCACCATGGTGGCGGCGCAGGTGAGAGCGGCCAGGACGCCGGTGATGGCGATGATACGGGCTTTTCGCTGCACAGAGAAGACCTTCTTTCAAAAAACAGTATTGCAAATGAGCTTTGCAAGTCTGCCATACCATATCACAGTTTGGGCGCTTTGTAAACCCCTTTTCAACCTATTATTTTAGTATGTTGATAGTTTTTCCAGATATCCGCCCCCGCCGGGGCTGATGGCCCGCCTCCGCCGCCGGAAAACGCCCCGGAGACGAAAGTCTCCGGGGCGTTTCTTCAGCGCAGGATCTCCGTGGTCTGGACCATGAGTGTCAGGGCCTCCAGGACCGTGGCCTTCTGCCCCTCCTCGTAGTAGGTGCCGGTGTAGATGCACAGCTGCCCGTCCACCACGGCGTAGAGCAGCAGCTGGTCCGTGTCCGGGATGGCGGTGATGGCCTCCCGGCCGCCCATCTGCTCCAGCCAGGCCTCGGTCCAGACGCCGTTGTCCAGCATCCAGTCCACGGTCTCGTCGGTGAAGGAGAGGGTCTCCTCCATGTAGATGACGGGGTCACCGTCCAGGCGCATGACCTGGGCCTCCGTTATGTTCATGAAGGGCCCCTCGGCGGCGATGCTGTCCACCAGGTCGTCCTTGTCGGACTCGCTGAGGGTGCCGTCATAGGCCTGGGAGACCTGGGCGTTGACGTTGACAGTGTAGTCGGAGTCCGCCGTCTCACGATAGTAGACGGAGAGGGGATCGGTGTTGGGCTCCGCCACCCAGTCCGTCTGGAGGAAGCTGACCTTCAGGCTGGAATTGCTGGCGGATTCCAGCTCCAGGGCGCCGGTGTCCACCGCCGGAAGCTCGGGGTAGTCCACGCTGGGCGCGCTGCCGCAGCCTGCCAGAAGGCCCAGGCACAGCGCCAGCAGCAGGGAAAGGCACTTTTTCATCATGGAAGTTCTCCTTTGTGTTTTTTGCCGGGGACGGGCCGCCCCGGGGAGGGGGGTCAGCACTTTTCAAAGACCGTGGCGGTGCCCATGCCGCCGCCGATGCAGAGGGTGGCCATGCCCCGCTTGGCCTTGGGCCGCTTGGCCATCTCATAGAGCAGGGTCACGATGATCCGGGCGCCGGAGCAGCCGATGGGATGCCCCAGGGCGATGGCTCCGCCGTTGACGTTGAGCTTGGCGTCGTCCAGCCCCAGCTCCCGGGCC
This sequence comes from Clostridiales bacterium, assembly GCA_004553545.1. Classification (GTDB taxonomy): domain Bacteria; phylum Bacillota; class Clostridia; order Oscillospirales; family Oscillospiraceae; genus Oscillibacter. The sequence continues at coordinate 6,909 of SFLD01000032.1, read as the reverse complement.
ACGGCCACGGACTGGGCGGCAAAGGCCTCGTTGGCCTCCACAAGATCGATGTCCGCGACGCCCACCCCGGCGCGCTCCATGGCCTTGCGGCAGGCGGGCACCGGGCCCACGCCCATGATCTTGGGGTCCACACCGGCCTGGCCCCAGCCGGTGAGCTTCGCCATGGGGGTGAGGCCGTACTTGCGGACCGCCTCCCCGCTGGCCACGATCAGGGCCGCGCCGCCGTCATTGAGGCCGGAGGCGTTGGCCGCCGTCACCCGCTGGATGCGCTTGCCGCAGTGCTCGGCATGGACGGCCTCCGGGGAGGGGGCGAAGGTGTGGACCACGGTCTCGCTGAGGTCCTCCGGCCCCACGGGGAAGGCCCCCCGGAGCTTCGCCACGCTCTCGGCGGTGGTGCCGGGCTTGGGATACTCATCCACGGCGAAGTCCACGGTCTCGCGCTTCCGGCGCACCGGCACCGGAACGATCTCGTCGGCGAAGCGGCCGCTCTCGATGGCCGCCACGGCCTTGCACTGGGAGGACGCCGCAAAGGCGTCCAGTTCCTCCCGGGTGATGCCCCAGAGGTCGCAGACGTTCTCCGCCGTGGTTCCCATGTGGTAGTCGTTGTAGGCATCCCACAGGCCGTCCCGGATCATGGTGTCGATCATGGTCACGTCCCCCATCCGGGCGCCGAAGCGGGTCTGGTTGGAGGCGTAGGCCGCCCGGCTCATGCTCTCGGCGCCGCCGCAGACGATGAGCTCCGCGTCCTCCGCCCGGATGGCCCGGGCGGCCTCCATCACGGTCTTCATGCCGGAGCCGCAGACCATGTTCAGGGTGAAGGCCGGGACGGAGTAGGGGATCCCCGCCCGGATGCCCACCTGCCGGGCCACATTCTGGCCGAGACCGGCGGTGAGAACGCCGCCAAAAATGACCTCGTCCACCCACTCGGGCTTGACCTTCGCCCGGCGCAGGGCTTCCTTCACGGCGATGGCCCCCAGCTCCACGGCGGGGGTATCCTTCAGCGCGCCGCCGTAGCTCCCGATGGGGGTGCGGCAGCAGTTCACGATATAGACTTCCTTCATGCTCTCTCTTTCCTCCTGGTCCCGCGAGGGCGGGAAAACTTGCCCTCATTCTAGCACTTTCGGGAGGAAAGCGCAACTAAGATTCCTCATTCCGGGGCGGAGGACCCCGCCCCGGCGCTGCCGGCGGCGGAGGACGCTCCGCTCCCTGCCGGAGGCGCATCGCTCTGGCCCCCGGCGGCATCCAGGGCGGCCTGGGCGGCGGTGAGAGCGGGGAAGAAGGTCCCGGGGTCGATGGTCTCATAGGGGGAGAGGAGCTGGATCTCCGCCTGCTCCGCCCGGGCGGTGAGCCGCTGGTCGAAGAGGGCCCGGGCGGCGGCCTCCTGGTCCGGCTCCCGGCCCAGGAGAAGGAAGCTCTGGCCCTCCGCAGTCACCACGGCGCTGAGCTGTCCCGGCGTCAGGGCCTTTGCCGCCTGGGAGACCGCCTCCGGCAGGGTGTCCTCCAGCCCCAGTGTGACGGTCCGGGACGGCCAGGTGCTGACGGCCTCCGCCTGGGCGGCAAAGGCGGCGGGCAGGTCCGCCGCCGCGGCCAGCTCTGTCCGGATGGCCTCCGCCTGGGCGCTGTCTGCCACCGCCAGGACCGCCGCAGTCTGCAGGCCCTGCTTTTCGGCGTAGGCCGCGATGTCCTCCGGCGAGAGGTACGCGGAGCTGCCCTCCCGCCGGCTCTCCTCATAGAGCCGGGCGTAGAGTCGGTGGCAGCGGGCGAAGACTTCGGCGTCGGTCTCGCTGAGACCCCAGCGGGCCAGATGGGCCGCCCAGGCATCCTCCCCGCCCAGGGCGGCGATCTTCGCCTGCCGGGCCTCCTGGAGGGCGGCCTCGTCGGCATCCTCCCAGAGGAGCCCGGCCTCCTCCGCCAGCTTCGGCAGCAGGGCGTAGAGGGCCGCCGTCCGCAGGGCGGCGGACTTGGCGGCGTCCCCCAGGGTCTCGCCCTGGGTGCCCTGGTTCCACTGGACCTCCCGGCCCTGGGCCGTGAGCGCCTCCGCAAGGTAGGCGCAGTTCCGCCCCAGCCAGTAAAGGTAGCTCCGGCTGCCGATGCTGACGCCGTCCGCCTCCGCCACGGCGCAGGGGGCGGAGAGGCCCGCCGCCGTCTCCAGAAGGCCCGGGGCGGCATCCTCCCCGCCGCCGAAGAGGCCGCAGCCGGAGAGCGCCAGCAGGGCCGATGCCGCCAGGAGCGCCATCCATCGTCTCATATCCCCCATCCTTTCCCCGGGGACAGGCCCCGGCGCAAAAAAACATCACCGGCCCGTCCGCGGGACGGGTCGGTGATATCTATGCCGGCAGGGAGAAACTTATGCCGGGGACTGGGCCTTCAGCTGCAGGTCCTCCACGAGGGTGAGGGCGGTCTCCAGCACGTCTGCCCCCTTGGGGAGGGTCAGGGTCAGGGTGGGGGTGTCCGTGCCGCTGAGGAGCAGGCTCCGCCGGTACTTCGGCATGGCGCAGACGGCGCTGAGGGCCGCCGGATGGAAGACATCCAGCCGGAGCTTCAGCTTGTCGCCCCGCTGGCTGATGTCCCCCACGCCGGCCTTCACGGCGGCGGCGCGGAGCAGGGCCACGTCCAGCAGGGCCAGGACGGGCTTCGGCGGCTCGCCGTAGCGGTCGATGAGCTCATCCAGGACGTCGGAGGCGTCGTCGTTTGTCCGGATGGAGGCGATGCGGCGGTAGAGGTCCATCCGCTGCTGGGCGGAGGGGACGTACTTTTCCGGGATGTTGGCGTTGACGGTGAGATCCGCCGCGCACTCCCGGGCGGTCTCCCGCTTCTCGCCCTTCTCCTCCAGCACGGCCTCCTCCAGGAGCTTCAGGTAGAGGTCGTAGCCCACGCTCATCATGGTGCCGCTCTGCTGGGGGCCCAGGAGATTGCCTGCGCCCCGGATCTCCAGGTCCCGCATGGCGATGCGGAAGCCGGAGCCGAACTCCACATACTCCCGGATGGCGGCGAGGCGCTTGGCAGCGGCCTCCTGCAGGATCTTCCCCGGACGGTAGGTGAGGTAGGCGTAGGCCCGGCGGGCGCTGCGGCCGATGCGGCCCCGGAGCTGGTGGAGCTGGGCAAGACCCATGCGGTCGGCGTCCTCCACAATGAGGGTATTCACGTTGGGGATGTCGATGCCGGTCTCGATGATGGTGGTGCAGACCAGGATGTCCGCCTCGCCCTCCACCATCTGCTGCATCACGCTGGAGAGCTCCTGCTCCCCCATCTGCCCGTGGCCCACGGCGATGCGGGTCTCGGGGCCCAGGAGCTTCTGGAGCCGGGAGGCCACCCGGTCGATGCTCTCCACCCGGTTGTGGAGGAAGTAGACCTGGCCGCCCCGGTCCAGCTCCCGGCGGCAGGCGTCCGCCAGGACGCCCCAGTCCTCCTCGAGAACGTAGGTCTGGACGGCCTGGCGGTCCCGGGGGGGCTCCTCCAGGGTGGACATATCCCGCAGGCCCGAGAGGGACATGTTGAGGGTCCGGGGGATGGGGGTCGCGGAGAGGGTCAGGGTGTCCACCTGGCGGGCCATCTCCCGGAGCTTTTCCTTGTGGCTGACGCCGAAGCGCTGCTCCTCGTCGATGACGAGTAAGCCAAGGTCGTGGAACTTCACGCTCTTCTGGATGAGCTTGTGGGTGCCGATGATGAGATCCACCCGGCCCTCGGCCAGGTTCGAGAGGATGCGCTTCTGTTCCTTGGCCGTGGTGAAGCGGGAGAGGACCTCGATGGTCACCGGGAAGGAGCGGAAGCGGCTCTGGGCCGTGGCGTAGTGTTGCTGGGCAAGGACGGTGGTGGGAACTAAGATGGCGGCCTGCTTGCCGTCCAGGATGCACTTCATCACCGCCCGGAGGGCCACCTCCGTCTTGCCGTAGCCCACGTCGCCGCAGAGGAGGCGGTCCATGGGCCGGGGCTTCTCCATGTCGGCCTTGATCTCCCGGATGGCACGGAGCTGGTCCTCCGTCTCCTGGTAGGGGAAGGCGTCCTCAAACTCCTGCTGCCAGGCGGAGTCCGGGGAGAAGGCGAAGCCCGGCTGCCGGGAGCGCTGGGCGTAGAGCTGGATGAGGCCCTTGGCCAGGTCCTTGACGGCGGCCTTGGCCCGGGAGCGCTGCTTGGTCCACTCGGTGCCGCCCAGCTTATTGAGCCGGGTCTTCTCCTGGGCGTCTTCGCCGCCGCCGATATACTTGCTGACCATGTCCAGCTGGGTCACGGGGACATAGAGGCAGTCGCCGCCGGCGTAGTCCAGCTTGATGTAGTCCTTTTCCACCCCGTCCGTCGGCAGGCGGTGGATGCCCGCGAAGCGGCCGATGCCGTGGTGGACGTGGACCACCAGGTCCCCGGGCTTTAAGTCCGTGTAGGACTGGAGCTTCTGGCGGTTACTTTCCTTGGGCGCCCGGGCGGGGCGCTTGCGCTGGACGGAGAGGAGCTGCCCCTCCGTCAGGATGGCGAGATTCAAAGACGGCCACTCGCTGCCGGCGCTGAGGGCGCCCAGAGTCAGGCGGACCTCGCCGGGGGCGGGCATGGCCCGGCCCTCCAGGTCCAGCACGGCGGGGATGCCCCGCTCCTCCAGGATGCGGAGAAGGTTCCTCGCTCTCGTCTCACCGCCGCAGAGCACTAGGACGCCGCTGCCGCTCTTCCGGTAGTGCTCCATGTCGGCGGCGGCGGTCTCGAGGCTGCCGCCGTAGCTGGAGAGCTGGCGGGCGTCGATGTGCAGGAGGCTCCGGGGCTTCAGGGGCAGGCGGGAGGTGGGCAGGGCGTCCATCATCACCGCCGGGAAGTCCGAGAGGGCGGCGTAGAGGGCATTTTCCGAGAGGAGAAGGTCCGCCCCCTCGCCCGCCATGTACCCGGCCTCCATCAGGGTGTCGGCCTCCTGGCGGAGCTGGAGGAGGGTGGACTTGGCCCGCTGGTCGATGCGCCCGCCCTCGCAGAGGAAGACCAGGGAGGCGGGGTCCAGGTAGTCAAGGGCGGTGGTGAACCGGGGGTGGATCAGGGGAAGGTAGCGGTCCGGGCCGCCGGGCAGGACCCCGCCCCGGAGCTGCTGGGCATCCGCCAGGACGGTCTCCACGATCTTCTCCGTCCCCTGGCGGCGGCGGAGGCGCTTGGCCTGGGCCTCCATGGCGTCGGCCAGGCCGGGAAGGCCCCCCTCTGCCAGGTGGGGCAGGACCTCGGCGCAGGGGAGGATCAGGGCCTCGGTGACGTTCTGGACCCGGCGCTGCGTCCCGGGGTCGAAGAGGCCCATGGAATCGATCTCATCCCCGAAGAGCTCGCAGCGGACGGGCTTTTCCATGAGGGGGGAGAAGACATCCAGGATGCCGCCCCGGACGGCGAACTGGCCCACGCCCTCCACCTGCTGGCAGCGGGCATAGCCCGCCGCCGTCAGGGCTTCGGTGAAGGCGGCGAGGTCCAGGACCTGCTCGGGCTTTAAGAGATGGGCGGAGCGGAGGAGGGCGCTTTTGGGCAGCGTCCGGGCCATGAGGCCGTCCGCCGTGGCGATGACGGCGCGGACGCCGCCCTGCCCCAGGGCATAGAGGGCCGCCAGGCGGTCCTGCTCCCAGCCCCGGCTGGCGATGGCCCCGGGCCGCAGCTGCCACTCCCGGCCCAGGAGCAGCACCGGCTCCGTCTCCAGGAGGGACCGGAGGTCCTCCCGCAGGGTCCGGGCCTCGCCCTCGTCCGCGCAGACGAAGAGGGCGGGGCGGTCCAGGGCCTCGCTGAGGGCCGCGCCCACCAGCGCCCGGTGGACGCCCTGGAGGCCCGTGACCTCCGCCGGGCAGCCCCCGCCGTCGATCCGGGCCAAAAGCTCCCGGACCTCCGGGAGGGTATTGAGAGTCTGCAAGACTTGTTTCATGAATGGCTCCTATGCCTCAGTTGAAGAGGTTCATGGCCTTCTGGCAGTCGCCGTCGTCGGATACGATCCGCTCGGCGGCGTCCACAGCCCGGTTCGCGGCCTCCAGCAGCAGCTTCTTGTCCGCCGGGGAGGGCTCGCCGATGACCCAGTCCACCATCTCCGCGCCGCCGCCCGCCGGGGCGCCCGCGCCGATCTTCACCCGGGGGAAGACGTCCGTCCCCAGGTGGGCAATGATGTTCTTGATGCCGTTGTGGCCCCCGGCGCTGCCGGAGGGCCGGACCCGGAGCTTGCCCACCGGGAGGGAGACATCGTCATAGATCACGAGGACGTGGTCCGAGGGGATCTTGTAGAACTGCGCGGCCTCCCGCACGGCCTCGCCGGAGAGGTTCATATAGGTCTGGGGCTTCATGAGAAGGCAGCGGGCGCCGCCGAACTCCGTCTCCGCCACCAGGGCCTTGTACTTGATGCGGTTGATCTTCAGCTTCTGCTGCTCCGCCAGCAGGTCCAGGGCCAGAAAGCCCAGGTTGTGCCGGGTGCGGGCGTACTTCTCCCCGGGGTTGCCGAGGCCCACGATGAGCCACTGGATGCCGCCGCTTTTTCGTCCAAAGAGCATAGAATTGCTCCTCCTTCTGCCGTTTTCCGCCCCATCCGGGGCAAAACGCCCCCTTTCCGGGAAAGCCGCAAGGGCGGGGAAGAGCTCTTCCCCGCCTGGTGGTTTTCCCTATGATACCCCGGTTCCGGGGGCAATGTCAAGGGGGAGCGCGTGGGCTTGGCCCCAAACGGGACGCGGGGGGGATGCCGCGCCCTACGGGTGCAGCACAGGTAGTGCACAGCAGCGGGCCGATGTACCTGAGGGATGGCCTCCGCCCCTATGCCCCGCGGGGGACGAGGGACGGCACGCCGGGTCGTCTTGCCCTACGGGTGGTTGCGGAGAGCCGCCGCGATTGCCCGGGCCAGCGGCGCACAGCGGAGCGTCTGCGCCAGCGGGTGCGAGGAAATGAGTGGGAATTGCGGCAGAGATCATCCCCAAAGGGGTCATCAACCTC
>SFLD01000031.1 GCA_004553545.1 Clostridiales bacterium | reverse complement strand
CGGCACCATCGAGTGCAAGTTCTGGGGTCTCGGCGGCGACGGCACCGTGGGCGCCAACAAGAACTCCATCAAGATCATCGGCGACCACACCGACAAGTACGTCCAGGCCTACTTCCAGTATGACTCCAAGAAGACCGGCGGCGTCACCATCAGCCACCTGCGCTTCGGCGATCAGCCCATCAAGTCCTCCTACTACATCAATAAGGCCGACTTCGTGGCCTGCCACGTGCCTTCCTACATCACCAAGGGCTTCCCCATCGTCCGGGACGTGAAGCCCGGCGGCATCTTCCTCATCAACTGCCAGTGGGATCTGGACGAGCTGAGCCACCATCTGGACGCCGCCTCCAAGCGCTACATCGCCAAGAACAACATCCAGCTCTACCTCATCAACGCCATTGATCTCGCCATCGAGATCGGCATGGGCAAGCGCACCAACACCATCCTGCAGTCCGCCTTCTTCTCCCTGGCCAAGGTCCTGCCCGAGGCCGACGCCATCCGCTACATGAAGGAGAAGGCCACCGCCTCCTACCTGAAGAAGGGCCAGGACATCGTGGACATGAACCACAAGGCCATCGACCTGGGCGCCACCGCCTACCGCAAGATCGCCATCCCCGCCGACTGGGCCGACGCCCAGGACAGCGTGGAGGAGACCAAGCTGGAGGGCGCTCCCGCTCTCGTGGAGCAGGTGAAGAACATCCTCTTCCCTGTGGACAAGATGAACGGCGACAGCCTGCCCGTCTCCGCCTTCGTCAAGCACGTGGACGGCCAGTTCGAGCTGGGCGCCGCTGCCTACGAGAAGCGCGGCGTGGCCGTGTCCGTCCCCGCCTGGGATGAGACCAAGTGCATCCAGTGCAACAACTGCGCTTACGTCTGCCCCCATGCCACCATCCGTCCCTACGCCCTCACCGAGGAGGAGGCCAAGAACGCCCCCGCCGCGGCGAAGATCGTGCCCATCAAGGCCGGTAAGGGCAAGGGCGTCTATCAGTACACCATGGCCGTCTCTCCCCTGGACTGCATGGGCTGCGCCGTGTGCGTGGGCCAGTGCCCGGTGAACGCCCTGACCATGGTTCCCCAGGAGAGCCAGCTGGACCAGCAGCCCGTTTTCGACTACTGCGTCAGCAAGGTGGCCGACAAGAAGGACATGCAGGACGACACCGTCCGCGGCAGCCAGTTCCGTCAGCCCATGCTGGAGTTCTCCGGCTCCTGCGCCGGCTGCGCCGAGACCAGCTATGCCCGTCTCGTGACCCAGCTCTTCGGTGACCGGATGTACATCTCCAACGCCACCGGCTGCTCCTCCATCTGGGGCGGTCCCGCTGCCACCTCCCCCTACTGCACCAACAAGGAAGGCCACGGCCCCGCCTGGTCCAACTCCCTCTTCGAGGATAACGCTGAGCACGGCCTGGGCATGTACCTGGGCCAGAACGCCATCCGCAACCAGCTGGCGGACAAGACCCGCGAGCTCCTGGCCATCGAGTGGGCCCGTCCCGAGCTGAAGGAAGCCGCCCAGAAGTGGCTGGACACCATGGACGACGGCGAGGCCAACCAGGAAGCCGCCAAGGCTTACGCCGAGGCCCTGGCCCAGAGCGTCGCCACCGTGGAAGAGCTCTCCGCCGTGCCCCAGTTCGCGGAGCACGCCGCCGAGCTCAAGGCCAAGGGCGAGAAGTACTGCGACTGCGCCGCCTGCAAGCTGGCCTATGAGATCTGGGAGAAGAAGGAGTACCTGGCCAAGAAGTCCGTCTGGATCTTCGGCGGCGACGGCTGGGCCTACGACATCGGCTTCGGCGGCGTGGACCACGTCCTGGCCTCCGGCAACGACGTCAACATCTTCGTCTTCGACACCGAGGTCTACTCCAACACCGGCGGTCAGGCCTCCAAGGCTTCCAACATCGGCCAGGTGGCCCAGTTCGCCGCCGCCGGCAAGGAAGTCAAGAAGAAGAGCCTGGCGGAGATCGCCATGAGCTACGGCTACATCTACGTGGCCCAGGTGGCCATGGGCGCCAACCCCGCGCAGACCATCAAGGCCATCCGGGAGGCCGAGTCCTATCACGGTCCCTCCCTCATCATCGGCTACGCCCCCTGCGAGATGCACTCCATCAAGGGCGGCATGATGAACTGCCAGAAGGAAATGAAGAAGGCCGTGGACTGCGGCTACTGGAACCTCTTCCGCTTCAACCCCGCCGCCGAGAAGAAGTTCACCCTGGACTGCAAGGAGCCCCAGGAGGGCGGCTACCGCGACTTCCTTATGAACGAGGCCCGCTACAGCCGTCTGACCCGCGAGTTCCCCGACCGCGCCGAGAACCTCTTCGAGCGCAACGAGCAGAACGCCATGGACCGCTATCAGCACCTGCTGAAGCTGAAGGCCATGTACGACGACTGATCTTCCGGCTCCCCGAGAACAAGCGTATAGAGAAAGGGCCGCCCTTTTGGGCGGCCCTTTCTTTCGCGTCCAGGGCAGGAAAGAACCGCCCCCAGGGGCGGTTCTTTCAGATCTGGCGGTACATGGCGGAGGCGGCGTCCTTCCGGGGGGATTCCTCCACGGCCAGGACCTCCACCGTCATGGTGCGGACGCCGAAGCGCAGGGTGATGCGGTCGCCCTCCTTCACCTCGTAGGAGGCCCGGACGGGGCGGTCGTTGACGCTGACGAGGCCGTTGTCGCAGGCCTCGTTGGCCACGCTCCGGCGCTTGATGAGCCGGGAGACCTTCAGATACTTGTCGAGACGCATAGCGGTTCCTTTCCAAAAAGCTGCCGGTGTGGGGCCCACACCGGCAGCTGCGGTTTCCTGAAAATTACTGAGAGACGGCGTCCTTCAGAGCCTTGCCGGCCTTGAACACGGGCATGGCGGAAGCGGGGATCTCGATGGGCTCCTTGGTGCGGGGATTGCGGCCGGTGTGGGCGGCGCGCTTCTTCACCTCGAAGGAGCCAAAGCCCACGATCTGGACCTTGTCGCCCTGGGCGAGCGCGTTGGTGATGGCCTCGAGAGTGGCGGAGAGCGCCTTCTCAGCGTCCTTCTTGGTCAGCTCCGTGGAAGCGGCGATGGCATTGATGAGTTCAGCCTTGTTCATTGGTAATTTCCTCCTCAAACGATTTGTTGCAAACTCTTTTCCGATAGGATACCCGAAAAATCTATTCCCTAACGCGGTATGGCCGCTGTTAAGACTCTTTCTGCTTGGCCCTCTGCCAGAGGTCCAGCAATTCCGGCTCTGTGAGCTCCGTGAGGGGCGTGCCGTCCGCCCCCTCCTCCACGCTGCGGAAGCGGCGGGCGAACTTGTCGCAGGCGGCGTGCAGGGCGGCCTCGGGGTCCACGCCGTGGCTCTGGGCCACCTGGGCGGCCATGAAGAGCACGTCGCCCACTTCCTCCCGGACGCCGTGGCGGCCGTCCACGCTGCCGCTTTCTACGGCGGAGCGCAGCTCGCCCACTTCCTCCTCCAGCTTGCGGAGGGCGCCGTCGGAGCCCTCCGGCCAGGCAAAGCCAGCCTTGGCGGCCTTGGACTCCATCTTCTCCGCCCGCCAGAGGGCGGGCAGGGTCTTGGCCACGGCGTCGATGGCGTCCGCGGTGGAGCGCTGGGCCTTCTCCCGGCGCTTCAGGGCCTCCCAATTGCTGAGGACCTCCTCGCTGTTTGCCACCTTCACGTCCGAGAAGACGTGGGGGTGGCGGTAGACCAGCTTGCGGCAGAGGCCGTCGATGACGTCCTGCATGGTGAAGCCGCCCACCTCCGCTTCTATCTGGGCGTGGAAGATCACCTGCATCAGGACATCTCCCAGCTCCTCGCAGAGGGCGGGCATGTCGTGGTTGTCAATGGCCTCCACGGCCTCGCAGGTCTCCTCTAGGAAGTTGCGGCGGATGGACTCGTGGGTCTGCTCGGCGTCCCAGGGGCAGCCGCCGGGGGCCCGGAGGATGCGCATGATGGCCAGCATATCCTCGTAGCTGTAGTGTTCCTTCTGAAAATTTACCATATATTCGGCCTCATTGCAAGAACTTTGCGCTTCTTTGCCGCCTTTCCGGCGGCTTTTGCGGGGATTTTCCTCCCTCAGCGCAGGTGGAGGAGGCGGATGAGCTTCTGCCCGCCCCGGATGTTCTTCACATCGTCCGCCCGCAGGAGACCCAGGGCGATGACCAGGACCCCGTAGACCGCGACGCCCGCCAGGATCCCGCAGAGGGCGGCAATGGCGTTGGCGCCGTAGGCGCTGTGGCCGGAGAGGAGCTTGCTCACCAGGGAGCAGACCGCCCAGGCGGCGAGGCCCATGAGGGCGGAGGCGAAGACCGGCCGGGCGAAGAGCCGGAAGTAATGGGGCTTGCGGGGGGAGTACTTCCAGACGAAGAAGAGGTTCAGCCCGGCGATGACGCCGTAGCAGCAGAGGGTGGACCAGGGGGCGCCGTGGATGCCGATGTCCGGGTCGCCTACCAGGATATAGTTCATCACGATCTTCACGACGCCGCCCACGATGACGGTGAAAATGGGCAGATGCTCCTTGCCGTAGGTCTGCAGGATGGCGTTGGTGAGGATCATGAGGCAGACGAAGATGCAGGCGATGCCCAGGATGCGAAGGTGGGGACCGGCGGCGAGAGCGCCCTCCCGCTGGGCGGGGAGCACCAGGACCATGATGGGGGTGGAGAGGACGGAAAGGCCCACGCCCGCCGGCAGGGCCAGCAGGGCCAGGATGCGGAAGGCGGAGTTCACCGTGCGGCTGGCCCCCCGCTTATCCCCCTGGGCCAGGGCCGCCGCCGCGAAGGGGATGAGGCTCATGGTGACGGGGTAGACGAAGGAGGCCACCATGTTAAGCATATCCATGGCGTAGGAGTACTGGCCCTTCAGGGCGGAGGCGGCCACCTCCGTGAGGCCCAGACCGGTCTGGAGACGGCCCAGGATGATCTTGGTGTCGATCATGGTGATGATGCTCATGGCGCAGTTGCCCAGGGTGATGGGCACGCCGATGGCCAGGATCCGCCGCAGGAGGTAGCCGCTGCTCCGGGGCACATCGTCCGAGGGCGTGCTGTCCCGGTGGCGGAGGAGGTAGAGGATCAGGAAGACCATGGAGAGGATGGTGCCCACCGTCACGCCGAAGATGGCGCCGGCGGCCACATGCTCCATGCCGTCGCTGCCGGCGGCGGCCAGCTCTGCGGCGCGGCCGGCCTCCTGGGTCTTTTTCAGGATGTACCAGGCGAGGGGCAGGCCCACGCCCAGCTTGCACAGGGCCTCCAGCACCTGGGAGACCGCCGTGGGGCCCATGTTCCCCTGGCCCTGGGTGTAGCCCCGCATGCAGGCGAGAAGGCATACGCAGAAGACCGCCGGGGCCAGGGCCCGGATGGGGGCCGCGGCCATGGAGTTGCGCTGGAAGTCCGCGAGGCCCTGGGCCCCGAAGAACATCAGGCAGGAGCCGATGAGCCCCAGGGCGAAGAAAAGCCAGATGGCGGTGCGGAAGATCTTGCGCTTCTCATTCTCCCGGCCCCGGGCGTGGGCCTGGCTCGTGAGCTTGGAGATGGCCAGGGGCAGGCCCGCGGTGGAGACGGTCAAAAGGACGTTGTAGATCTCATAGGCGGTCTGGAAGTAGGTCTTGCCCACGTCTCCCAGGATGTTGTTGAGGGGCAGCTTATAGAGCGCGCCGATGACCTTCACCACCGCCACGGCCCCGGCCAGGATGGCCGCGCCCCCCAGGAAGGATTGCTTTTTGCTCTGTTCCGACATGGAATTACCTCGATCTCACGAAAATTTCCCCGGCGGGGCTCACTTCCCCTTCCGGCGCAGGGCCTCCGCCTGGGCGGAGAGGGCGCGGACGCGCTCCTCCAGGCCGTCGATGACCCGGAGCTTCGCCAGGAGCTCGTCGGAGTCGGAGGGCTTGCCGCAGTGGGTGGCGTAGAGCATGCCGCCCACGGCCTGGAGCTGCAGCTTCACCTCCTGCCGGAGGGTCTGGATCTCCCGCTCCAGGCGGCGGAGGTCCCGGTAGTCCGCGATGCTCTCCCCGGCGGCGGAGACGGCCTGCCCTGTGGCGGCCGCAGCCTCCGCGGCCTTGCCGGCGGCGTAGTACGCCGTGTCCTTTACGCCCCGCAGCAGCTTTTCCATCCGCTGGTCCATGACTGAGCCCTCCTTAGTAGCTGAAGCTGCCGCCGCCGATGAACTCCCGGATCAGGGAGTCCGCGGGGATGAGGCTCTCGTCCAGGGCCTCGATCTTATCATAGGCGGCGAGAATGGCATCCGCGTCGGGATACTGGCCCCGGGGCAGCTCCTGGAGCAGGGGGACCACGTAGGGCTTCATGACGCAGACCTCGGTCGCCAGGGAGGAGTCAAACTTCAGGTCGGCGTTCTCCTTGTAGGGGGAGATGTAGAGCTTCTCGCCCCGGCGGACGTTGGGCCAGAGCTTCAGGGTGAACTCCGCATCGCTGCCCCGGAACTTATAGTCCCGGACGATGCGGCGGCAGAGGCGCAGCCAGTGGTGGTAGAAGACCACAGTGCCGTCCTCGTCCACCACGTTGGAGCGGGCGGCGATGTAGAGCTTGAAGGCCTGGGGGTTCTTGCCGATGATGACGTCGTTCAGGGCGTGGATGCCCTCGAAGATGGCCAGCTCATCCTTCCCCAGGCGCAGGGGCTGGGAGAGGATGTCCGAGCGCATCTGCCGGGCGAACTCATACTTGGGGATGTGGATGGTCTCCCCCCGGTCCAGCATGGCGAAGTGGCGGTTGAGAAGGTCGATGTCCAGGCAGAAGGGGGACTCGTAGTCGATGGCCCCCTCCCGGTTGCGGGGAGCGGTCTCCGGGTCGATGGTGTTGAAGTAGTTGTCCATGGAGATGGTGTGGGTCTCCACGCCGGACTCGTCCAGGAGCTTCTCGATCTTCATGGCGGTGGTGGTCTTGCCGGAGCCGGAGGGGCCGGAGAGCAGGATGATGTGGGACTTGTCCCGGTTGCCCGCGATGCGCTTGGCGGCCAGCTCCAGCTTGCGCTGGAACTCCGCCTCGGTGCCCTCCACGAAGGCCTTGGGGTCATTCTTTGCCAGCTCATTGATGTGCTTCAGCGAGTAAGCCATAGAAATTCTCCTTTCTTTCTCCGTTCCATGCCCGGTAGAAGTCGGCGAAGGCCCGTTGATTGGCCTGCCACTTCTCCGGCATGCTGATATACTCCCGTGGGAACTTGGGGTTGAAGCAGCGGCGGATGCGGCTCTCCGGCGCGCCCATCATCTTGGTGGAGCCGCTGGCGCCGAGAGAGAGGATGGAGCAGAGCTCCTCCATGATATCCATATTATAGAGGTTTTCGCTGCCGGGCATGCACCAGCCCACGTTCTCAAAGCTGCCGGACATGTACTTCTGCCGGTAGAGGTAGTAAGGCACGTAGCCCGCCGCCCGCAGGGCGGGGTCGGCGTGGTCCAGCATGGCGGCCACCTCCTCCGCGCTGGGGATGGCAAGCTCGCCATTGAGCAATGTGCTGCCCCGCTTGAGGCTCAGGGTGTGGACTGTCAGGTTGTCGGGCGCGTAGGCCATGCACTCGGCCAAAGACGCCCGGAAGCCCTCCGCCGTGTCGGCGGGCAGGCCCGCGATGAGGTCCATGTTGACGTGGGGGAAGCCCGCGTCCCGGACTTCGCCGAGGCAGCGCCGCACCTCCTCCGCCGTGTGGCGGCGGCCGATGGCCTGGAGCACCCGGTCGTCCATGCTCTGGGGGTTGACGCTGACCCGGTCCACTCCCCGGCAGCGGAGGACTTTCAGCTTCTCCGGCGTCACGGTGTCGGGGCGTCCGGCCTCCACGGTGATCTCCCGGCAGCGGGAGAGGTCAAAGGCGTCCTGGAGCTCGCCCAGGAGGCGGTCCATTTGCTCCGCCGACAGGGTCGTGGGGGTGCCGCCGCCCATGTAGAAGGCGTGGACGTTCAGCCCTAAGTCCCGGAGCATTTTTCCCCCTGCCCGGATCTCCTCCGTCAGGGCGGCGAGATAGGGCTCGATGAGGGCGAAGGACTTCTCCACGCTGGCGCTGACGAAGGAGCAGTAGGCGCAGCGGGTGGGGCAGAAGGGGATGCCAAGGTAGAGGTCGATGTCCCGCTTCTCCAGGCTCCGCTCCTCTTTGAGGCCGGCTTCCGCGGCCTCGGCGGCCAGGCGGGCCCGCCGGGGGGAGACGAAGTAGCTCTCCTCCAGGAAGCGCTGGGCGTCCGCCAGGCTCTCGCCCTTCCGGAGGCGCTCCGCCGCCAGCTTGCCGGGGCGGACGCCGGTGAGGGAGCCCCAGGGAGGCGTCACGCCGGTGAGGGAGCGGTAGGCTTCAAAGAAGCTCCGGCCCAGGGCCCGGCGGCGCTGGCCTTCCCTCTCATAGTCCGTGCCGGAGAGGGCGGCTTCCACCGTCTCGGTGACGGTCTTCCCGTCCCAGCCCAGGCGGGTCTCGGCGCAGCAGTGGGCGTTGTCGCCCCGCAGGCTCACCTCCGCCCAGCGCCGGTCGGTTTCCGGGTTGATGGTCCCATAGGTGGGGCGCTCCTCGGGGAAGAGGGACAAAAGTCCCTGCTCGATGACATACCGGCAGTCGTGGCCGGAAAAGTGGAGCTTCATTTCCCGCTCCGGATGGCGTAGGCCATGTACTGGTTGCTCTCCCGCTCATGCTGCAGCGTGGAGGCCCCCATGTGGCCGGGGAGGACGTGGTAGTCCCCCGGCAGGGCCGCCAGTTTCCGGAGGGAGGCCATCTCGGCGTCCGCGTCGCCGCCGGGGAAGTCCGTCCGGCCGCAGGAGCCGGCGAAAAGGGTGTCGCCGCAGAAGAGGAGTTGGCCGCACTCCAGCGTCACGCCGCCGGGGGTGTGGCCGGGGGTGGCGTGGACCCGGACTGGGATGTTCCCCACCGCCAGGATGTCCCCCTCGTCATAGCTCACGGTGTCCGGCACCGGGGGGAAGAGGCGCTCCATGCCGGGCTTCTGCATGGCGGCGTCCCGTTCGTTGAGGTAGACGGGGATGTCCGGGCAGGCGGCCCGGATGCCCGCGACGCCGCCCACGTGGTCGTCGTGGCCGTGGGTCAGCAGGATGGCGCAGATGTCGCAGCCGTTCTCCCGGACGTTCTCCAGGATGACGTCGGCGTCGGCGCCGGGGTCGATGACGGCGCAGAGCTTGCGCTCCACGTCGCAGAGGAGGTAGCAGTTGGTCTCCAGCTGCCCCACCGGCAGAGCGAGAACTTTCATATAATACCCCTTTCTGCCCCACCTGGGGGCGGGACGGCATCTGCCATCCTATGATGATACGGGAATGAGGGGAAAAAGCAAGCCCTTCCCCCAAAGGTTTCAAGAATCTTCACATTTTGGCGGCGTTTCAGAGCTTGCCGTCGGTGTCAAAGAGGATGGTGACAGGCCCGTCGTTGACGGAGGCGACCTGCATGTCCGCGCCGAACTCCCCGTGCCGGACCTCGAAGCCCCGGTCCCGGCAGCGCTGTAGGAAGCGCTCGTAGAGGGGGATGGCAAGGTCCGGCTTGGCCGCGCCGGTGAAGCCCGGGCGGCGGGAGGAGGTGTCCGCGTAGAGGGTGAACTGGGAGACCACCAGAAGGCTGCCGCCCACCTGCTCCAGTGAGCGGTTCATCCTGCCGTTCTCGTCCTCAAAGACCCGAAGGTTGCAGACCTTCTCTGCCAGCTTGTCGCAGACGGCTTCCGTGTCGTTGGGGCCCACCCCCAGCAGCACCAGAAAGCCCTGGCCGATGGCGCCGTTGACGCGGCCCTCAATGGTAACGGATGCCTCCCGCACCCGGGTAACAACTGCCCGCATAGGGGTCCCTCCTTCTAAATGTTGTTGAAACAACAAAATGCGTCCAGATGCTGCGATGCAATACCCGCGTTGCTTCCGTAGGGCGGGGTGACCACACCCCGCCGCCGTGGGGCCGGTCGACCGGCCGGGGATATCGATGAAGATCGATGGCTTTCCACCGTCACTTTCTTTTTGGCGCCCCAAAAAGAAAGTGACGGTGGAGCCGTCGAAAGAAAAAACGCGTTCTCGTTGTGCAACCCGGACACTCCGTGTCCTCTTGCACAACGGGATGCGGCCCTAAACGGTCCTACTCAGTTATCGCAGTCCCTACGTGAACACGGGTGGGGCCTTGCTGAGACTTCCGAACCCAATACGCCGTGCTGCACTCTGAGGTCATCGGGCAAAGACCGAATTTGACCAGCGACTCTTTCCGCGCTTTCCGCTTCGCTAAGCGCTGCCTGAGCGGTCGCGGCGGCGGTCCCCCTTTTGGGATGGCCTTTGCACCGATTCCCGCCCATCCCTCGCCCACGCGGGCGCGGACGCTTCGCTGCGCGCCGGCTGGCTTGGGTGGTTGATCGGGCTTTCCGTAGGGGCCGACGACTTGACCGACGCCCCAAATTTCGGCACGAAATTTGGTCGGCGGAGGCCATGCCCTAGGTACGGCGGCCCGAACCCCCGTCCATCGGAAAAAGGACGGATTCCCACGTCGGCCCGTTGGGCCTCCTCGGAATGACAAAGGATCAGGACTGTCATTGCGAGGAGCGAAGCGACGCGGCAATCCGTATCCCCCCGTCCCCAAAGGCTCCCTTGTGTAAAGGGAGCTGTCACGGCTTCGCCGTGACTGAGGGATTGTCCAAGGTTGCTGGATACTTTGGGGATGATCTCTGCCGCAATTCCCACCCATTTCCTCGCACCCGCTGGCACAAACGCTCCGCTGTGCGCCGCTGGCCAGGGCAATCGCG
The DNA here is from genome assembly GCA_004553545.1 of Clostridiales bacterium. Taxonomy (GTDB): domain Bacteria; phylum Bacillota; class Clostridia; order Oscillospirales; family Oscillospiraceae; genus Oscillibacter. Next base: position 12,080 of record SFLD01000031.1, on the reverse strand, counting down.
GCGGCTCTCCGCAACCACCCGTAGGGCACGACGCCCCCGGCGTGCCGTCCTCCGCAGGGCGTAGGGGCCGATGCCTACATCGGCCCGTTGCTGCGCACTACCTGTGACGCACCCGTAGGGCGGGGTGACCATGACTGACGCCCCAAATTCCGTTTCGGAATTTGGCTGGCGGAAGCCACACCCTAGGCGCACCCCGCCGTGGGCCAGCTTGCTTCCATTCTTCTGTAGGGGGGCGGGCTCCGTCCCGCCCCGCAGGGGGAATGTTCGTTTTCCGTGCCAATTTCCGTTATCTCCGGAACGTTTCCCGCATCGCGTAGGGGCGGACCTATGTGTCCGCCCGGACACGCCTCTGCGCGGGACCCGCCACGGGCCGACACATAGGTCGGCCCCTACGGATTTAATCGAAATACCCATCAACCCCAGAAGAGCGGGCGGGGACAGAGCCCCGCCCCTACAGGGGCCAAAGGTGACGAACACCCAATGCTGGTTCAGATCTACCAGGCTGTCGTTTCCCTCGTCTTCCACAAGGCAGGGACCCGGAATGACAGCAGGCACCAAAGCCTCCATCTTTCGTCCCCCGTCCCAACGTCCCCCGTAACCGCGCACAGCGAAGCGTCCGCGCCCGTCTTCCGGAATCCCCCGTAACCCCGGGATGGTTTCCAAAGGAAGGGCCGCGGCCCTTCCTTTGGTCGTTTCAAGGGGGTCTGGGGGGGAAATACGAAAGCCACCGATCTTCATCGGCACCCCCGGCGGGGTGTGGTCACCCCGCCCTACGGGATGCCCCACAGGGGGCGGCCCACTCAGCCTTCGATAGAAGTCAGAACCCCGGATGCCATCCGCCCGCCGGGGGGGGCTTTGCGGTGCCTTACCCCGCCGGACGGGTGACCTCCAGTACCCCGGAGATCTGGTGCAGCCGGTTCATCACATCCCGCAGCTGCTGCTGGTCCCGGATGCTGATCTCCAGGTGGATGTTCACGAACTGGTCCGCCCCGGTGCGGGACTGGATGGCGGAAACCCTGGTATTGGTGGTGGAGAGGACGGTGGAGATATCCAGGATGAGGTTGTTCCGGTCCTTGCAGACCAGCTCCAACGAGGTGGGGTAGCTGTCCAGGGTGTCGCTGCCCCAGGAGACCTTGATCCAGCGGCCCTCCTGACCCGGGAGCTTGCGCCGCTCCTCGCTGGCGTTGGGGCAGTCGCAGCGGTGGACGCTGACGCCGTAGCCCCGGGTGATGAAGCCCACGATCTCGTCCCCCGGCACGGGGGTGCAGCACTTGGAGAACTTCACGAGGCAGTTGTCCAGGCCCTCCACGATGATGCCCTGCTCGCTGCGGACCTTCCGCTGGACGGGCTTGGGGGCCTCGGGCTTCTCCTCCATCAGCTCGGCAGCCTTCTCCTCCTGGTGGTGCTTGGCGGCGATGCGGCCCAGCTCCCCCTGGATGCGGCTCACGGCCTTCTGGGCGGTGAAGCCGCCGTAGCCGATGGCGGCGTAGAGCTCCTCCAGGGTGCTGTAGGAGGTCCGGCGGAGGACGTTGGTGAGAAGCTCCGGGTCCATGACCTCCTTCATGGCGATGCCGCAGTGCTTCAGCTCCGCCTCGAAGGCCGCCCGGCCCGCCACGATGTTCTCGTCCTTCTTCTCCTTCTTGAACCACTGGCGGATCTTGCTGCGGGCCTCGCTGGACTTGGCGATCTTCAGCCAGTCCCGGCTGGGGCCCTTGGCGGATTTGGAGGTGATGATCTCCACGATGTCGCCGTTTTTCAGGCTGGAGTCCAGCGTCACGATGCGGCCGTTGATCTTGGCGCCGATCATGTGGTTGCCCACGGCGGAGTGGATGGCATAGGCGAAGTCGATGGGCGTGGCCCCGGCGGGCAGGTTCTGCACGTCGCCGTTGGGGGTGAAGACGAAGACCTCGTCGGAGAACATATCCACCTTCAGGGAGTGGATATACTCCTCGGCGTCGGTGCCGTCCTGATTCTCCAGCAGGCGGCGGACCCACTCATACTTCCCCTCGGTGCCGGCCCCGGCCCCGCCCTGCTTATACTTCCAGTGGGCGGCCACGCCGTACTCGGCGATCTCGTGCATCTCCTCCGTCCGGATCTGGACCTCGAAGGGGATGCCGTCGGAGCCCATGACGGTGGTGTGGAGGGACTGGTAGCCGTTGGGCTTGGGGGTGCCGATATAGTCCTTGAAGCGGCCCAGGATGGGCTTATAGAGGTCGTGGATGACGCCGAGAACGTTGTAGCAGTCCCCCACGCTGCCCACGATCACCCGGAAGGCGAAGAGGTCGAAGATCTCGTCCAGCTGCTTGTTCTGGCTGAACATCTTGCGGTAGATGGAGTAGGGATGCTTCATCCGGCCGTAGACGGTGTGGGGGATGTGCATCTCCTGGAGGCGCTTGTCGATCTGGTCCTGGGTCTTTTTCATGAAGGCGTCGTACTCCTTGGCCTTCAATTGAAGGGAGGAGTTGATCTCCTCAAAGCCCACGGGGTCCAGGTACTTGAGAGACAGGTCCTCCAGCTCCCACTTGATGCGCTGCATGCCTAAGCGGTGGGCGATGGGGGCGTAGATCTCCATGGTCTCGAGAGACTTCTGCTTCTGCTTCGCGGGGCTCTGGTACTCCATGGTACGCATGTTGTGGAGCCGGTCGGAGATCTTGATGAGGATGACCCGGATGTCCTTGCTCATGGCGATGAGCATCTTCCGGAGGTTCTCCATCTGCTCGTCTTCCTTGGTGGCGTACTGGATGCGGGTCAGCTTGCTGACGCCCTCCACGAGGTCCGCCACCGTGGGAGAGAAGAGCCGGGCGATGTCGGCGTAGGTCGCCGCCGTGTCCTCAATGCAGTCGTGGAGGAGGGCGGCCTCGATGGACTCGCTGTCCAGCTTCAGCTCCTCGGCCACGATCTGGGCCACCGCCAGGGGATGGATGATGTAGGGCTCGCCGCTCTTGCGGCGCTGGCCCTCGTGACAGCGCTTGGCAAAGTGGTAGGCGCTCTCGATGTGGACAAAGTCCGCCGCGGGGTTATAGTCCCGGACGGTCTCCACCAGGCGGGCGTACTGCTCCTCGATGATGGCGTCCTGGACGCTGTCCTCCCGGTGGATCTGGGGGGCGGTGTGCAGGTCCGCCGCCAGGCCGTTATCCGGGACGATCTTTCTTTCGCTTGTCATGGACTCACTCCCTTCCATTGGGGTTTGGGCTTTTCAGCCGCCGGAGGTACGGGCAGGCAAAGAGGTCCACCTTCCCGGCGGGGCGGGAGAGCCGCAGGGTGAGGAAGCCGTCCTCCCCCTGGGTGATCTGGACCAGTCCCCGCTCCCGGAAGACCCGCAGGGCCATGGCCGCCCGGAGGAAGCCGTCGCTCCCCCCGCTCTCTGCCGCCAGGAGCCGCAGCAGCGGCAGCTCCGGGGCGCTCTCGGCGCCGGTCCGCTTCAATTGCCGCTCCAGGGCGGTATAGCAGGCGGCGAAGGGCTCCCGCTGGGCGGGGATGCGGGACTTCTCCCGCTCGGTGAGGGGGCCGCCCTCGCAGCAGCGCGCCACCAGCTCCAGCGCCTCCGCCTCGTGGCGGGAGGGCGTCAGGGAGGGGCGCAGGTCGATGATCTGCAGCTGCAGCGTGGTCTGGCCCCGGAAGGTGTTGACCTGCAGGTAGAAGGCGGCGTCCACCCGCATCCCGGCGGCCACGGCGCAGCTCTCCGCCGTGGCGGAGAAGTAGATGGCTTCAAAACGGCAGCTGCCCTTGCTGAGCCGCAGCTTCAGGTGCCGCCCCTGGCCCACGGACTGGAGGGAATCCACCGTGGCGCCCAGCAGGGCGAAGACCGGCCGGGGATTCCCGGCGCCGTAGGGCTCCAGCATCCCCAGCTCCTCCACGGCGGAGAGGGTCACCTCGCCGGGGCTGGTGACGGCGCAGTCCACGTCCAGGGAGGGGATGGGGAGGTTGCCGTCCATGGCGGCGTGGGCGCAGCGGTTCATCCGGGAGCGGAAGGCGGGGATGTTCTCCTCCCGGATGGTGAAGCCCGCCGCCAGCTCGTGGCCGCCGAACTCCTCCAGGAGATCCGAGCAGCTCTCGAGGGCGGCGAAGAGGTTGAAGCCTCCCCAGGAGCGGCAGGAGCCCTTGCCCATGCCGCCCTTCAGGTGGATCATGAAGCTGGGGCAGGAGTACTTCTCGCTGAGGCGGGAGGCCACGATGCCCACCACCCCCTGGTGCCAGCGCTCGCTGGCCAGCACCAGGGCGCTGCGCTCGCTGGCCGGCAGACGGCCGATCTGGTCGATGGCGTCGGCGCAGATGTCCTGCTCCACGCTCTGGCGCTCCCGGTTCAGCTGGCAGAGCTCCCGGGCCAATTCCTCCGCCCGGCCCGGGTCGGCGCACTCCAGAAGCTCCGCCGCAAGGTCCGCCTCCCCCATCCGCCCGGCGGCGTTGATCCGGGGGGAGAGGGCGAAGCCCACCTGGACGGAGGAGAGGGGCTTATCGCTGAGGCCCGCCTCCCGCAGCAGGGCGTGGAGACCGGCGAAATCCGTGTGGGGCAGAGCCTCGAGGCCGCAGGAGACGATGGTCCGGTTCTCCCCCTCCATCAGCATCACATCCGCGATGGTGCCGATGGCGGCCAGGGTGCAGTACCGGGCGAAGAGGGCGTCCTCCCGGCTCTCGCCCCCCAGGGCCAGCACCAGCTTCAGGGCGACGCCCACGCCCGCGAGATGCTTGAAAGGATACGGGCAGTCCGGCCGGTGGGGGTTCACCACGGCCACGGCCCTCGGCAGGGTCTCCCGGCACTCGTGGTGGTCCGTCACCACCACGTCCATGCCCAGGGACCGGGCGTAGTCCACCTCCTCCACCCCGGTGACGCCGCAGTCCACGGTGATGAGGAGAGTGGCCCCCTTCTCCCGCAGGCGGCGGATGGCGTCCAGGCTCAATCCGTAGCCGTCCTCCACCCGGCGGGGGATGTAGCGCAGGCACTCCGCCCCCTGGCGGCGGAGGTAGTCCTCCACCACCACCGTCGCGGTGATGCCGTCCACGTCGTAGTCCCCGAAGACGGCCATGGTCTCGCCGTCCGCGATGGCCTGCTGGATGCGCGCCACCGCCCGGTCCATGTCCTTCATCAGAAGGGGCGAGAGGGTGAGTTTCCGCTCCCGCTCCAGCTTCTCGGCGGCGGCCTCCGGCGTGGTGACGCCCCGGGCCGCCAGCACGGAGGCCAGCAGCCCGGAGTACCCGGCGGAGCGCAGGGCATCCACCGCGCTCCGGTCCGCCTCTCCGATGTTCCATTTCCTGTACTTCACGAAAGGTGCCCCTTCCCATCGGGGCGGAAGAATCCAAAGCTCGATTCCATCCCCGATTTTAACATACTAACGATCCTTTCATTATAGCTCATCCCCAGGGAAAGGTAAAGTTTTTTCTGCCCTTCGGCGGCGGTTTTGGGCGGATTTCGGCACTTTTCCCCAGCAAATCGCCTGATCCGGCGGATTTTCTTTGACGGAAGGCTCCGGGTATGCTACAATGAGAAAACTATCGTCACCCGGCGCCGCTTCCGGCGCCCCGTAAGGAGGGACCCCCTATGCGACTCATCCGGCGCTTTGCCGCCTTGCTTCTGGCCCTGACCCTGACGCTCTCCCTGGCCGCTCCGGCGGCCGCCGCCTCCGGCTTTACGGACGTGCCCGCCAAGCACTGGGCCGCCGCCGAGATCCGCCGCTCCGCCCAGGCGGGGCTCATCCGGGGCGAGACGGCCACCCGCTTCGGCCTGGGCCACTCCATGACGAGAGGCGCCTTCGTCTCCGTCCTCTGCCGCTTCTTCCAGTGGCAGCTGGTGGACCACGACGGCAGCTTTACCGACGTGCCCAGGGACCTCTGGTGCCGCCAGGCCATCGAGACCGCCCTGGTCCACGGGGCCGTCACCACCCAGACCGACGATTTCCGCCCCAATGACCCCATCACCCGGGAGGAGATGGCCGTCATGCTGGTCCGGGCCCTGGGCTACGGGCCCATCTCCGGCCTGGATCTCGGCATCGGCTGCCCCTTTGCGGATGTCCGCACCAACCAGGGCTATCTGGCGCTTGCCTACCACCTCGGCATCGTCAACGGCACCTCCGCGACGGCCTTCTCCCCGGACCGCTCCGCCACCCGGGAGCAGGCCGTGGTGATGCTGATGCGCCTCTATGACCGCTACTTCGCCGCCGCGCCGGCAAAGATCGGCTTCGTCTCGGACACCGCCAAGAACGTCAGCTGGACGGGCTTCACGGACCTCATCCTCTCCGGCGGACGCCTCAGCGCCAGCGGCGTGGCCACCGCCCCCCAGGGGACGGACGACTTCCTGGTCCAGTGCCGCCTGCAGGGGAGCCGGGCGCTCCTGGGCGTCACGGTGGACGCCGCCGCCCTCGGCGGCGACCCCACGCTGCAGGCCTCCCGCATTCTCTCGGCGGCGGACGGCTTCGGCGGCGTGGCTCTCAGCGTCTCCGGCATGACGGCCAAGCAGCGGGACGGCCTCACGGCCCTGGCCGCCGCCCTGGGGGAGGGACGCCTCCTGCTGACGGTGGACGCCGGCGGCGCCTACGATCTCGCGGCCCTGGCCGCCCGGTGCGACGGCCTCCTGCTGGCCACCACCCCGGACCCCGTGACGAAGAACGGCATCCGGGTAGCCCCCCTGGAACCCCCGGAGGAGATCGTCCGGGCCATGGCCGCCGTCCCTGCCGCCGCCCGGAGCAAGCTGATCCTGACCCTCAGCACCACCGCCGGCGGCCGCACCGAGGCGGAGGTCCAGGCCCTGGCCGCCAAAAACCGGGCCTACTACTCCGACCGCTACGCCCAGAACTACCTCCTCCCCAGCAGCGGCGCCGTCTGGTATCACGACGAGAGCTCCATCCAGGAGCGGGTCCAGCTCTGCCGCCTCTTCGGCATCGGCACCGTGGCCCTCAGCGACCTCTCCGCCCTCAGTGAGGGCAGCGGCATCCTGAAGGGCATCCGGTAAGGGAAAAAGCGAAAGAGAGCGCCGCCCGGAAGGGCGGCGCTCCTTTCTGCGCGGGGAACGGGGAACAAAATTGACAATTAACAATTGACAATGGATGATTCTTCCCTCTTTGCGTTCGCGGCTGCCGAATCTGACGGGACGGATGGGGGATCGTTTCATCCGGCGTTCCGCAATTGATTGGCATAGCGGTTCAGCTGCTCACAGGGTTCGTACTTTGCCCGATATCCGGTGCCGTTGACGATGAGGAACGGACTGTATGCTGTGATTTCCTCCTGAGACCCATCCGCCATTGTGAGTGTGAACGTGACCGCCTGGCCGCTGTATTCCGTGTAGGAGTTGTCCTCCCGATAGATCACGACTTCCTTCAGAAGGGCGACCAGCTCCTCCGGATCCGCGATTGGCACGGTCTCATCCGGCGGGGATAAACGGACGGCTGCGGAGACAACCTCGGATGCCTTCAGATCCTGATACGGCATTTTCCCCCTCGCGATCAGCACAGCTGCCGTCAGAGCGGCGAGGATCACGGCCGCGGCGAGGACCCCTTTCCTTCTCATGCAAACGACCTCCCTCAACATTGCGTTTCTATGGATGAGACGCAGGCGAGCGCCAAAAGTTCCGGCTTTTCTCAAGATTTCCTCTCACCGCCGGGACAGATCAAAAGAGACGGCCGCGGGTGCGGCCGTCTCTTTTTGCAGGCGATCTCTCAGTCCTTGCAGAGGCTGGCGGTGATGATGGACATGGAGTAGACCTCGGCGGCGTTGCAGCCGCGGGAGAGGTCGTTGATGGGGGCGTTGAGGCCCAGGAGCACGGGGCCGTAGGCATCGAAGTGACCCAGGCGCTGGGCGATCTTGTGGCCGATGTTGCCGGAGTTGATCTCCGGGAAGATGAAGGTGTTGGCATAGCCTGCCACGGGGGAGCCGGGGAACTTCAGCTGGCCCACCACGGGGGAGACGGCGGCGTCGAACTGCATCTCGCCGTCGATGTCGAAGTCGGGGTTGGTGGCCTTGACCTTCTCGGTGGCCTCGCGCATCTTGTCCACGGTGGGGCCCTTGCCGGAGCCGTGGGTGGAGTAGCTCAACATGGCCACCTTGGGCTCGATGCCGAAGGCCCGGGCGCAGTGGGCGCACTCGGTGGCGATCTCCACCAGCTCGTCGGCGGTGGGATCGATGTTGATGGCGCAGTCGCCCATGGCGATGACCTCGCTGCCGCCGGTGGCGTTGGTGCGCACCAGGATCATGCAGGAGGAGACGATCTTGTTGCCGGGCTTGGTCTTCACCAGCTGCAGGGCGGGACGGACGGTGTCGGCGGTGGAGTAGGTGGCGCCGCCCAGCAGGCAGTCGGCCTCGCCCATCTTCACCAGCATCGTGCCGAAGTAGTTGCCCTTCTGCAGGGCCTCGCGGCACTGCTCGGGGGTCATCTTGCCCTTGCGGAGCTCCACCATCGTGGCCACCATCTCATCCATGCGGGGATAGGTGGCGGGGTCGATGATCTGGGCGCCGCGAATGTTGAAGCCGCAGTTCTCGGCGGCGGTCTTCACGGCCTCCTCATTGCCCACGAGGATGGGGGTCAGGAAGGTGCCGGAGAGCAGACGGGCGGATGCCTCCAGGATGCGGGGGTCGGTGCCCTCGGTGAAGACGATGGTCCGGGGATGGGCCTTCAGCTTCTCAATGAGTTCCTTGAACATAGTGGGTTTCCCTCCATCAAGTCAGAATTTCCGGCGCCGCGCGCCGGGGGATCAAAACAGCAGAGATATTATAATGCGGATGCCGGAAAGATGCAAGACGGAAAGCCATGGTTTTCGGGAGATTTTCCCGTTTTTGGCGGGCAAATATGCCGAAATCCCCCTTTCTGTCAGGACGGACACCGGAAGGGCCCGGGGGCGGAAGGGCGCGGAGCGCCCAGACTTTCCGGGGGCGGCGCGCCGCCTGCCGGAGAGAGACCACCGCCCGCGGGGCAGAACTGTGAAAAAATTGCAAACTTTTTGTGAAATGGGGCCTTTTCCCCTATCTTGGGGCGGCGGAAGGGACGGAGCCCATGAATTAGGGGTTGACGGTAAGGGAAAAAACCGCTATGATAAACGGTAACAAAATGTAACTTTTTCGTCCCCCTGGGGGACGATATGCTTGTTGGGAGAGATCCCGCGGCCCCGGCTTGCCGGGGCGCACCCGAGCGAAGCGCGGGAGGGCGGTCCGCCGCTTTCCCGAGGATAAAGGAGCGACCCATGAACGCGACGATGAAGGAAAACAAGACCACGACCCTGCGCCAGCGCCTGGAGCGCTGGGACACGGAGCGGCGCCTGGCAAGACGCCGCCGCCAGCGGGCCATGGAGCCGGAGCGGCCCCGCCGCCGGGCGGAGACCCTGCCCGCAAAGGACCCTGCGGCCGACGCCTGGGCCGAGGCCACAGAGCCCGTCCAGGCCGCGCCCGCCAAGGCGGAAGCCGCCGCGCCCATCCGGACCGAAACCGCCCAGCCCGTGAAAGCGGAGCCTGCCCCGCCCGTCAGACCGGAGCCTGCCCGGGCGGAAGCCAGAGCCTCCCGGACCCGCGCCCCCAGGCTGGGGCGGAAGGCCCCCCGGAAAGAGAGCGGCGGCCCCGTGGTCTACGCCCCGGTGGTGGAGGAGAGCGCCGGAAAGGAGGCCGCGCCGGCCTTCACCGGCAGCGTCTCTGAGTGGATGGCCCATGTCCGCCGCCGCCTGCACAGCATCCGGCGGGAGGAGAAGGCCTGCCGCTTCCCGGAGTCCAACCGTCTGCCGGTGCAGATCCTGCTCTTCTTCCGCGGGATGCTGCCCATGCTGGGGAGCCATCTCCGGGAGCGGAAGCTCTTCCACCGCCGCAGCCGCATCTCCCGGACGGCCAGCCGCCGTCCCGTGGAGCACCGGCGGGCCCACACCCTCTGGTTTCTGGGCGGTGCCGCGGCGCTGATCCTGGTGGTGGGCTTCTTCTCCTTCTTCACCCTGGGCACCGTGGTGAGCTACGACGGCCAGGAGCTGGCCAAGGTCAGCTCCGCCCGGGTGGCCAGGGACGCCGCCAGTGACCTGGAGCGCCGCACCAGCCAGGCTCTCGGCGGGACCTATACCATCTCCGAGAGCATGATCCGCTACGCCTCCGCCATCCTGCCCCGCAGCGAGCTGGTGGATGAGAGCACCCTGGAGGAGGAGCTCTCCGACGAGATCGGCCTCGTGACCTACGGCTACGGCCTCTATGTGGACGGCGAGCTCATCGGCGCCACCCCCTATGAGGGCGCGCTGGAGGAGCTGCAGCAGCAGCTCAAGTACGGCGTCAGCAGCGAGAACACCATCTCCTGCGACTTCCGGGAGGAGGTGGAGGTCAAGGAGGGCTACTACCCCACGGAGAAGATCATGAACCTGGGGTATCTGGCGGAGCTCCTTTACAGCACCAAGGACGAGGAAGTCACCTACACCGTGAAAAAGGGCGACACCTGGTCGGAGATCGCGGAGGACCACGGCATGACCTCCAAGGAGCTGCTGGCCATGAACCCCGGCTATGACCCCAACCGCCTTGCCATCGGCGAGGTCCTGACCCTCTCCGCCGCCGTGCCCTACCTGACCCTCACCGTGACGGAGCAGGAGCGGTACCTGGCGGATATCCCCTATGACGTGGCCTATACCGACAGCGCCGATCTCTACAAGGGCGACTACAAGGTCACCTCCAAGGGCGTCTACGGCAAGGCCGACGTGGTGGCCAATGTCACCTACACCAACGGCGAGGAGACCGAGCGCACCGTCCTCTCCTACACGGAGCTGCAGGAGCCCGTGACGGAGCAGCGGCTCCGGGGCACCAAGGAGCGGCCCACGTGGCTGCCCACCGGCTCCTTCCGCTGGCCCGCCTCCGGCTCCCTTACCTCCCGCTTCGGCGGGCGGAAGTCCCCGGGCGGCATCGGCTCCACCAACCACAAGGGCATCGACATCGCCAACCGCCGGGGCACCCCCATCTATGCGGCGGACGGCGGCACCGTCATCTACGCCGGGTGGATGCGGGGCTACGGCTATCTGGTCCAGATCAGCCACGGCAACGGCGTCGTCACCTACTACGGCCACAACTCCAGCCTGCTGGTCTCCGTGGGCCAGCACGTCTACAAGGGCCAGCAGATCGCGAAGATGGGCTCCACCGGCAACTCCACCGGCAACCACTGCCACTTCGAGATCCGGGTCAACGGCGTGGCCAAAAACCCGCTGAACTACCTGCCATAAACAAAGCCAGAAGCGCCGCCCTGAGGGCGGCGCTTTTGCTGTCGGAACAGCGCAGCGCCAAGGTGCGTCCCGTTGGAACAGCAGCGGAGGAGGCCATGCCTACGGTACATTGACCCGCCCGCTTGGTACCACGATCAGCGGTAGGGGCGGGGCTCTGTCCCCGCCCGGTTTTCCAGGGGTTGATAGAGGTTGCAATTTGACCTGTAGGGGCCGACCGATGTGTCGGCCCGTGGGCGGGTCCCGCGCAGAGACGTGTCCGGGCGGACACACAGGTCCGCCCCTACGCGGGGCGGGAGCGTTCCGGAACACCGGGAATCGGTGTGAAACGGAGCTTTTCCCCAACGGGGCGGGACAAAGCCCGCCCCCTACAGGGGGACCGGAGCAGGGCGATCTACGGCGGGGTGTGGTCACCCCGCCCTACGGGTGCAACACAGGTGATGCCTAGCAGCGGGCCGATGTGGGCATCGGCCCCTACGGAAAGAAGAGAAAGTTGCATCGACCACCCGGGCCAGCGGCGCACAGCGAAGCGTTTGCGGCGCGGGTGCGAAGAAATGGGCGAGAATCGCGGCAGAGATTATCCCCAAAGTGTCCAGCAACGCCGGACAATCCCTCAGTCGCCCTGCGGGCGACAGCTCCCTTTGCACAAGGGAGCCTTTGGGGACGGGGATACGGATTGCCGCGTCGCTTCGCTCCTCGCAATGACAGTTCTGATCCTTTGTCATTCCGAGGAGGCCCAACGGGCCGACGTGGGAATCCGTCCTTTTTTACGATGGACGGGGGTTCGGGCTGCCGTACCTAGGGCATGGCCTCCGCCGACCAAATTTCCTTCCGAAATTTGGGGCGTCGGTCAGGTCGTCGGCCCCTACGGAAAGCCCAAGCCAGCCGGCGCGCAGCGAAGCGTCCGCGCCCGCAGCCGCGAGGGATGGG